>DASXSU010000082.1:0-4007 GCA_036505795.1 Nitrospirales bacterium
CGGCGAGCGGTACACCGCCGCGGTGCGGATCACGCCAGAGGTCAAGCGAGTGATCGGAGAACTGGCAGAACTGGCGCCGCTCCACAACCCGGCCAGCTTGGACGGCATTACAGCGGTGGAGCAAGTCCTGCCAAAGGTCCCGCAGGTAGCGGCGTTTGACACGGCCTTCCACGCAACCCTGTCCGAGGCGGCCCGAACCTATCCGGTGCCGCAGAAGTGGACCCGCGAATGGGGCATGCGCCGTTATGGTTTCCACGGATTGAGTCATTTTTACTGCGCCGGCCGGGCGACAGAGATGATCGGCCGGCGGGACTTGCGGCTCATTATTGCCCATCTGGGGAATGGCGCGTCCGTGTCGGCGGTCTGTAACGGCATCTGTGTCGATACCTCTATGGGTTTCACGCCCTTGGAGGGTCTGATGATGGGTACCCGCAGCGGCACCGTTGACCCAGGCATGCTTGTTTATCTGTTGCGGCACAAGGGCCTGGACGTAAACGAGCTCGATCACGCTCTCAATTATCAATCCGGTTTGCTCGGTCTCTCGGGAGTCTCTTCCGACATGCGCCAGGTTCTGTCGGAGCTGCCACACAATCCGGACGCTCGACTCGCCGTTGAAGTTTATGTCCATCGGATCCGGCAAACGGTCGGCGCAATGGCGGCGACGCTCGGCGGCGTCGATGCCTTGGTGTTCACTGCGGGTGTGGGCGAGCATGCGGCGGAGATCCGCGAGCGGGTCTGCGAGAACTTGAACTATCTAGGGCTGGAGCTCGACCGAACCGCTAACCAAACTTGCAAGCCGGACGCTGATGTTGCCAAGCCAGCCTCGGTGGTGCGTATCCTCGTCATCGCCACGCGTGAGGATTTGACCATCATGCGCGAGACGCGGCAGTTGGTTGGTTCGTCGATAAGCCAGCCACCAGGAAACGAACATGCCTTAAATCAATAATAAACGAAATCAGCCCCGATGGGGCAATGCGGGCATAACCCGCGAAAGGAGCATTAGAATCGTGGCAACTATAACAAAGGAAATTAGTGATGACGGAGCAATCTCCGCGTACGGCACAGCTCGCTCGACAGTCAAGGGCGCCCCGCTCAGTCCCGACGAGCTGGACAAGATCGACGCATACTGGCGGGCCAGCCTCTACCTATGCGTGGGTATGTTGTATCTCAAAGACAACCCGTTGTTACAAGAACCGCTGAAGCTCGAGCAGACCAAGGCTAGACTGCTAGGCCATTGGGGCTCGGATGCCGGCCAAGCCTTTACCTACATTCACTTCAACCGGCTGATCAACAAGTACGACCTGAATGCGATTTACATCTCCGGGCCCGGTCACGGCGCGCCGGCTGTCCTGTCCCAGGCGTACCTCGAGGGGACGTATTCGGAGATTTATCCCGACAAGAGTGAAGACGCCGCGGGAATGCGGCGCTTCTTCAAACAGTTCTCTTTCCCTGGCGGGATCGGCAGCCACGCTACTCCCGAAACGCCGGGCAGCATCCATGAGGGTGGCGAGCTGGGCTATAGTATCTCGCATGCCTACGGGACAGTTTACGACCACCCCGATTTGATCACTCTTGTAATGGTGGGCGACGGTGAGTCTGAAACAGGCCCCCTCGCCACTAGCTGGCATAGTAACAAGTTCCTCAACCCAATCACCGACGGCGCGGTGCTGCCGGTGTTGCATCTCAACGGGTACAAGATCAATAACCCTACCCTCTTGGCCCGCATCAGCCATGAGGAGCTGGAGGCGCTGTTCGTCGGCTACGGGTACACGCCCTATTTTGTCGAAGGGAGCGACCCCCGCAGCATGCACCAGGCGATGGCCGCCACCCTGGAACACTGTGTCCTGGAGATCCGCAAGGTCCAAGAGGAGGCGCGTCGTACCGGAAAGGCTTTCCGGCCGCGCTGGCCGATGATCATTCTCCGTAGCCCCAAGGGCTGGACGGCCCCGCGGCAGGTGGATGGACATTACCTGGAAGGCTTCTGGCGAGAGCACCAGATCCCGCTGACCGACATCGCCACCCACCCCAATCATCTGAAGCTCCTGGAAAGCTGGATGCGCAGTTATGAGCCGGATAAGCTCTTCGACCGAGAAGGACGGCTAATCCCTGAATTAAAAGCTCTGGCGCCAAAAGGGAGCAAGCGGATGAGCGCCAACCCCATCGCGAATGGTGGTTTGGTGCGCAAGCCCCTGGAGATGCCAGATTTTCGCAACTCGGCCGTTGAAGTCAAGAAACCCGGCGCGACCCTGGCCGGCAGCGTCCCGACCCTCGGCAACTTTCTCCGCGAAGTTATGAGACAGAACATGCAGAGCTTCCGGGTCTTCGGGCCAGACGAGACGGAGTCCAACCAACTCCAAGCCATCTACGAAGTCGGCAAGAAAGTTTGGCTCGGCGAGTACTTCCCGGAAGACGCCGACGGCGGGGAGCTTGCCCCGAACGGCCGCGTCATGGAGATGCTCAGCGAGCACACCGTCGAAGGGTGGCTGGAGGGCTACATTTTGAGCGGCCGGCATGGACTGATCAACAGCTATGAGCCCTTCATTCACGTTGTCGACTCGATGTTCAATCAACACGCTAAGTGGTTGGAAAAGTGCAACGAGCTGTCTTGGCGCGCCCCGATATCATCGCTCAATCTGCTGATTACCGGCCTGGTGTGGCGGCAGGATCACAACGGTTTCACACACCAGGACCCAGGCTTTCTCGACGTGGTAGCCAACAAAAGCCCCAGCGTTGTGCGCATCTACCTGCCGCCCGATGCCAACTCTCTACTATCGGTCGCCGACCATTGCCTCCGCAGCATCAACTACGTCAACGTGATCGTCGCGGACAAGAAGGTGCACTTGCAGTATCTAGACATGGAGGCGGCGATCGCGCACTGCACGAAGGGCGCCGGAATCTGGAACTGGGCCAGCAATGACCAAGGCGCCGAACCCGACGTGGTCATGGCGAGCTGCGGCGACGTGCCGACAATCGAGTCCTTGGCCGCCACCGCTCTGCTTCGCCAGCACTTGCCCGACGTGAAGGTCAGGTTCGTGAACGTCGTTGACCTGTTCAGGTTAGTACCAAATACCGAACACCCGCACGGTCTGACAGATTGCGAGTTCGAGGCGCTCTTCACCCCGGATAAGCCCGTGGTCTTCAACTTTCACGGCTACCCGTGGCTGATCCACCGCCTCACCTACCGCAGGCCGGGTCAGCACAACATCCACGTGCGCGGGTACAAGGAACAGGGCAACATCAACACGCCGTTAGAGCTTGCCATCCGCAATCAGACCGATCGCTTTAGCCTCGGCATCGATGCGATTGACCGGATCCCGCGGTTCCGCGTCACAGGCGCCGGCGTTCGCGAGGCGCTAGTCAACCAGCAGATCGCGGCCAAAGAACACGCCTACGAGTTCGGCGTCGATCGTCCCGAGATCACGGATTGGAAGTGGCCATTTTAGATCTGGCAGGTTGAAAAAAGGTTCGGAATGGTTCGAGAGCCTCACCCATGAACGGAAAAACTTCAATAGAAGTCAAAACACCGGGATTCGTCACTTCGATAGACTCACTCAGTGCAGGCTCTGAGCAGCGTCGAAGGACTCCGAAAGAGTTTTTCAGCACCCTGCTAGCCTAGGCTAGTCTCACGGTCAGACCTTTGGTCAACGGAAACTCAAGTCAAGGATTAATGCGATGAAAGCACAAGAACAAAAGACGTCCGCTTCCGCGACATCAACAAAATCCGACGATATGAAGAAGCTTCTTGAGCAATACGGCTGCGGGCCGGTTCAGTTCACCGGAACGAACGATGCGCTCTATGAGCGCCACCTCGTCTTTGACAACGTGATGGAAGTGACGACGATCGGAGCTCGAGAGCGTTTTGAGGCCGTCGCCCGCTCCGTGCGCGATATTCTTTCGCAGCGATGGGTGTGTACCGATGAAGCCTATGAGGGCGAGAACCCCAAGCGCGTTTACTATCTTTCGATGGAATTTCTCATCGGCCGCTCGCTGGCCAACAATGTCACGAA
>DASXSU010000083.1:0-9425 GCA_036505795.1 Nitrospirales bacterium
CCCGGCGAGGATCCACTCACTGATCAACAACGCGATCTCATTGAACGGCAAGTGCTTAGATTTATCGCGACTGCCATGACCGGCAAGAAAGACGGAAATGGCAATTGCGCGAGCGCAAAACCTCAGAAATCCTTACCTGAATCTAAATGATACGGGTACCTGCATCCTATGTTCTACTCGTTGCGGCCTGCAGATCCAGCAGCCGTTGATGCTCCGCTATCGCTTGAATCAGTTCAGGTAGTCCTTCCCCCTTGAGCGCCATCGTGCGCACCACGCGAAGACCCGATTCGGTGAGGTCACGGACGGTAGCATCGGCCCCTTCGCGGTCGGCTTTATTGACGACGACGATATGCGCCACTTCCAGAATACCCGCTTTCATTGCCTGAATCTCATCACCCAGCCCGGGTGTCACGACCAGCACGACGGTGTTCGCAATGGACGCCACCTCTACGTCAGCCTGTCCGACCCCGATGGTTTCGACGAAGATGATGTCGAATCCGGCGGCTTTCAGAACGTCCACGGCGTCGCCGGTGCCTTGCGCAACTCCGCCATACCGTCCTCGCGACGCCATGCTGCGGATAAAAACACCCGGGTCGAGAACGTGCTCCTGCATGCGGATACGATCCCCAAGAATAGCGCCGCCGGTGATAGGGCTCGACGTATCGACCGCCAGAATCGCCACCTTCTTTTTTTGCTGTCGATAGGCTGTCACCAGCTGTGCGATCAAAGAGCTCTTCCCGGCTCCAGGATACCCTGTAATGCCGATCACCGCCGCCTTTGAAGCCGAGGGTTGCAATCGTTTCAGGACGGCGACGCCGCTCGCGTCCTGATTTTCGATCAACGTAATCAGGCGGGACACCCCATGCGTGTCCCCCGCTTTGACCCGTCCTGCGAGCGTTTCAAGCTCCATTCATCTACTCCCGGCAGAATCCAGTGGCTCGAACCAGACGTCGGTCACTTTGAAAGAGGGAGTCTTCGCAAAGCGCGCGCCGACCGGCAGCCCGATGCAAACCAGGTCCGGCTGCAAGTTCTTGAGCCGCGACAAGAAGAGCGTGTCGGCGCCGTCAAATTCTACGAGGATCAGAGTAAACGGGGTCTCCTTCAGGAACGCCTCGCCACCGTAGTAACAGGTGGTGAAGGTATGGATACGGCCGATCAAAGGTATTTCGCGCCATTCAGTAGCAGCCCCGCATTGCATGCAATAGGCGCGCGGGGTGGCGAAGACGTAGTCGCAAGCGGTGCAGCGCGACCCGAGCAGTTTCCCCTTGCTGAGCCCGACAAAGAAAGGCGAATCCTGGGCGTAGCTGTGGTGATAGTCGATTTCGTAGTGGTCGCGCAGGATCAACGGGTCGATGCCGTAAAGAATTGTTCCCTTTTCTTCCATCGTCAACCTCTCCGAAAGGGGACAGGCTTATTTTCCATTCTTATTTTTCTCCGTGCCATCGGTGAGTTATGGAAAATAAATCTGTCCCCGTTTATTACACCGCTTCGAGAATCGAAACTGTGATATACGTGCCTGTTCCTGCATGGGAATGGATGAGCCCGCGCTTGGGGTTCTTTACTTGAAGCGTGCCGTTGCCCAGATGCTTTTCCATGCTCTGTTGCAATTGCCAGAAGGCGAAGACCGCCTGCATCAGGCCGGTCGCGCCGACCGGATGCCCGCAGGCAAGAAGACCGCCGGATGGATTGACCGGTAAGCCCCCTTGCGCCGGCAACTCTAGGCCATAGTCAATGCCGGGCATAAAAGGCCGGCCGCTTTCGACGAATCCCCCACCCTCTCCGTACTTGCACAGCCCCAGGTCCTCGTAGGTTTGAATTTCCGAGGAGGTGTAAGCGTCATGCAGCTCCACAAAACTTAATTCATCGTTGGGATTTTCAATCCCCGCCATTTCGTAAGCGAGTTTCGCGGCCATGCGGCCGCCGCGGAAGGAATGCACTCCGGGATACTTTAGATTTCGATAGTCCGACTCCCGCTCATGCGGAAGCAAAATCACCTTCGCATGGGGACGGTCCGCCATGCGCATGGCGTCGGAGCCGGAGCCGACGCCAGTGATCCTCACGGGACGGTCGCAGACCTTCCCCGCAAGATCTTCAGACGCCAGGAGGCAGACGGCCGCGCCGTCCGACATGGTGCAGATATCCTCCATGGTCAAGGGCGTCGCCACCATCGGTGATTCCCGCACTTCTTTGACCGTGAGACGCTTGGCTTTTTGCGAATACGGGTTATGGAGGGCGTTGGCATGGTTTTTCACCGACACCATCGCCATCTGCTCCACGGTTGTCCCGAACTCATGCATATGCCGCTGAACCATCATCGCGTAATAACCGGAATAAAAGCCGCCGACCGGAAAATCAAAGTTCGTATCGGAGGCGAGCGCGATGAATTCATTACCCTTCCAGGTGTTGACTCGGGACATGGTTTCAAAGCCAAAGGCCACACAGCACTGCATCCTGCCCGACGCGACCGCCTCCCACGCCGACTGAAAGCACAGGCCGCCGGTGGCCCCACCGCCCTCCACGCGTTTCGAGGGCTTCGGGCAGAGCCCCAGAAAGTCCTGCACCATGCTGGCCGCCTTCAGTTGGCGGGTGAAATGGTCAGAGAAATAGGAACCGACCGCGCCAGAGATCATGTCTTTTGAGAAGCGCGGCAAGTCCCGCAACGCGTAATCGTATGCCTCTTTCACCATGAGGCGAAAATCTTTGTCGGGGTGCGTCTTCGCAAATTTCGTGATGCCCCCACTGATCATGTAGACCGGTTTCATGGCCGCAGATCTCTCAAGAAATCGACAATCCCCGCCAGCGGGGTGGCAGGCCCGAAGATGTGGCGCACGCCGGCTGCCTTCAACCTTGGAACATCGTCGTCCGGGATTATGCCGCCGGCGAACACAACAATGTCCTCCACCCCTTTCTCTTTCAAGAGTTCGATTACACGAGGCAGCAGATAATTATGCGCTCCGGAGAGAAGGCTTAACCCGATCGCGTTCACATCTTCCTGGATCGCGGTCATTACCACCTGCTCAGGCGTCTGATGCAAGCCGGTATAGATGACCTCCATGCCGGCGTCGCGAAGCGCTCGCGCAACCAGTTTAATGCCCCGGTCATGGCCATCCAATCCGACCTTTCCCAACAACACCCGGAGCGGCGCCGTCCCCACCATCATCCCTCACACCTCCCAATCTGGAGAAAAGAAAGCACGCCGTCTGCGAGGAACCTGACGGGTGGCGCCGAACGGGCGCCCAGTCGCGCACAACGAATCGTCTGCGTTGAAGTGAGCACGACTGGGCTGTTCGGCGACAGGCCCCGTCTCCTCACGCTTTCACCTCCTCCAGATAATACTTTCCTTCGATGTCTTTGCGCACTCGCCCCATCACCACGCGAGGATCGTGCTCAAATACCAGCAGCCAGTTTTCATTTAATGCGCGATCCAACACCCAACGCTTCGTCTCGAGGGTCTGAAGCGGGTACAAATCATATCCCATGATGTACGGTAAGGGCAGATGCGACACAGTAGGAATCAAATCCCCGAGATAAAAAGCCACCTGGCCTTCTGACTCGATCTTGATCGATTGATGACACCGCGTATGCCCCTCGGTGACCATGACTGTCACCCCTGGAAGAACTTCAGTTTCGCCATCGACAAACTCCCATTGGTCCACATGGGCGACCGGTGTAAAGTTTTCGCGGCGGTAGCTGGCGCGCGTGCGCTCGTTGGCCCGGGCCGCGTCTTCGTACTCCCCCCGTTGCACAATGTATTTCGCCTTGGGGAAGGTCGGGACGACACTGCCTTCTTCACGAACCGTATTACCACCGGCATGATCAAAATGCAGATGGGTGTTGATTACCATGTAAATGTCTTCGGGGCTGAGTCCCTGC
Source organism: Nitrospirales bacterium (assembly GCA_036505795.1). Lineage (GTDB taxonomy): Bacteria > Nitrospirota > Nitrospiria > Nitrospirales > NS-4 > NS-11. The sequence continues at coordinate 3,874 of DASXSU010000083.1, forward strand.
GCTTTCAGCGAATCCCGGAGCGGCGGAATCCGCTCGACGGCAAACATCTCTTGAAATTTTGCATCCTCTTTATCGCCCAGGCCGGTATCGATAAGGACATTTTTGCGTCCGCTTCGAATGAGCAGACAGTTGAGTCCAAGCTGAATTCGGTTTTGGTCATCCGGCTGGCAGCATCTCTGCCATATGACTTTCGGGACCACCCCGAACATGGCTCCTCCGTCCAGCCGAAATCGGCCGTCCGTCACCGGCTGTATGTCAAACTTCCCCAGTTTCATGCTGATTTCCTATGCAACGGACAATGGGGCAAACTCTTCCTCGCGCATAGCAGGCAGCTGGAGCCTTGCTAGAATTTCATTCAGGCGCTCAATGGTCACGAGCTGCGGCGCCGTCAGCTCGATGCCGTGCGGCTGATCATTCGTTCCATAATCAACAATCATGCCGTAGCCGACTTCTTCGGTCCGAACACTGCGATCTTCACCAGCCCGCGGCAAATGGAGATAGGCAGCAAATGGCTTTCCATGCCTAAAAGTGACTTCAAGATATCTGTCCTTCATCTTAGTCTCCGCTTGCCGGAAAGGCTGTAACTACGACCAAGACCTCCCTTTCGTAGTCAGGCTCAACAATGATTTTCCACAACCGACGTTTATGCTTGCTTCGTATCACCCACCGCCCTTCTTCGACATCTGCAAGAAATCCTAGGGCGTTCTGCAACATTTGGCGCAAATCCACTTCATTGAACTCTCGCTCCGCCATTCTTTTCAAAAGATGGGAGCTCAGTTCCAACTCCCAGTCCCCCCATGTGGGCCATTCTATCGGCATGCTTGCTGAGACACTGCATCATAGAGGGTTGTCTAGGGATCACTTCGCTCTTCATAGCTTCCTTCTTTTCTCCTCCGCTTGCACCTCTGCGAAGACCTACAGGGGGAAGCGCCGGTAGGCCGCCCGCAGCGGGGTCCTTACACCGGGCAGTGTGCCAGGACAGCCGACCCGCGACAGGCCCCTCTTTCTTTTTACCCCCTCACTCTTCTCCCTCATTCTCACCCTCCCCCAACCGCAACGCACTCTCCCAAAGGCCAGCTCTCATGGGTGGCCGCGACCGGGCGCCCAGCCCGCGCGCAGAGACTTGCTTGCCCTTGGCGGAGCGAGCACGGCTGGGCTGGTCGCGGACAGGACCCATGCGATCCAGCGTCATAACACCAGCGGCTCCTTATACGTCCCAAACACCTCCTTCAATGCCGCACAGATTTCTCCCAACGTGGCATCAGCCTTGACGGAATCCAGAAGATAGGGCATCAGATTTTCATCGCCTGCGGCCGCTTCCTGCAACGCCTCAAGCATGCCCGCCATCTTGAATGAGTCACGGCGTAAGCGCAGCGAGGAAAGGCGATCCACTTGCGCCTTCTCCACCTCCGGCCCGATTTTTAAGGTCGGAATGGCAGCGGCTGCTGGTTCCACATATTCATTGACTCCCACAATGATCCGTTCCTTGCGCTCCACTTCACGCTGATACCGCAGCGACGCCTCAAGGATCTCCCGCTGAGGGAAGCCCTGCTCAATCGCCTTAACCATCCCTCCCAAGTCGTCCAGTCGCCGGAACAGGGCCTGGGCCTCTTGTTCAAGCCGGCTCGTGAGCGATTCAACGTAATATGACCCGGCCAGTGGATCCACCGTGTTCGTCACTTCGCTTTCATGCGCGATGATTTGCTGAGTGCGAAGTGCGAGCTTCACGGCCTCCTCGGTCGGCAAGGCCAGTGTTTCGTCCATGGAGTTGGTGTGCAGCGATTGCGTGCCGCCAAGGATCGCGGCGAGCGCCTGCACTGAGGTCCTTACCACATTATTCAATGGCTGCTGTGCGGTGAGCGAGCAGCCGGCGGTCTGGGCGTGGCAACGCATCTGGAGTGACCGCGGATCTTTCGGATGGAAGCGCTGCTCCATCTCCCGAGCCCACAACCGCCGCGCCGCGCGGAACTTCGCGATCTCCTCAAAAAAGTCATTGTGCACGTTGAAGAAGAATGAGAGTTGAGGCGCGAAGCTGTCCACGTTGAGTCCCGCTTTCAATGCCGCGTCGACGTAGGTGAGACCGTCGTAGAGCGTAAAGGCCAGTTCCTGCACGGCGGTCGAGCCTGCCTCCCGGATGTGATAGCCGCTGATGCTGATCGGATGCCACTTCGGAAGACGCTCCGCGCAATAACCTATCGTATCCACGATGAGCCGCAGATGAGGCTCCGGAGGGAACAGCCACTCCTTTTGCGCGATGTATTCCTTGAGAATGTCGTTCTGAATCGTCCCGCCGAGCCTATCGAAACCAATTCCGCGTCGCTCCGCCATCGCCAGGTACATCGCAAAGATGACCGCCGCGGGGCCGTTGATGGTCATCGACGTCGTCACTTGATCCAGCGGAATGCCCTCGAACAGCCGTTCCATGTCCTCGAGCGAGGAAATGGCGACCCCGCAATACCCGACTTCTCCCCTGGCTTGCGCATGGTCGGCATCCAGGCCCATCAGTGTCGGCATGTCGAAGGCGACGCTCAGACCGGTCTGACCGCGTTGAAGCAGATACTTAAAGCGTTGATTGGTGTCCTCCGCGGACCCGAATCCGGCAAACTGTCGCATCGTCCAGAGACGGCTTCTATACATCGCCGGATGAATGCCCCGCGTGTAGGGAAAGGTCCCGGGCTCTCCCAGATCCTTCTCCGGGCTCCAATGCTTGAGATTCTCACCGGTATAGACTCGATCCACTGGCAGATCAGACAGGGACGTGTATCGCTCTTTTCGGTCTTCCATGCGCGGCTCCTATGACTCCCCGGGCTCCTTGAGTAACTCGCGGGCGATCACCAGACGCTGAATCTCGGACGTGCCTTCATACAACGGCGTTGCGCGCGCATCCCGGAAGTATCGCTCAACCTGATATTCCTTCCGGTAACCGTACCCTCCGTGAATCTGGACGGCATGCGAAGCGACCCGGTTCGCCATTTCGGAGGCATAGAGTTTGGCCATTGAAGCTTCGCGGGTATACCGAGGCTGGCCTTGCGACTTGAGCATCGCCGCCCGGTACGTCAATAAGCGAGCCGCTTCGATTTCGGTCGCCATGTCGGCAAGCATCCATTGAATCGCCTCGAACTCGGCGATCGCCTTCCCGAACTGTGAACGCCGTTTGGCATAGGCAAGGGCGGCATCCAGGGCCGCCTGCGCGATACCGAGCGCCTGGGCTGCGATACCGATCCGGCCGGCATCCAGCGTCGAGAACGCCACCTTATAGCCTTCGCCGATGTTGCCCAGGACCTGATCGGCCGGCACCTGGACATTCTCCAGAAGGATTTCACAGGTGTCGGAGGCCAGCAACCCGAGTTTGCGGCCCTTATTGACGACCTTGAAGCCCGTGGCTGACTTATCTACTACAAATGCGGTCACGCCCTTGTACCCTTTGGATTTGTCGACGGTGGCGAAGACGATCGCGTTGGCGGCAATTTCACCGTTCGTAATAAAGGCCTTGCCGCCGTTCAGAACAAATCCGTCCCCGTCGGCAACGGCGGTGGTGGATAGCGACATCGCATCCGACCCGGAACCGGCTTCGGTGAGACAGTAGCAGCCGAGCCGGTGTCCCTTCGCTGCCGGCATCAGCCACGTACGCTTTTGCTCGTGGGTCCCGTAACGCAGCAACGGGTCGCCGTACAGCGTGTTGTTCACAGTCATTGCAAGTCCGACGCTTGCCGAAGCCCGGCAGACTTCCTCGAGCGCAATGATGTACGAGAGATAATCCTTGCCGGCGCCTCCGTATTCACGCGGTACGCACATTCCCAGAAGCCCGAGGGCGGCCATATTGTCGAAGAGCCCTTTCGGGATGGCGCCTTCTTCGTCAAACCGCTGGGCATGTGGAGCGATCTCCTTCGCGGCAAACTCGCGTACGGTAGCGCGAGTCGCCTTCTGTTCGTCGGACAGAAAAAAATCCATCTCAGTGCCCCTCGTATGTATAAAAACCCCGGCCGGTTTTTCTCCCCAGGCGGCCGGCTTCTACATATTTGCGCAACAAAGGGCAAGGGCGAAACTTCGGATCGCCGAAGTCTTGATGCAGGACCTCGCAAATGGCCAATACCGTGTCCAGACCGATCCGGTCGGCCAATGCCAGGGGCCCGACCGGATGATTAAGCCCTTCAGTTATCGCCAGATCAATCGTCTCAGGCGCCCCTATGCCTTCCTGCAGGGCAAAGATGGCTTCATTGATCATCGGCATGAGGACGCGGTTTACAATAAAGCCCGACGCGTCCTTGGAGATGACCGGCGTTTTGCCCAGACGCTTGATGACCTCCAGTGCCAGTGCGACGGTTTCATCGGACGTGTCCATCCCTCGCGTGACTTCGACCAGCCGCATCACCGGCACGGGATTCATAAAGTGCAGGCCGATCACCTGAGCCGCCCGGCCGGATGCCGTGGCCAGCCTGGTAATTGAGATGGAGGAAGTATTGCTTGCCAGAATCGCCTCCGGCTTACACAGAAGCCCAAGGCGTTTGAACAGGTCCAGTTTCAGATCCGCACTCTCAGGGGCCGCTTCAACCACAAACTGGGTATCGGCCACCAGATCCAGGCGGACAGCAGTACGAATCCGGCCCAGCGCCGCATCGGACTGCTCCTTGGTCAGACTGTCCTTCTCGACCGACTTCGCAAACCCTTCACGTATTTTCCTGACTCCCGAGGCAAGCACCGCATCGTTGACATCACACAACAGCACGTCCCAGCCGGCCGCGGCGATGACCTGAGCGATTCCTCGCCCCATCTGACCTGCGCCCACCACCGCGATACTCTTAATCTCCTCTATCTTCACCCCAACCTCTCGCTCTCCCCGACCTTCACACCCACCATATCTGAGAAAAGGGCGGGTGACGCCGACCGGAGGCCCTCCACCGCCTGGAAGAAATGAAGCCGGTGGAGGTGGTCGGCGGCAGGACCCGCACAATTCACATTCGTTCCTACCAGCGCATACCCCATCTCTTTAGAATCGAGCGGGTGACGCCGAGCGGGCGCCCTGGCGAGCGCAGCGACTTGCCGGGGAACCCGTTGCTCGGCCAAATGCAACGGGTAGTTGGCGGAGCGAGCTGGTGACCCGTTGCATCCGAAGAGCAACGGGTGCCCCGGCTGCTCGGCGGCAGGTCCCGCGAGGTTGTTGATCACCGCTCCACCCCGACCCTCTTTATCTCCTAGACCTTCACAGCACCCTCCAGAATTTTGCTGGTGGCGCTGAATAGCCTGTCCACCCGCAGCGGGGTCCCTACACCGGGCGGGGTGCGAGGACGGACGGGCTGTTCGGCGACACGCCCTGCAAAATTCATCCCCGCTCTACCACCACCGCCAGCGCCTCACCTCCACCGATGCACAGACTCGCGATTCCACGGCGCCCGCCTCTCGCCTCCAGCGCGTAGAGGAGTGTTGTGAGAATGCGTGCGCCCGTTGCGCCAAGGGGATGGCCCAGCGCTACCGCTCCGCCGTTCACATTGACCTTGGCGGGGTCCAACCCCAGTTCCCGATTAATCGCCAGCGAAACGGCCGAGAAGGCCTCG
>DASXSU010000084.1:0-7494 GCA_036505795.1 Nitrospirales bacterium
ATGATCGATCACGGCCACAAGCTCGAAAAAGGCAAGTTCGACTTCGGGGAGGCCGAGGTCCTCGGGGATGCGTCGGGGGAGACGCTCGAACCAGTGAACGAAGTCGTAGCCGAAATATCCAATGGCGCCGCCGAAAAAGGGGGGAAATCCGGACGGGCGGGGCAGGGCCATGCGGGAAATCAGGTCCCGAAGGGCGGAGAACGGATCGCGCTGAATGATGGTACACCCACCAGCGGATTCGAGGCATTCGAGCCTCGCCCCGGTTACCCGAAAAATGCGAGAAGGCGCCGAGGCAATGATGGAGTATCCCTGAATTTCTCTTCCGGCGGTTTCCAAAAGCACCGGGCAGGCATCGTGAGCGACGAGCCGCTCATACAGCTCAAAGGTCGAGCACGCCGGCAGCGTCAAGACGATGGCTAAAGGGACCGGGGAAGGGGCCTCAAGAAAGGCTTCCTTTGAGAGAAACGACATGGTGGATAATCTTAGCGTAGCGAAGTGAGGCGGGCAACAGTGCCCATTCGGACCCCGCCGCGGCGTGTTATCTTGACATCTCACGGCAATTCTGTTTGAATGCGCGCGATTTTTCGGACACAGCACGCTGAACGAGCAGCCCAACGATTTTCGGAAAGGTCTGTCGCTCGCCGGACGGATCGGCGTTGAACTCGTTGCCGCCTTGATTGTCGGCGGAGGGCTGGGATACCTGGGGGATTGGTATTTCGGGGCCAGCCCCTGGTTGACCGTCATTGGCCTCTTCCTGGGCATGTCCGCGGGTCTTCTCAACATCTATCGAATGGCGTCGCGTCTCTGATGCAGGAAAGTCCTCTCCATCCGTTTGAACTGCATCCGTATCTGAATATTTCACTGTTCGGTCTTGATATCTCCCTGAACAAGGCCGTGATTATGATGTGGGTTGTGATCGCGCTCGCGGCGTGGTTTCTAATCGCAGCCGGCCGGCAGCGGCGACTGGTTCCCGGCCGCTTGCAGAGTGCTGCAGAAATGCTGGTGGAGTTTATCCAAGGAATGATCCTCGATACGATGGGCAAGCAGGGGATGGCGTTCTTCCCGTTCATTGCAAGTTTGTTCATCTTCATCTTATTCGCGAACCTCCTGGGTCTTATTCCCGGATCGTACACCGTGACCAGCCAGATCGTGGTCACCGCGGCCTTTGCCCTGTTCGTCTATACGATGAGCATTGTGGTCGGCTTTGCCTACCACGGCATCAAGTTCCTCCAGATCCTGATTCCGCCGGGCACGCCGCCATTGTTGCTCCCATTGATGATGCCGATCGAATTGATCAGCCAGCTGGCGCGTCCCTTTGCCTTGGCCGTTCGGCTTTTTGCCAATATGACGGCGGGGCACACCATCCTCGCCGTCCTCTTCGGGATGGCGCTCTCATTACCGCTGCTGATCGGGTGGCTGCCGTTCGCCTTTACGGTCGCCATCTCTGTCCTGGAAGTCGGTATCGCATTTATTCAGGCATACATTTTTACAATTTTGACCTGTGTCTATCTCGGGGATGCCATTAATCTTCATGGCCATGCGGAAGAAGCGCATTAGGGTTTGAGGGGATCGAAAGGAGAATTGTGAATGGATAGTGTAGCTGCTGCGTTTATAGGGATGGGCCTTGCGGCCGCCGGCTTCGCCGGCGCGGGGATCGGAATCGGCTTTATTTTCGGCAAGATGATCGAGGCAGTGGCACGCCAACCCGAAGCTGAAGGCCGGATTGCCAAATATATGTGGATCGGCTTCGCGCTGGTCGAGGCGATCGCGCTGTACGGGTTGGTCATTGCGTTCATCATCATGGGTCTGCGGAAGTAATCCACACGAAAGGGATCACCGATGCCGCAGTTTGAAACGCACTTTTTTGCGTCCCTGATCTTCTGGGAGATCGTCTCCTTTGCGATTCTGTTTTTCGTGCTGGCCAAGTACGCGTTTCCGCCTATCCTGGAGGGTTTGGACGCCCGCGAGCGCAAAATCCGCGACAGCATCGAAGCGGCCGAGCGGCAGCGGATCGAGGCGGAGCGCCGGATGGCCGAGTATGAAATCAAAATGAAGGGGGCGCAGAAAGAAGCCGAAGCGTTGGTGGAGCAGGCGAAGCTCCGGGCGCAACATCTGTTAGAGGAGAATGAGCGGCGGCTCACGCAGGAGGCAGAGCGAATCCGGACCAGCACGGCCCGAGAGATCGATCAGGAACGGCGCCGAGCTTTGGACGACGTGCGTGGCTATGCCACTGATCTTGCGCTTCGAGTGGCCGAGAAAGTGATTGAGCGAAGCCTGACAGACGCCGACCACAAGCGCTTCGCGGAGGAAACCCTCTCTGCAGTGGCCCGTGACTACAAGAAGTCGTGAGCGTTACTTTTTCTTTTGGCCGCTGAACACTTCGCTCAAGAGGCCGGCCCATTCCTCGCGCGGTACTGCGGGCATCGTGCTGATCTGGATGTGCCCTATGGCGGCGTTCTTGACCGCCGCTTTCATGGCGGTTTTATTGTCCGGAAACTCCCAAATAGCCACCACGTCGTATTCGCCCAAACAATAATAAGCGTTCAAGAGTTTCCCACCCAGCCCCTCGGCGTTGTGTTTGACGGCATCGGACCTGGAAACCCCTTGATCCTTCATCGTCATGATGCCATCGCGCGTGAACTTCACTAGGCTCACATAGACAGGCATTCGTCGCCTCCTCTTTGACGTCCCGGGAAACCGGGCGGGTGAACAGCATGGAAATCTTTGGAGCGTATTCTAATCTAGACGCCGTGGGGAATTGCAACTGGACTTAAGTGGGAAGGAAGAGAGGGGTGCGGCGGAGAAGAAGTTGAATGGGCTAGGCTATGGCTGTTGGACTTGGGCTGCCCTGGCGGTAACCAAGAGGATCCAACGTGACCTCTTTAAAGCCAAGTTCAATGAGCCTCAGGGTCAACCGTTCCCGGATGGCCGGCTCAAATAACCGTCCTAGTTCATCCTGTCCCACTTCGACCCGAGCCCTGCCCGATGAGTCCCGCACGCGGACCTGCCGAAAGCCCTCATGAAGCAAAAAGGCCTCGGCATCTTCGACTCGTTGTAGCCGGTCAAGTGTGATCAATTCGCCGCGCGAGATGCGCGAGGAAAGGCAGGCGGCCGCGGGCTTATCCCAATTCGCCAGCCCCAGACTTTGGGCGGCAATCCGGATAGCCGCCTTCCCAAGACGGGCCTCCACCAGGGGGCTGCGCACCCCGTATTCGTGCGCGGCTCTCATTCCCGGCCGGTCATCCCCCAGATCATCGAGCTGGGTGCCGTCACAGACAAAGGCGAATCCCATGCGCGCCGCGAGCGGCACGAGGGCTGAATACAGGTCGATTTTGCACCGATAGCATCGGGCGGCAGTATTTTGAACGAACTCGGCATCGTGCAACTGGTCGGTAGTGTGAATCAGGTGGCGGACGCCGATGTCGCGGCAAAGCCGGCGCGCCCATTCGAGCTCGACGGCAGGAAAGGTAGGGGAGACGGCGGTCACAGCGAGGGCGCGGTCTCCGAGCAGATCATGCGCCACCTTAAGGACGAGCGTACTGTCGACTCCGCCTGAGAAAGCGACGAGTGTTGATCCGAGGTCCGACACGATCTCGCTGAGCCTATTCATCTGCGCTATGTGGTGGCCGACGGGATTCACTGAGCGATCTCGGGACCGATTTTGGCCTCGGCCAGCTTGGCCACGACCACCAATGCGTAAGCCTCAGGATGCAAATACTTATCTGCAACCCGCAGGACGTCCTCTTTGGTCACGGCCATAATGGCCTTGGGGTAATCCTCAAAGTAGCTCAGGCCAAGGCCATGGAGCTCGATCAGCGTGAGCAAGGCCGCCAGCTTCACGGTGGTGTCGAGTCGTAACGGAAAGCTGCCTACCAAATAAGCTTTGGCGTCCGCCAGTTCCTGATCACTGACCGGCTCAGTGCGGATGCGCTTGATCTCCTGGAGCACGCCGGTAATGGCCTGCATGGCGGCGACGTTTCGGGTTTGAAGGCGCACCGCAAAGGGGCCGGGCATCACGTTTGCCTGAAAACCGCTATCCACATCATAAGCGAGGCCGAGCTCGTCCCGAATCCGATTGACCAGACGAGAGGAGAATCCCCCGCCGCCAAGAATATAGTTCATGACCGACACGGCATAGAAGTCGGGGTTGCTGCGTTCGATCCCTACATGGCCGAGGATGATATTCGCCTGCGTCAGCTCTTTGTCGATCAGCTTGATCTTCGGCTGGGTAAGAGGCGCCGGCGCGGAAAATTTTGTCGGAAGGGCATTCTTGGGGACCCAATCTGCGAGATACTTTTTGACCAGTGCGAGCGCGTCAGCGTCGCGGACGTCGCCCACAATGGCAATGATTGTGTTGTTCGGACGATAGTAGGTCTGATGAAACTCCACCAGGTCTTTACGGGCAATGCGCGAAACGGTCTTCTCGGTGCCGTTGGACGGACGGCGGTAAGGATGGCCTTCAAAGACCATCGCCTCAAAGGCCTTGTCGGCAATGATCGCCGGCTGTTCTTTTTCTCCTTGGAGCTCGCCTAACACTTGGCCGCGCACCCGCTCGACCTGCTTTTCAGGAAAAACCGGATGCCTCAGAACGTCTGACAGCAGCGTGAAGCCGAGGTCCAGGTCTTTTTTAAGCACCCGTAGCGTGCCGGTGGTAAAATCATCTGTGCCGCTAAAGGCCATCTCGCCGCCGATGAATTCAATCTGCTGGGCGATTTGGGTCGCGCTTCGGGTCTTGGTGCCTTCGTCCAACATTTGGGCGACCATCGACGATAATCCCGAGACCGCATCGGGATCGCTGACGGCTCCGGCTTTCACAAGCACGTTGACTGTGACGAGCGGAAGAAACGGCTGATCCAGGATCAAGACCGTCAGGCCGTTCGGCATGACCGTACGGGATGGTTTAATATCCGCCGCCGAGCCGGGACTACCGGTCAGGACGGAAAGAAAGAAAACCGTGAAGAAGAGGCCCCTTCTGGTGAATAGGAGCCACGGACAACCCGCGGCTCGTGGAGCCGGGTGCCTCATTTATGGCTGCCCTGCACCGGTACGAGGATGCCGGTGGTCAGCTGATCGGGGATCAGATATTGGCGGCTGACCCGCATGACGTCCTCTTTCGTCACCTTCCGCAGATTCTCGACATAGTTCTCCGTGTACTGCCACCCTGCTCCGACTGTTTCCGCTGTCCCCAAGAGCATGGCCTGCCGGAACATCGAATCCTGCTCGAAGACATGCCGGGCTTCCACCTGGTTTTTCGCCTTCTGCATCTCTTTATCGGTGGGGCCTTCTTTTTTGAGCCGATCAATCTCCATTAAGAGTGCCTTCTCGACCTCTTCGATCTTCGATCCAGGTTTTACCACCGCGTAGACGCTATACAGCTCAGGGTCGGCCGAGAGTTCGCTGTAGCTGGCGCCCACGGCCAAGGCCAGATTCTTTCGATACACGAGCGCATCGTACAAACGGGAGCTTTTGCCCGACGAGAGAAGGTTCTCGACCACGGCCAGCGCGTGCACGTCGGAACTTCTGAAATTGGGGACCTTGTAGCCGAGATAGATAAACGGCAACTGCGCCTCGCGCTTGACCAGAATGCGCCGCTCGCCCTTCTGCGGCGGATCCACGATCTCTTGAGGGGCGGGGACTCGCCCTTTGGGTATTCCCTCGAAATACTGTTTGATGAGCGGGAGGGCCGCCTCCGCTTTCACATCTCCCGCGATGACCACCGTGGCGTTGTTTGGCACGTAATATTCTTCGTAATGAGCCTTGAGATCTTCGCGGGTCATGGCATTTAAGTCATTGAACCAGCCGATGATCGGCCAGTGATAGGGGTGTTCCATGAAGGCCTGCGCGAACATCTGCTCAACCAAATACGCCTGCGGGTTGTCTTCGGTCCGCAATCGCCGCTCTTCCTTGACGACTTCGCGCTCGAGCTGAAATTCCTTGTTGTCGAGCAGGAGCCCTTGGAGCCGGTCAGCTTCAAGTTCGAGGGCCAGTGCAAGCTTGTCCGCCGCCAGGTTCTCAAAATACGCCGTATAATCCTGGCTCGTGAACGCGTTGTCATTGCCGCCGTTTTTCTTGATGATCTTCGAGAATTCGCCTTTGCCGTATTTCTTGGTCCCCTTGAACATCATGTGCTCGAGCATATGTGACAGGCCCGCCCGGCCCATCACTTCATTGCGCGAGCCGACCTTGTACCAGATCTGCACGGTAATGACCGGCGCTTTCGGCTCCTCCACGATCAAAACCTTCATGCCATTGGTCAGTGCATATTCCTTCACCCGTGGTTCTTCAGCCGAGGCGACCAGGGAGAAAACCAACACCGATCCGGCCAGGGCCAGACAATGGCCAAGACAGCGGCCGATGATCATCGCGGGGCTCATTCAGAAGGAGGCCAGGGCAGGCTTGAGCGGGCTGGTTCTCGCCCGGTCCCGTCGTGGCTGCAGAAGACCCGACGAGAGAGAGCCGAGCTGACCGCACGCGCCCAGCACCTCCCGCCCCTTGCTTTTGCGGATGAACACATCGAGACCGCGGCCGGTCAGGATGCTCTGGAACCGCAAAATCGTTGCCTCGGAAGGCCGTCGAAGTGGACTTCCGGGGAATTCATTAAACGGAATCAGATTAATCTTACAGCGGATATTGCGGACGAGAGCGGCAAGGCGCAACGCGTCCTGTTCGCTGTCATTTTCATTTTTCAGCAAGACGTACTCGAATGTCAGGCGTCGGTGGGGCCTTAACGGATACTTGCGGCAGGCATCCAACAGCGCCTTCAAAGAGGCCACCTGATTGGCAGCCGGCATCAAGCGGGCGCGTTGAGCGTCCGTGGTCGCGTTCAGCGACACCGCGAGATTGATTCCGATGTCCGCCACGCGGGCAAGTCTCGAGGCCAGACCAGCCGTCGACAGCGTGATCCGCCGGGGAGAGAAACCAAGACCCCAGCGACGGTTCGTCAGTCGACGCACCGAGTCTTCCACGGCCTCAAAATTGGCGAGAGGCTCGCCCATCCCCATGAGCACGACGTTCGTCAGCTGTAGATCAACTATATGCCGCCGAACGGCAAGAACCTGGCCCACAATCTCCTGGCATTTCAAATTGCGAAGCAGTCCCATCCGGCCGGTCAGGCAAAAGACGCAATCCAGGGTACAGCCGACCTGCGTGGACAGGCAGAGGGTCAGACGATCCTGATCAGGGATCAATACGCTTTCAATGGATGCGCCATCAGCCAAGGAGAAGAAAAACTTCTGGGTGCCGTCCGGGGCCGCACGAACCTCCGTGGTCTTTATCGAAGAAATAAAAGCCTGGTCCGCCAGCCGGCTGCGATCCTTCTTTGAAAGGTCCGTCATGCGGTCCACCGCAGTGACGCCACGCTGATAGAGCCAGCGCAGGACCTGGTCGGTTCGGTAGCGGGGCCATCCAAGGGCCTCAAGGAAATCCCCCATTTCGGTGGAGCTGAGGGTCAGCAGATCGACGGGTACCGGCATAGGGATTCAGAGTAACACAGCG
>DASXSU010000085.1:0-2957 GCA_036505795.1 Nitrospirales bacterium
GACGAGGGACGGATCAAATTGATGCAGGCCCGCCATCCGTTATTGGTGCTAAGCCGTCAAGCGCACGGTCCTCCGGGGAGCGACAAGAATCAAACATCGATTGTGGCTAATGACATCGAGCTGCCGGAGGGCGTTCGCGTCCTGATTATTTCCGGTCCCAATGCCGGGGGCAAAACCGTCACCCTCAAAATTATGGGTTTGTTCGCCCTGATGGTCAGAGCGGGTCTCCAGCTGCCCTGTGAGCCGGGGTCCGAAATGGCGTTCTTTCCGGAGGTCTATGCGGAAATCGGAGACGCCCAGGACCTGGCGAAAGACCTCTCGAGCTTCTCTGCACATATCACCGACATGATCGCCCTATTGAAAGAAGCCACCTCCAAGTCTCTTGTCCTGCTCGACGAACCTGTCACCGCAACGGACCCGGCGGAGGGTGCGGCGCTCGCGCAAGCGCTGCTTATGCATCTTGCCCAACGCGGTTTCACGGTGATCGCCACGACACATTACAACCCGCTTAAAGCGTTCGCCCAGGGGCATCCGATGTTCACGAATGCCAGTGTGGGCTTTAATGCGGCCACGCTGTCGCCCACCTACGCGCTGATCATGGGGATGCCGGGCGGCAGCTCGGCGATCGAAATCGCCGGTCGACTGGGCATGGACGAGGGCCTGCTGAATGAGGCGGTGCGGCTCGTCAGTACTCAAGAGCGAGCCATGGAACTCCTCATGGAAGGGCTACAAGAGGGCCGTCGCCAGCTCGACGAGGATCGGCGACGCATGAGCGAGCTTCGCGCGGAAACCGAGGCGGCGACCCGAGTGCAAAAAGAACTGGCCGCAAGTCAGGCGGCTGCCGCAAAGGAAACGCGGAAGACCGTTCGCAAGAAGCTAACCGACGAGCTCCTTCGAGCGCGGGCGGAGGTGCAGTCGGTGGTAGAGGATCTCAAGGCCGACAAACGCCTTGTGAAAACTCGGACAGCCAAAGAGCGTCTGGGGGCCGTGGAACAGGCCATGCAGGCGCATTTAGCGCCCCCTGGCGATTATCGGCCGGTGCGTGAGCTGCAACCGGGAGATCGCGTCGAGCTTCTCGGCCTGGGAACAATCGGAGTACTCCTGGAGAGTCCGGAAGGCAAAAAGAGAGTCCGCGTTCGGGTCGGGGAGACCGAAGTTTCCACTGAGACGTCCCGCATTGCCGGTGTGACCGACGAGGAGGAGCCGGTGCACCGGAAGAAAGATCGGGTGCCCGTGGCCGGGCCCGCCGGGGCAATGGAAGAGCCGGGAATCTTGGATGTGCGAGGGAAGACGGGCGATGAAGCGATTGACATGCTCGGAAGCCAACTTGATCAGGCGGCGCTCAGCGGAACATCAGTGATACGGGTCATTCATGGCCATGGCACCGGCCGCCTCAGACAGGTCCTTCGCGAATATCTAAAGACCTCTCCGTATGTCAGCACCTTCCGTCCGGGCGAACGGGCAGAGGGTGGCGACGGAGTCACTATTATCACCCTCAAGTAGATTTTCAATTATCGAGGCGGCAGGTAGCCATTTTCCCGAAACCAAGACGCGGCATCGGCAATTGCCTGATCCACCGGCCGGCGCGGAGGGCCTAGCTCACGAGCGGCTTTTGAGCAGTCATACTGCTGCATGTGCTTGAGCATTTCGATAAAGAAGCCGGGAACCGGGGCGGGCCTTCGTAAAATCGCGCTGAATGCCCAATCGCCTAGTTTGGCCCCGTACCGCGCCACCGGAAATGGGATCGGCAGGATAGGCGCGGGTGCACCAACCACTCGAGCGATCATCGCGTTCAAATCCTTCTGTGTCGTGTTCAAGTTGCCCAAGATGTAGCGTTCGCCGTTTTTGCCTCGCTCCCCGGCATTGATCATGCCGTCAGCGACATCCCGTACATCGATGACATTGACCGGTCCCTGGATATAGAACGGCATCTGCCGACGGGCAATCATGAGGATTTGCGTTCCGGACGTCGGTTTACTGTCAAAGGGACCATAGCAGACCGTAGGATTGACCACGACGGCCCGTATCCCATGCCGGTCTACGTGTTCTACAATTTCCCGCTCCATCATGGCCTTAGCCATGAGATAGGGATTGTCCGGAAACAGAGGGACGAAAGGGTCCTCCTCCGTCGCCAGGCGCGGTGGCCGATCCGAATCTCCGTGAGGAAATCCGATGGTTGTTAGCGTACTGGTAAATACCAGCCGATCGACGTCGGCTTCACGAACCGCAGTCAACAAGGAACGGGTCTCTGCCAATGCCTGGGCGATCGCGATGTTGACCGGCACCGTGTGCGAGGGATAGTAGCTTGCAGTGTGGTAGACCAGCCTTACTCCCCGGCAGGCCCGCTCCATCGATCCCGAATCGGTCACATCACCCTCGATGCGCTCGACATCCAAGCCGGCAAGCGTCCGAACATTGCTGGTCGGTCTCACCATGGTCCGAACTTCATCCCCGCGTGCGAGAAGAGCCCGCACCAGATTCGATCCCAGAAAACCCGCGGCGCCGATCACAAGGGTCTTCATGGGTGATCACCAGGGCATGCGAATTCGTCTTTCGCCTCGCGATAGAGCAGATCTTCCTCTCCGGTATAACGAGGAGAAAAGTGAAAAACCACCAGCTCACGCGCATGCGCGTTCCGCGCGAGAAGCCCGGCCTGCCGCGCTGTCAGATGATATCGCTCGTGGGCTTTGTCGGCATCCCGATCGAGAAACGGCGCCTCGCAGTAGAGAACGTCCGCGCCTTCAGCCAGCTGCACAATTCTGGCAGCGTTCTCATCGTCGAAGCGGGCATCCACGACATACACGATCTTTTGGCCTCGTGTGATGGTGACAAACTGCTCCCGCAATTCCCCCAGGACAAACTCCCGCTCCTCCTTGCGGTGCTCAAAGTACAGTGTCCCGAAAAATCGGTAGTCGTCCGGCCGGCCGTCCCAGAGGTGTTGCTTGACCTCCTTGAGC
>DASXSU010000086.1:0-10951 GCA_036505795.1 Nitrospirales bacterium
ACATGATGAAGGCGGCAGGCATGGATCAACTCTGGCGTCATTCGCTGGGAGTGGCAATGGTCGCCCATGTTATCGCTTTGAAGATTGATCATAAAAATCCGGAGGAGCTTTTTGTCGCCGGTCTGATTCACGATCTGGGGAAGGTCGTCATGTATGTCAAGCTGCCGGAGACCGTTTCCCGGATCGGGCAGGCGGTCCAGGACCGGGACCTCTATATGATGGATGCGGAGCGGGAGATTCTCGGCTTGACGCATGCGGATATTGCCGGGTGGCTGGCCACCGCGTGGCATCTGCCCATCGTGTTGAAAGATCCCATCATGTATCACCATCAGCCGACGCTCGCAAAAGGGGCGCCGATGCAGACGGCCATTGTGCATGTCGCCGATGTGGTCGTGAAGGCCATGGGCTGCGGCTGCTCCGGCGATGATCTCGTGCCGGCGCTGTCCCCGGAGGCCTGGTCTGCGTTGAACCTGAGTGATGAAACCCTCGCTGTCTGTATAGCTCAGGCCGCGAAGGAATTCGAAACCATCGACGATTATCTATGACGACAACAGCGACCGCGTCACGACGAGTCCTATTACTGCACGGGGACCCGAACGAGGCGTCGCGCCTCAACGAGGTCTTAACGAAGGCCGGATTCGCCGTCGAGATCTCCAGCGAGCCCAATCCAACGCTGGCAGATTTTTTCGATCATCCTCCTTCCATGCTGCTGGTCGCCGAGGGGACGGGCGGGCGGTCCGTAGAGACGCTGGCGCGCGACCTCAAAGCGGATCCCCTGCTTGGCCGTCTGCCGATCGTCTTTCTGATCCGCGACGTACGTGTGGGCGACATCGATTGGGAAACCCTCGCGGTCGATGACTACATCACGATGCCCTATTCCCCCGATGAAGTTGTGCGTCGATTGCGTTTGTGCCTGAGCCGGATGTCGCGGTCACTTGACGCGAATCCACTGACCGGCCTTCCCGGCAACACCTCCATTCTTTACGAGACGACCCGCCGGATCGAAACCGGAAGACCGTTTGCCCTGACCTATCTCGACATCGACAACTTCAAGGCTTTCAACGACCGGTACAGTTATGGCCGGGGAGATGAGGTCTTGGTGGTGACCAGTCGCCTGGTGAGTACCGCGGTGAGCGAAGGCGCCGGTGCTGATGGCTTTGTCGGACACGTCGGAGGGGACGACTTCGTAATCATGAGTGCGCCATCGGTGATGGATGGCATTTGCCGGACCATCATCCGGCGGTTCGACCTGGTCATTGCCGATTTCTACGATGAAGAGGACAGGACGCGCGGCTCTATTGATTCCGTGGATCGTCGCGGCAACCGAGATCAATTCCCGATTATGACCTTGTCGATCGTGACCGTCTCAACGGAGACGCAACAGATTACGCACCCGGGGGACATCAGCGAGCGGGTATCACAATTAAAGAAACAGGCCAAGGCCCTGGAGGGAAGCAACTATCTACATGACCGACGAAGCCGATCGCTGTGACTGCTTGACCGTCCGGGCCGCCGCAATCGAACGGGTCAACCGCTTAAACGAGAGGACCGCTTTTTCGATAGACGCGTCCCTGCCGCGGGCGCGGATGGTGTGGGCGAGGATCTTACAGGCGATATTGAAGCCTTCCTGCCAGTCCTGGTTCTCGTTCAGATCGATAAGCGACTCAGCTAAACGAGCGCACCCTTCGCGCTCGTCGGTGACGGCCGTTTTCAGCGTCACAAGGGCTTGGCAGTATTTACACCAACCGTCCTTATGAGACGGCCCGCAGATCGCGACATCGAGGTCAGACTGCAATTCGGCGGGTTCTTCTGGCGGCATCGTCCACCTCCAGATTGAAAGTGGTACAGATGGCTAAATAGTACAATTTAGTAAAATGCGGATCAAGATTTAAAATGGTGTCAAAGGTTTGGCCGTCTGTTGCGGTCTGACCGTCTCTTCCGCCCGGCAAAATCCTCCTAGGTCTGCCAGGACGGAGAGGCGAGGGACCCAGCCGGGACCACCCAGTCTCTGTGCAGTTAAATACCATATATACACTTAGATAAATATGGCTATGCTAGGGGTTGTATCTATCCACTGAGTCCGCCTCAAGCCTCCGACAGCTTTTTAAGGGCACATGTCTTGCTATCTATAACCAGCAACTGGAGAGAAAAATGGATCGAGGTGTCTACGCAATCGTATCGGGAGCCATCGTGCAGGAGCGCCGGATGGACGTTGTTGCTAGAAATTTAGCCAATAGCCAGACCGTCGGTTACAAAGGCGAGAAAATCCTGTTCACCACGGTGCTCGCCAAGTCGGTCGCCGGCAGTCACCAGCCGAAAACACAGGGAGATAAAGTGTTCAGCCGGATTAGCGGCACGGCCATGGATTGGAAGGGCGGAACGGCGCGGCAGACGGGCAATACCATGGATCTCGCCCTGGAAGGTAAAGGATTGTTCGTAATCCAGACGCCAAATGGGCCGGAATATACGAGGAGCGGCAATTTTATCGTGAATCAGACACGCCAATTAGCGACGATGGACGGCATGCCGGTCCTTGGTCAATCGGGACCAATGGTGATTCCACCCGGCAAACTGTTGGTCAATCCTCAGGGAGAAGTGACGGTGGACGGCGGGGCTGTTGATACCCTCAAGGTGATGCAGTTCAAGGACTTGGCATCTGCCACGAGGGCGGGGGAACGTTTCAAAGGGGCGGTTGAGCCTTCTCCAGAAACGATGATCGTGCAAGGCAACCTGGAAGAATCGAATGTGAATGCCATCGAACAGATGATAGCGATGGTGGATCTCAACCGGCAGTACGAAGCAGCCCAGAAGGTCATCCAGTCAATGGACGACGCGACGAAGCAAGCCGTGAATGATCTCGCGCGACCGGTTTGATGAGAATATGAACATGTCACGCATAACGAAATTCGGAGGCCAAAGATGATTAGGGCAATGTGGACTGCGGCATCGGGCATGGCCGCGCAACAACTCAACATGGACGTACTCGCGCACAATCTTGCGAACTCGAACACCGTCGGCTTCAAACGCAGCCGCGCTGATTTCCAGGACATGCTCTATCAAACGTTGCGGTCGCCGGGGGCCAGTGCCTCTGCCGCCACAACGTTGCCGACAGGCATTCAGCTCGGCACGGGTGTACGGGCTGTCGCTGTCCAGAAAATCTTCTCCCCCGGTAGTCTCCAACAGACCCAAAACGATCTGGATATCGCGATCGAGGGCGACGGGTTCTTTCAAGTGAGCCGTCCTGACGGCACGATTGCCTATACGCGAAGCGGCGCGTTCAAAAAGAACGCCACGGGCGCGGTCGTCACCTCGGACGGAGATCCGGTGCTGCCGAATATCACCGTGCCTGCTAACACGATCAAGCTCACAATCGGAAGCGACGGCACCATCTCGGTGCTCGCCGCGGGTGCCACGACGACAAGCCAGGTGGGCTCGCTGGAGCTCGCGCGTTTCGACAATCCGGGCGGGCTCGACGCGCAAGGCAGCAATTTATTCCTGCCGTCAGGGGCGTCGGGAGATCCGACGACTGGAGCGCCCGGAAGCCCGGGATTCGGCACCCTCGCCCAGGGCTTCCTTGAGAGCTCGAATGTGAACATTGCGGAAGAAATGGTCAACATGATCATTGGACAACGCAGCTACGAGATCAATGCGAAAGCGGTGCAGACGTGCGATGAAATGCTGCAGACCGCCAATGGAATCAAGAGGTGATGAGGATGCGGGGACCTAAAACCTTCCTCATAGGCTCGATCGCGTTCCTGGCCGGCCTCTTTCTCGGCACGGCAGCCCTTTCCGCGGAGAAGGTGAAGACGTCGCATGAAGAGGTTATACCAACCGCGATCCGGGCGTACGTCGCGAATAATCTGCAGATTGAACCCGCGGCGGTGACCGTGCGAATCATGTCATCGCTGGACGGTCTGGTCCTTCGGCCCATTCCAGCCATCAGCCATCTCGGTTCGGGGGCTCCTGTCGGTCGGGTGACATTTTTGATGGGAACCGCCCGCATACAAGCGGAAGTGGAGGCAGTCAAAGAGGTCGTGGTCGCTTCGCGTTTTCTGCGTCGCAATCAGCTCGTGGAGGAGGGGGACTTGACGATGACCGCCATTCGATTGGCCTGGCCGGCGGGCCACTATATCGACAATCCTGATCTGGCGGTCGGAAAACGGGTTACCCGAAGCATTTCCGCGCGTCTTCCCCTCACGCAGGATGCGCTTGGCCAGCCGTATATGATCAAGCAAGGCGCGCGCATCACCATTCAGTACGTGCACGGGGCACTCAAGGTCCTCGCTCTCGGCACCGCCAAAGAAGATGGGGCGGCCGGCGCCAGTATCCGTGTCTCGAATCTGGATTCGAAAAAGGACCTGTGGGCGCGGGTAGTGGACAGTGAGACTGTCCAGGTAGGGCCATAATCATGAAGCGATTCAGAAATCCCTCATTTCCTATCGGCAACACAGCGATCCTCTTCGTGACACTGATCATGTTCTTCGGATGCTCCTGGGCTAGGCCGGCCGTGACGACAACGCCGCCGCCTAAAGAAGCCGCGGCCGCGCCTTCCTTCTCGGAGCCGACACCCGGCTCTCTCTGGAGTGATAACGGAGAGCTCGCCCGGCTCTATTCGGATAACCGGGCTTCCCGCGTCGGAGATATCGTGACAATTCGCATCACAGAAAATGCCAGCGGCGCCAAGACGGCGAGCACCAAGACTGCCAAGGACAGCTCAATGGATAGCGCCTTTAGCGGCAACTTCAACAGTTTCTTCGGGCTGCCGGCGCGCGTCCTCGGCTTTTTGAGTCCCAGCGCCAGTGCGAAGATCGCGACGAAGGACAGTTATGCCGGCAACGGGACAACGACCCGCAACGACCAGTTGACGGCGAGCATGACCGCGATGGTCATGGAGGTGTACCCCAATGGCAACCTCAAGATCCTCGGTCATCGCGAAGTCGTGGTGAACAGTGAACGCCAGACAATGGAAGTGACCGGCATCGTCCGCCCAATCGATGTTGATTCAAGGAATACCGTGCAGTCGACCGCCATTGCCGATGCAAAGATATCTTATAGCGGTTTCGGGGTCGTGGACGACAAACAGCACCCGGGTTGGCTCGGGCGCGTTTTTAATTTCATTTCCCCCTTCTAAGGAGTACGCATGCATCGTCATACCGAGCGGTTGAAAAAGACTCTTAAAACTTTCAAAAAAGTTACCGGCCCACTGTTGGTTCTGATCGCGGCTCTGCTCTCATGGACGCCCGCCGAGGCATCTCGCATCAAAGATGTGGCCAGTATTGAGGGAGTCCGCGAAAACCAGTTGATCGGGTATGGCTTAATAAGCGGCCTGCGCACCACCGGCGACAGCGTCGTCGGAGCGCCCTTCACGATTCAAAGTTTGATCAGCATGATGAATCGGATGGGCGTGAATCTGACGCTTGATCCTAAACAGATCACTGCGAAGAATGTGGCCGCCGTCATCGTGACCGCGAGGCTCCCGCCGTTTGCCAAGCCGGGCTCCTTGATCGACGTCGTAGTCTCTTCTATCGGCGACGCCAAAAGCTTACAGGGTGGCACGCTGCTGATGACCCCCTTGAAGGCGCCCGACGGGCAGATCTACGCCGTTGCGCAGGGCCCCGTGACGTTGGGTGGATATATCGGGGGCAAAGCAGGTGACACGACAACGAAAAACCATACCAATGTCGGCCGAGTCCCGAACGGGGCGATGGTCGAGCGGGAAGTGAAGACCGATCTTGCCACCTGGGAGTCGATCTCAGTCGTCCTGCATCAGCCTGATTTCACTACCGCACTTCGCCTTTCAGAAGCCGTCGATCATGTATTTGGCAAGGAAACCGCGCAACCCCTGAGCGCTGGCGTGGTCCGCGTGAACGTGCCGAGGGACTATCAAGGACGAATGGTGCAGTACCTGGCGGCGGTTGAAAGCCTCGATGTGGAAGTGGACCAGCGCGCGCGTGTGATCGTCAACGAACGCACCGGTACGGTCGTGATGGGCGGGCACGTGCGAATCTCCACGGTCGCTGTTGCCCACGGCAATCTCACGATCCAGGTCAAAACGAAGCTGGATGTCTCTCAGCCCGGCGCTCCCTTGATCGGAAATGCTGCCGGCCAAACCGTTGTGACCCCGGAGGTGGAGACCACAGTCAAAGAGGATCCGGCGAGATTCATGCTGCTTGAACAGTCCGTGACTCTGAGCGATGTCGTTCGCGGTCTGAATTCGGTCGGGATCACGCCAAGGGACATCGTGGCCATCTTACAAGCGCTCAAGGCGGCGGGTGCTCTGCAGGCAGACTTGGAGATCATCTAAATGGACATTCGCGCCATGCAACCGTTGCCGTCCACGCCGCTCTTAGATGCGATCCCGACGGCGCCCTCCTCCGGTGATCCATCGACGGCCTTGCGCGTGAAGCCCCAGCCGACCGACGCCGAGCGGGCCAAGTTTAAGAAAGCCGCGACCGAATTCGAGTCGTTCTTTCTGTATTACATGATGAAAACGATGCGCCAGGCCGTCCCAAAAGGTGGGTTAACAGACTCGAAAGTTGGGGACACCTACCTGGGATTATTTGATCAGGAAGTGGCTAAACAAGCGGCAAAACAGGGGGGATTAGGGCTGGCCAAGACCCTTGAAAGCCAGATGTTTCCCCCCCCTCCGGGTCACTTAAGTTTCCCTGCGGTCCCTCCGATAAAAAGTACTGAAAAGGAGGGATCATAAATGAACATTTCCAATACGAGCTCACTCCATGACCTTGCCGGACTGCTTTCCGGCCTGCAGGATGTCACCAAGACGGCGAAGGCGCCGAAAGTAGAGCCCAAACAGGACACGAAAGACGAAGTCCGTATTTCCACTCGGGCCAAGCAATTTCAGAAAGCATATGAGCTCGTCGCTCAAACCCCCGATGTTCGACCGGAAAAAGTGACGCCTCTTCAAGATGCGATCAAGACCGGAACGTATAACGTGCGCGGCGAGCAGGTGGCGAATAAATTGATCGCCAATACCATCCTTGACACTATTCTGTAAGGAGAAGTCGTGAGCACATCTCCCGCGTTTGCGGTTAAGGCCTTGGAAGAAGCGCTCGATGTCGAAACTAATCTTCATACCGAGCTGGCCGCAGTCCTGACCCGTGAATATCAGCTTTTGAAGGGCATGTCGCTGGAGGAGCTCTCCCGGCTGGAAGCGGAGAAGGTAGCGGTGCTCGAACGCATCGGTGGACAGGCCGAGAGTCTCAAAAGCTGTTTGAAAGCCCTGGCGGAAGCGTTACAGCTCCCCGAGTCCGAAACGCTCAGTTTATCCGGCGTCACGGCTCATTTAAATGAGCGGGAGCGGACTCGCTTGCGAAAGGTGCAGGAAGAGCTGATCTCGCTGACGGGTACGGTTCGCGAACAAAATCGCATTAATGATCGTTTGATTCACGGATCCCTGTCCTATGTTACTCAGTATCTGACCCTTCTGCGGGCTTTAATCGCCGGTCCTGCCGGCTACCTCCCGACGGGCGTCGTGCCCGAGCATCAGAATAGCGGCCGTATTCTCGCCCTCAAAGGATAGATCGGCAGACACTCCAACCGCCGCGGCCCTTGTTATTTTCGGCTAGTCGCTGCGGAGTCTCTCCACTAATCGGTTAGGAAAGGCTTACCATGGCAGGTCTCTTAAGCATCTTTAACACCGGCGCAAACAGTCTCCTGGCCCATCAACGTGCCCTTCAGGTGGTGAGTCAAAACCTCGCGAATCTGAACACCCCGGGGTTTTCTCGCCAAGAGGCGGTCTTCGCGCCCACCGAGACGGTCACCATCGGCAAGACTCAAATCGGGACCGGCGTTGAGGTCACTCAGATCCGCCGGGTGGTCAATACCTTCGTCGAACAGCAGCTCAATGTGTCCCAACAAGATTTGGGCCGCTTGCAGACCCAGGCGGACGGCTTCGTCCGTTTAGAAGGATTGTTTCCCGATACCGCCGATCAGGGCCTGAACAAAGCGCTCACCGAGTTGTTCAATGCGTTTCGAGACGTTTCAACAAGCCCGGAAGGATTTACGCAGCGAACGGTGCTGCTGAACAAGGCCTCGGCGTTGACGGCTCAGTTCAACCAGGCATCGAACGCCTTGAGCCAGCTGCGCAGAGACTTAAACGCGCAGGTGTCCCAGACCATCACGGACGTGAACGGCAAGGCTGCACAGATCGCCGTACTGAACGGAAAGATCACCACAGCAGAGGCCAGCGGGCAGACCGCGAACGACCTTCGGGACCGACGCGGGCAACTGCTGAACGAGTTGGGCAAGCAGATTGAGATTCATACCTTCGAGGACGCGAGTGGACAGGTCTCGGTGTTTGTCGGGAGGGGTAATCTTCTCGTAGAGCGAAATACCACCTATGCGCTGGCGGGCTCGGCATCGGCTTCCAACGGCGGGTTTCTCAACGTCTTCTACAAAGGCAACGACATCTCACCGTTTATCGGGAACGGCGCGCTCAACGGGTTGATCAGCCAGCGTGACACGACCATCCCCGATGTCTTGAATCAAATCGACACATTGGCGGCGACGCTCACCAATGAGGTCAATAAACTTCACGTCAACGGTTTTGGTCTCGACGCCAGCACCGGCAACAATTTCTTCTCGCCGCTTTCCGTCACAGCAATCGCCCAGAGCACGAACACCGGGACGGCAACGATAGGAAGCGCGGCTATCACGGCCAACGGCCTGCTGACCATGCATAACTATGAGATCCAGTTTTCATCGCCGACGGCCTATTCCATCGTCGACAGCACGACCGGCGGGACCATCAAGGGAAACTACACGGGAACCGCGATCACCGCGCCGACAACCAGCGCGCCTGCTCTCGTCACAACCGGCACCAACGACACCTTGAACGTGACCGTCGACGGCGTTGCCTCGGGTCTCATCACATTGACCGGCGCGGCAGCCCCCGGTAAGGCTTATCCGACGGGAGCCGACCTGGCCACCGAACTTCAGACGCAAATCAATGCAGATGCGACGCTTGCGGCCGCCGGTAAGAATGTCACGGTGTCCTTCGACACAACCACCAAACGGTTTGTCATTGCCTCGACCTCGGCCTCCGCGACATCCGCCGTCGATGTGACGGCCGGCAGCGCGCGCGCGACGCTGGGCTTACTGGCCGGCACCAGCACCGCGGCGTCCGGCACGTATACCTCTCCAGCGACCTTCAACTTCGACGGCATCAGCGTACGGATTTCGGGTACGACGGCTGCCGACGATGTCTTTGCTGTCAATACGACGGAAGACACAGCCAAGAACCTGGGGGTCGCTTTGACCGATCCGACCAAGGTCGCGGCCTCCGCGACCCAATCCGGGCTTCCGACCGACGGTGCGAACGCTTTTGCGATCATCGCGCTGCAGAACCAGACCCTGGCGACCCTCGGCAACGGGACCCTGACGACATACTACAGCTCGGTAGCGTCGACGGTGGGGACGAATGCGCAAAGCAATAATCAGGCGCTCAAGGCGCAGGAAGCCGTGCAGAACCAATTGGACAACCTGCGTGGCCAAACGTCGGGAGTTTCTATCGATGAGGAGTTGACCAAGATGCTCGAGTTTCAGCGGCTCTATCAAGCTTCGGCGCGATTGGTCACGGTCGCAGACGAACTGCTTGTAACCCTCTTGGACATTAAGTAAACGGAGAAACGCCATGCGTGTATCGGATGCGAGCAATTTCTCTAACACGATTTTTTACTTGACACAAGCTCGAGTACGGCAGGCCGAGACTCAGCAGCAAATCGCCAGCGGGAAGCGGATCACCAAGGCTTCTGATGATCCCATCGGCTTCGGGAAGGCGCTTGACTACCGCACCACTGTGGCGACGCTGGAGCAAAGACAGGTCAGCGCGACCCTCGCTTCAAGCCAGCTGGAGGAGGTTGACAGCGCCCTTCAGAGCGCAACTCAAACTGTTCTGGCTCGCGCGGAAGAGCTCTCCGTGGCCATGACCAACTCCACGAACGGCGCCGGCGAGCGCAAGGATGCGGCGGCCGAACTCAAAGGCCTTATCTCGCAAATGCTTAATCTCGCCAACTCCAAGTTGGGAGACCGTTCCCTGTTTTCCGGCGCGACGACGAGAGGACGACTGGTGGGAACCTCGATCGCCCCGCCGAGCGCGGGTGCACCGGCGACGATTACGGCGGGGAGCAACGATACGTTAACGTTTAAAGTGGATGGCGTCTCGTCGGGCAGCGTGACGCTCACGGCCGGCAACTACGCAACGGGGCAGTCGCTGGCGACCGAAGTCCAGACGAGAGTCAACGCTGATGCTACTCTTATCGCCGCCGGGAAGTCGGTCCGGGTCACCTTCGCTACCGATCACCTGGTGATCGCCTCCAACGCCTACGGAAGTGCCTCTACGGTCACCGTCACCGCCGGATCGGCTCGCCGGACTATCGGCGTGGCGGGAGGCACAAGCTCCAACGGTGGAGACCCCTTCAGCCTTTCGGTGCAGACGGGGGAAGCCGCACGTAATACTGGAGGCGCCGTTGTGAGCCCGGGTTTGGTCACCGATGCCAGCAAGCTCACCTTTAACGATTATCTCCTGAAGTTCACGAGCGCGACGGCCTACAACATTTACAACGCCAACAGCGGGGTGATTGCGGCAGGAGCTGCGGCCAACACAGGTGGTGGGATTGTCAGCAAGACCAGCGTCAACGACCCCAGCCAGGTGACTTTGGACAGTTATGCCGTGCGGTTCAAGAACATCTCCACGGTGCAGGCGGGGGTCAACGACACGATCCAATTTGATCCAGGGACCGGCCCTGTGACGGCGACGCTCGCCGCCGGGCAGTACACGGGAGCCCAGCTGGCCACGCAAATCAAATCGGCATTGGAAGCAGCCGGCGGCGGCAAAACCTACACGGTGGCCTTCAACGAAAGCACTGCCAAGTACAGCATTACGAACGACATTGCGAACGGAACGTCTCTGAGCCTGCTCTTCGGCAATCCG
>DASXSU010000087.1:0-3904 GCA_036505795.1 Nitrospirales bacterium
GCCGGGGAATCCGAGACGGTGAGAGCTCTTCTCATGCGGTCACAAACGCTTCAACAGGAGCGCCAGCGGCTACTGTTGAAAGGCGAGCAAACAGCACTTACTGAAACCGCGGGGAGGGCGCATGGCTGAGGAAGAGCGGACGACCGAGGTCAATCGCCTGATCACCCTGGGTAAGGAAAAAGGTTTTCTTACGTACAGGGATTTGAGCAACGGGTTGCCCGCCGAAATGGCCACACCGGAGCGGCTGAACAGCTTGATGACGATGTTCGGCGAGTTGGACATCGAGATCATCGATTCGCCGGAGGGGGAGCGCAACCAGCGGATGTCATCGGATAGTGAAGGGCCGACGGACGAAAGTGAAGAGCAGGAAGAGCCCGAGGAGGAAGAGAGAAAGATTGATTTAACCCCCGGCGCTCTGAGCCGCACGGACGATCCCGTGCGGTTGTATTTAAAAGAGATGGGCAGCGTGTCGCTGCTCAGCCGCGAGGGCGAAATTGAGATTGCCAAACGCATCGAGGAGGGTAAGAAGGACATCTCGTCGGTCGTCTTCGGGATGCCGATGACGATCAAGGCGGTGTTCGCGCTGGCCGACCGGCTCAAGGCGGCCAAGATCTCGATCCGTGAGGTGGTCGCCTCGGCCGCAGAAGAAGAGTTCGATGAGGTCGTCGAACAAGACGAGGAAGAGCTGCGAGACCGGACGCTGGATGCCATCCGCAAAGTCAGAGCACCGTCGAATGTACTCCTGACGCTATACGCCAAACACAGATTAGCCAGCTTGAGCCAGCCGAAGCGTAAGGAGATCAAGGCCAAGCTTTTGGAGGTGCGCCGCCAGGTCTGCGACAGGTTGGACCTCGTGAACCTGCATCCTGTCCTGCGCGAGCGCATGGTCCAACGCGTGCGGGATCTCGCGCAGGAGATCGCGGCGTGTGAGCGTGAGATCGCCTATTGCCGCCGGCGTCTTGGAGTTTCCGGCGAAGAGGGCAACCTTTTGCTCGCGCGGTTGGTCCGTGGGCGCAAAGATCTCATCTCGGTCCGCCGAAAAACGGGCGTCGCGCTCGAGACTCTCCAGGAGATCGAAAAAGCTTTCCAAAACGCCCGCCGCCGGATCCGGGCTGTGGAAGCCGAGGCGCTGGCGCCGGCCGATGAGCTTCGCGAAGGGACCAAGCTGTTGGACCTTGCGGAGGAGCGGGTCAAGCGCGGCAAAGCCGAGTTGGTCGAGGCCAATTTGCGCTTGGTGGTCAGCATTGCCAAGAAGTACACGAACCGCGGGCTTCAATTCCTCGACCTCATCCAGGAAGGCAATATCGGTCTGATGAAGGCTGTCGACAAGTTTGAATATAAGCGCGGATATAAGTTCAGCACCTATGCCACATGGTGGATCCGGCAAGCGATCACGCGCGCCATTGCCGACCAAGCGCGCACGATCCGCATTCCGGTTCATATGATTGAGACGATCAACAAGCTGATACGCACCTCGCGACATCTGGTGCAGAAGCTTGGCCGGGAACCTCTGCCGGAAGAAATTGCCGAGAAGATGGATCTTCCGCTGGATAAGGTACGCAAGATCTTGAAGATCGCCAAGGAGCCGATCTCCCTTGAGACGCCTATCGGCGAGGAGGAGGACAGTCATCTCGGCGATTTTATCGAGGACAAAAAAGCCGTTTCGCCGCTTGAGGCTGCGATTCGGTACGATCTGCAGCGGCAGATTAATAATGCGTTAAAGACGCTCACCCCCCGCGAGGAGCGTGTTCTGCGCAAGCGCTTCGGCATTGGCGAAAATACCGATCACACCCTGGAAGAGGTAGGACAGGATTTTGCGGTCACCCGGGAGAGAATCCGGCAGATCGAAGCGAAGGCGCTGCGTAAGCTCCGCCATCCGAGCCGGAGCAAGAAGCTGAAGAGCTTTGTCGAAAGCCTGTGAGGCCAAGGACGCGTCCGGGCAGACATGGGAGCAAATTAGCGGGCCCATAGCTCAGTTGGTCAGAGCGGCGGACTCATAATCCGTTGGTCCCAGGTTCGAGGCCTGGTGGGCCCACCAAGAGGAGAGGTGTGCTAATCTCAGATAGACGGTAAGCCGACATATAAGGTATGTTTTCCGTGAATCCTTCGATGGCCATATTGTGAAAGGCAATCTGCAGCATCTCATCCAACTCCAGGAAGCCGATCTCCGTCTAGAAGAATTAGCCCTTCGAAAGCGCCGCCTCCCGGAACTGATTGAGGCGGCTCGCGGGCCGCTGCAAACGGCTCAGGCAGAGCGCGATGTGCTCAAAAAAGAATTCGACGTCGCCGTCCATGACCGGAAGTCCCGCGAACAGGACTTGGCCGCGCACGAGCAGTCAATCAGCAAACTTGAAGATCGCGCGGTCAAGGGTGAGATCAAGACCAATAAGGAATACCAGGCCCATCGCTTCGAGGTTGAATTAGCAAAGAAGAAGAAAGGCGAGATCGAAGATCAGCTCCTGCTTTTGATGGATCTCACCGACACGAAGAAAAAAGACCTGGCCCGCGTGGAAGAAGCGCTCAAAGCTTCAGAGCAGCGATTCAATGCGGAGAAGGCCACTCTCGAGGAATCGGTCGGCGTGCTGGAAGAGAAGCTCGCGGAACTCACTCACAAGCGCAAAGAGATAGCGGCAGCCGTGGATCCGTCGTTATTGCGGACGTATGAAAAGCTTCGGGCAAAACGCAAAGGCCAGGCCCTGGCGGGGGTTACAAAAGACGGGAGCTGCATAGCTTGCCGGCTTCAGATCGAACCTCAGGTCGTGTCCGACGTCAAACGTGGAAACGCGATTCTCACGTGCTCGTATTGTCAGCGCATTTTGTACTGGGTGGGAGACCCGGTCCAGACTGCCGCTGATCCCGAGCGGGGGTCCAGCGTAGTCGAGATCCAACGGGCTGCCAAGAACGGGTGATCTGTTTAAAAGCCTGAGCTTCCTGTCACGCGCCTCTTTGCAGCACGCGCAGTGTCGTCTTAAAGTGCAGCTTTGCGACCTTCGCCAGTCCTTCCTCGCCGTGCTTGCCTACGACTGAACGCGCCGCCAACTCTACAGCCGGTGATGCTCCCTTTGGGAGCGGCACGCCGAATTCCGCGGCAAGCCGGCCCAGGCGGCGGACAAATTCGTCCCGCGCGACAATAGAGGCCGCGGCGACTGCGATATCCTCCTCACCTTTGTGCCGTTGTTCTAGGATGATCCGCTTGCCTCTGGCCTGGAGCGCGTTCAAGATCAAGCGCTCATCGCCGAATTGATCGGAGATCGCACGAGCACACGGAACCTGCTCCAAAAGGGTTTCAAGCGCCTTGGCGTGGCCCCAGGCGAGGAGCTTATTCAAATTCCGAATCTCTGTATAGAGCTTGTTATAACGCTCCGGGCCGATGGCGATAATGCTGTGCCGGCACAAGGTCTTGATATCGACAGCCAGGGTCTTGATCATGCCGTCGGAGATCTTCTTGCTGTCGCGGACATTCAATGCAAGGAGTTCCTCGGCCGTGCGCGAGGTGACATGAACGGCGGCGATCACCAAGGGCCCGAAGTAGTCTCCCTTGCCGGACTCGTCGATGCCGATCCATCCGACCGCTTTGTCACCATCGGGCAACTTGCCGACGCCTGCGCTCGGTGTCTTTTCTGTCATGGCCGCGCACCCTAGCACAGAACTGGTGGAAGAGGAACAGTCCAAAGCCCCGGTGGGTGCCACACTCGCCAAGAATTTTCGGAGTTCTGGTATAATAAGCGTGCGCGTGGGAGTCGGGCGGGTGGTCGCTGGTTTCGCAAGAGACCAGAGGAAAGTCCGGACTCCTAGGGCAGGGTGCTGGGTAACGCCCAGGCGGAGCGATCCGACACCGGCACAACAGAAAGCACACCGCCGATGGCCCGCAAGGGATCAGGCAAGGGTGAAATGGCGGGGTAAG
>DASXSU010000088.1:0-22269 GCA_036505795.1 Nitrospirales bacterium
TGTTGTTGTGGCGCCGCGATGCGGTCCGAAGCACTGGAGGAACTGTCGCCACTGCTGTACCATCTGCGCCTGGCCTGCACAGCCTGCGCGAACTGGGTGACTATTTCGGGACGACTGGAAGAGGTCGAACCTCTGGTCACGTCAGCTCTGTGGTCGAACGAGGCCCGACACGAGGTCGATCGCTTACCTCCTTATATCGCTCCTCTGGTCAAGCACGAGACCGAACAGTACGCTCAAAAAGAGGAGTGCCGCCTGATCACGCTGTCTCTTTTCCGGGAAGCGCGCAATAGAGGAAAGGTTTCCTGGACGTCGATAGCGGAAGCAAGACTTGCGAAGGTGCCGGCGCCCATCCGGTCCATGGCGAAGGTCGAGATCGAACGCATGGCCATAGATCGCGGGTTTTCTGAAGTGACCGAAAGTTTAATGGATGAAGCGAAAGCCAAATTCCTCGGCATGAGAGGATGAGAGGCGGTTATTCTTGCTGCATCGAATTAGCATGCGCGTCCTGCCGGCGTTGACGCTGGCCGTCACGGAAGATGGATTCCGCAAGCGCAAGCGCATTCTGATGCTCTTTCCTGGTCTGTTGGCGTTTGTCCTCTATCGGGGGCTTCATTCGGCCGGTCGGCATGGCGATATTCTGGCGCTTCTGCTGGCATCCGGTCTATTTTCAACGTTGGTCGCGCTCGTCGCCTACAGTTACGGCCGCGAGCGACGGATGACGGACCTGGTACGCGAAGACGGCGGCATACATCTGAGCTGGGTTGGGCTACGCTTTGGATTTTTCTATGGCGTGCAATTGTCCTTAATGGTCCTGGGACTTTTACATGTTTTTTCCTATCGCTATACGGAGCATCCTGATGGACCGGCCATGATGGCCTTAATCATCGCGTCAACATCGGTATTCCGGGATGCGTTTGAATTGGGGCATCTGCGTTTACTCAGGCAGCAGGGCAGGCCGTTTCTTGCCTGTCCTGATCTGAAAAAAGTCTGGACGTTGGTGGCCGGACGCCGGGAGCTGTGGGGAGTGGTGCTGGCAGCCGCAGTCGCTGGATTCGCGTATCTCGGCCTTGCGTTCACCTTTCCGTGGGTGCGCACCGATCTCGGCCAATTACTCGTCATCGGATTGCTGACCGGGACCGCTGGGACGGCCGCCTATCTCAAAGGACTGCAACAGGCCGTCACACTGAGGCGCAGCTTTTCGCATTACTCATGGACCGAGCTCGGGCGATTTTTTCTATGGCCGGGAATGGCATTTGGATGGACCTATAATTTAATTCTGGTGGGAATTACCAGTTATCTCGTTCTTCTGCCCAGTCCGCCGCTGGCATGGCGTGTGTTGGTCGTGGCTTCAACGGCTGGGCTGATCACCGTCTACTGTTATTATTTGGGACGGTGCCGCTGGGAGGAAGAGAAGCTTCAGGCCTCCCTCGCGCCCGCCATGTTACGCTGCCCATTTCTCGTCGGAATCCTGAGTTCAAAGAAAGTCTGAAATGAAGTTTGTGACGAGATTCCACTGCGTGCTCTGCCTGCTATTGTGCAGCTGGTTCCTGCTTGCAGCGGATACCTTTGCAGCAGTCCCCTTGTCCTATGAGAAGGGTCCGACGGCGGACGTGCTCGATGATGCTTCGTCCGTAAATGTCCCACCTGGAACAGACATCTACTACCGGACGCCGGGAGAGGCCAGTAGTAGTGCCGAGGCTCCGCGTCCCTCGGCTGCCGACTATCCCCGCTATCGCAGCGTGAACAACCGGCTGGCAATCTGGGTCATGACGCAGCAGCACACGTACTTCGGCGGTTTCGTACTGGCGTTGCCGATCTTTTGTCTGATCATTGAAGTCATGGGGCTCATGACGCGCGATCGAGCCGCGGCAGCGCGTTACGACCGGCTCGCCCGCGATTTTCTTCGCATCAGCCTTATCGCTTTCTCGATCTCGTCGATCCTCGGCGTCAGCCTCGTCATGGCATTGATCGCCTTCTATCCCGCCTTCTTTCGCTACATCTCCGGCGTGTTCAAAGGCATGATGTGGATTTACGCGCTCATCTTTTTGGCGGAAAGCGCGGCCTTGTACTTGTATTACTATTCGTGGGACCGAATGCGGACGGGCGCGCAGAAGTGGCTGCATGCGTCCCTCGGGATCGTCTTAAACGTGTTCGGAACGGTGTTGCTGTTTCTTGCCAACTCGTGGGTGTCCTTTATGATGTCGCCGGCCGGGGTGGATCAGACCGGCCGCTATCTCGGAAATCCCTGGCACATCCTCCATACGGCGCTTTGGAATCCCTTTAACGCTCATCGGTTTCTGGCCGACATGATGACCGGAGGGGCTGTTGTGCTGGGATACGCCGCGTTCCGGTTCCTCACCGCAAAGCATGAGGAGGAGAAGGGCTATTACGACTGGATGGGGTATGTCTTTATGTTTTTGACGATGGCCGCTCTCATACCCATGCCGTTTGCCGGGTACTGGCTGATGCGCTCGGTCTACGAATATCGCCAGCAACTCGGAGTCACAATGATGGGCGGCATGCTGACGTGGATGTTTGTCCTACAGGCCATCGCCGTCGGCGCCCTGTTCATTGGCGCCAATTACTATCTGTGGCAGGGCATGATGCGCATGCCGGGGGCAGGGCGCTATCAACATTACACTAAATATCTACTGTTCGGCTTGATCCTCAGTTTCTTGGTCTGGTTTACGCCCCACACTCTGCTGATGACGGCGGAAGAGAGCAAGGCGATCGGAGGCGCGCAACATCCGGTCATCGGAAATTTTGGGGTGATGTCCGCCAAGAACGGAGCGATTAATCTCATGATCGTGCTGTCCAGCATCTCCTATATTCTTCACCGGCGGGCGAATAAGACAATTACCGCGAGGTGGGCCGGCTTCGGAAATCTAGTAATCGGCGCCGTCTATGCAGGGGCGATTCTCAATATCACCGGGCTGGCCATCTATGGTTTCTACCTCCCCGCGAATATCCGGGTCGGACTCACCCTTCCGCAGTTCCTGAGCACCGTTACGGCCCTGGCAGTGGGATTGATTCTTAATCGGGCCATGTTAAAAAGCGCGCGGCCGATGGGTCCTGTCGTATGGGGAAAGGTCACGATTCGCGGCCAGGTGACGTTATTTCTGTTGGGAATGGCGTTTACCTGGGTGATGGGCCTCATGGGCTTTATCCGGTCCTCCGGCCGCTTGGGCTGGCATGTGCATGAGATCATGCGGGATGCTTCGCCCTGGGCATTTACTCCCGGGCTGGGGATGGCCGCTGCAATGGTGACGCTCAACATGGCGCTTTTCTGGATCCTGCTCATCGGCCTGTTTAGCCTGAGCCGCCGGACCATTATGGAGGCAGAGGCTCCGGAGCGGATCTGGGCCGAGGCCGGCCCGGCCCGGGAGCGAGGCTTTGCGCCTGCACTTGCCGATGAGGTGCTGCTCGAGGATGGATAGCATGAGACAGCTTCGCCGAATCCGTCCGCGGTTCTTAGCACTAGGCCTTCTTGCGCTTGTCTGTGGGATTCCCTGTGTAGGGATCGGCGAGGTGCCCACGGGAGGCAGCGCCGTGGTCGTCATCATCGAGGATTTTTCGAAGGCGGAGGCCGATGGCTTTCCACAGGGGTGGCAGGCCAGCCGCAGCGAAACGATCACTCGACAGGCCTATCAAGTTCAGCATGAGGGCGCCCAAGCGTTTCTCAAATCCAAAGGGGTGGATTCGAACGTCAGGATCTTCAAGCGGATGGCATGGGATACAAAAGCTTTTCCCGTCGTCATCTGGCGCTGGCGGCTTCACACGCCTCCAGGCGGAACCGAACCGGTCGCGGCCGTGTTTATCTCCTTAGACCAGGATTTCTTTGGAATTCCGATCAACACAAAATACCTCTGGAGTCCCAATCTTACTAAAGGGACGGTCGTCGAGGGCGGCCTCTTTCGTCCGACTCAGCTCGTGCTCCGCAGCGGCGCCGAGAAGCTAGGAGAATGGATCGAGGAACGGGTGAATGCGTACGAGGACTTTAAGCGGATTCATAAACACGAACCGGCCCCACAGGGCTGGGGTATTTCACTCGTCGCCGGTCCCGGTGTCGAGATCGATTTCGGCTCTATCGCGGCCGCTCGGCAATAGAACGACCAATGACAGGTAACACCAGCTCCAGGGCCCTGAAGATCAGGGCGGACCACCGAGGGCGAGTGAGCCTCGACATGGTTTTTGGCTCGATCGTGTTTGGGATCGTCGGCCTTGCTATCGGTTACTATATGGATACGCGTGCCAGCATCGCGGTGGCGGGCCTCATCGGAATGTTATTGGGACTGTTTATTGGAATTTTGGGCGGTCGGCGTTTTTTCATCAGCATTGTGTGCGGCGCAATCGTGGTAGCCACCCTCTTTGGCCTCGTCTCAGGACGCGACGCGATTCCCTTGGGCGCGGGAGTAGGGGGAGCGATGGGTGGCTTTGTAGGTGTTCAACTGGGCATGCTCTTAGAATTGTGGCGGCAACGCAAAGCATCGGCAACCTCCAACCAGGCTCCTTCAGACGATACGAAATCCCGATGAAAGACAAATGGTTGATGATCGGTGTGGGGGCCACCTTCCTAGCATTTTTTTTGATGGTAATCAGCATGATGACCTTATCCCGTCAATCCTCAAAAAATAAGGAGCTTTTAACGCACATTCCGGCGGGCGCGCAGGAACCTGCCCCAGCCCGGGTTGAAGATTACAGTCTGTACAAGACTCTGGTCGGCGATGACGGGCGCGTGATGGTTGAGATCCCCGAAGGGCCATTCAAAATGGGAAGCAACGAGGGGGATCATGACGAGGCTCCGGAGCACCAAATCTATCTCAAGACGTACTATATTGATAAGTATGAGGTGACCCAGGCGGAGTACGATCGTTTCATCAGAGCGACGAAGCGGGCAAAACCGTTTGTCCCGGTCTTTGATGAAGACCCCTCCAAAATCCTCAAGCCCGAGTATGCGGCTATGGGGATGTCGTGGTTCGATGCGTCCGCGTATTGCCAGTGGGCCGGCAAGCGACTTCCAACAGAAGCGGAATGGGAAAAGGCAGCAAAAGGAGAAGGTACTCGAAAATACCCCTGGGGAAATAACATGGCGCCTCAGTACGCCAACCTCGAAGGAGAAGAAGACGGGTACAAATATCTGGCGCCACCAGGCAAATTCGAGCTCGGGAGGAGCTTCTATGGGCTCTATGATATGGCCGGAAATATCGCAGAGTGGGTCGCGGATACCTACGATGATACGTATTATAAGAAAACTCCCTATCGAGACCCGAAGGGCCCTGAAGACGGACAGAACCGGGTGATACGCGGCGGTTCCTGGCGTGAGTCGCCCGCAGGCGCGCGAGTCGCGAAGCGCTTCCAAGCGAAAATTTGGCGGACCGACGCGACTATCGGTTTTCGATGCGCAAAGGACAGCGCCTCATAGTCTTTCGATCGATTCATTTCCCGCTATGTTAGACAAACGTTTGAAGTGGGCGTTCATCCTGCTGACACTGCTGTTTGCGGTGCTTCCCATCAGCGGGATCGTTCGTGAGAGTTTACAACCTAGCCACATCGAAGTTGAGCCTTCAACGGAGAGCTCAAAAAAGCCAACGGGTTCCACCTCGTTAAAGGAAGACATGGTTTTTATACCTAAGGGTGTATTTTTGCGAGGCTATAACGCAGGCGGCTATGATGAGAAGCCGGAAGGACCGGTCATGCTCGATGCGTATTGGATCGACCGCTATGAAGTGACGTATGGAAGCTATCTGAATTTTGTATCTGCGACGGGCCACCGCAAGCCCATCTCGCGTTACGTGAAGCATTTTGAAAAGTTGAGCGCGGCGACCCAGCCGGCCGTCTACGTTTCTTGGGAGGACGCCGAAGAATATTGCCGCTATCGCGGAGGACGGCTGCCAACCGAAGCCGAATGGGAAAAGGCCGCGCGCGGTACGCAGGGGTTTTTATGGCCCTGGGGCAATGAGGACAAGCAAGGATGGGCAAACACCGGCAACCAGGACCCCGTTGAGTTGACTGCTCCAGTTGGAAGTTTCTCCCGGGACCGGAGTCCGTTTGGGCTGTACGACATGGACGGCAATGCGATGGAGTGGGTATCGGACTGGTATCAGGAGGACAGCTACAAAGAAAATCAACCCGATCCTAAAGGTCCCGCGGACGGATTGTATAAAGTCATCCGGGGAGCATCATGGGCGACTACCGGCCATGAGACTCGGCTCACGATCCGTCTGAAAATGATGCCGGATTTTCGAGATACGACCATCGGATTTCGGTGTGCGAAAAGCGTTACGGAAGGGGCGCCAATAGAACGGTAAAAAAGCGCGTAAGCCTATAATAAATCGAAGTAATAGACGATAAGGAAGACTGCAAGAATTATATTGACAACCATACCGGCCAAAACTATAATGTCGAACAATCTTGTATCTTTACCCATACTTGGAAGACTTTCAGTGAGTAACACAACCATCGAGAAGCTGTCAAGACTTGTCATAGATAGGAAAGAACCCTACTAACTAAATTAATGAGGGATTTATGGCTGAAGTAGCGTATGGCGGGCCTACGGTAAAAGATCCGGAGTGGAAGATCAGGGTGGGGAAGATGATATTTTACGCGACTGCTGCCATGGGCATATGGTTCTTCTGGTGGTTTGCGGGCACGCCGTGTCCATGCTTATAGGCATGGCTCTCATTTATCCGGCGCCTATTTTATAAATCCTAGACTCAGTGGAGGCATCGATGGCGGATCAGACAAGGCAACAGATCAACACGGCGACTGAAGTCAGCCTGGGAACCAAAATCGCGTTTGCCGTTGGATCGCTGCTCGTCGCGACGGCGTATTTTACGTGGCTGGACTGGGCTCTTATGAATATGCAGGGCCTGGACTTTTTTTACATGTTCCGAAAGTGACGATTCTTAGAAGCTCTCATTGAAGATCTTCTGAAGGAGGTATTTCATGGCTACCGTGACGAAACAAGCCCGAAAAAAGATCTGGGCCCTTTTGGCGCTCGGAGCATTTACCGGGCTTCTCTTGCTGCCCTTGTTCCTGTCGCTGCCGACAGGCGCAAGCGGTGAAACGTCGGCTCCTGCGACCCCGGCGGCGCCAGGCGCAGCCAAAGCTTCCGATGCGAAGCCGGTCGAGAAGTCGCGGGACGTGTGGTACAAAACCGAAGGGCCGGTGGTCGGAGCTCCTGCGCCCAAGACCACGGACAGTCTTAAAGATTATCCGCGCTACAACTTTGAAAGCCGGGTGCTCCTGTGGGTCGCGAACCAGCAGCATCTTTACTATGGCAGCTTCGTGCTTGCGGTGCCCATCTTCTGCATGATCGTTGAATATCTCGGGGTCATCACCAAGGACAAGGCGCTTTCCAGAAAGTACGACCAGCTCGCCTACGATTTCGTAAAGATCAGCCTCACGGCGTATTCGCTGACAGCGATCCTGGGCGGAATCCTGGTGTTCACATATCTGACGTTATATCCAACCTTTTTCGGGTATCTCTCCAGTATCTTCAGGCCGGTCATGCATACCTACGCTCTGCTCTTCGTGGCAGAGAGCGGGACCCTGTACATCTATTATTATGGATGGGACAAGATGCGGGAAGGATTCCTCAAGTGGATCCATGTCAGCATGTCCGTGATCCTTAATGTAATCGGGACCGTTTTAATGATGCTGGCCAACTCGTGGATCGCCTTCATGCAGTCACCGGCCGGTGTGGATGCGGATGGTCGGTATCTGGGCAACGTGTGGCACGTGATCCATACGACGCTGTGGAATCCAATTAACGTCCATCGCATTCTCGGCAACATGGCCTTTGGGGGAGGCGTCGTCGCGGCGTATGCGGCGTACCGATTCCTGACGGCCAAGACCGACGAGGAGCGCGCCCACTACGACTGGATGGGCTATGTGGCGATGTTCATTGGGGTGTGTTTCTTGATCCCGCTGCCCTTCGCCGGATACTGGTTGATGCGGGAAGTCTACGCCTACCGTCAGCAGATGGGCATCACGTTAATGGGCGGCTTGCTGGCGTGGCTGTTTATTATTCAGGCGGTGATGATCGGGGCCCTGTTCCTCACCACCAACTACTATCTCTGGCAGGGAATGGAACGGATGCGGGGAGCGGAGCGCTACCAGAAGTACATTAAGTACATGGTGTTCGTTCTGATCACCTGTTTCATCGTATGGCTCACGCCGCATACCATCGTGATGACTCCGGCAGAGCTTAAGGCAATGGGTGGGCAGCAACACCCGGTTCTGGGGAATTATGGGGTGATGTCCGCGAAGAATGGGGCCATCAACACCATTATTACGACCACGGTGTTGAGCTTCATCATGTATCAACGGGCCAACAAAATTCCGACGGTGCGATGGGCGCCGCTCGGCAATTCTTTCCTGTTCGGGCTGTTCACGATGGCCTATATCAATATCATTTGGCTGGCAATTTACGGGTATTACATACCGGCCAATGTTCGAGTAGGGCTCTCTGTGCCTCAGGTAGCCACGACGTTGTCCTGTCTATTCATAGGAGTCGTGCTCAACTCCATTATGTTGAAAGGAGCGAAGGACACGGGGCCCATCGCGTGGGGTCAGATCTCCGTCCGCTCTCAATACGCGCTGATCATGCTGGCGACAGCCTTCACCTGGATGATGGGCTTAATGGGGTATATCCGCTCATCCGTGCGGCTGTTCTGGCATGTCAATGAGATCATGCGCGATAACTCGCCGTGGGCCTTTACCCATACCATCGGCTTCGGCGCGAACATGATTTCCTTCAACGTGCTGTTCTTCTGGGTGACGATCCTGTTTGTGTTCTGGCTTGGATCCTTAGGAGTAAAAAAGGTGCCGGTCACGGCGCCCGCAGGGCAGAAGGTGCCGCTCCCGGCTTCAAGTCACTAACTAGTCAGCACAGAGGTCTCCCGCGCTCTGTATCGAGCGTGGGAGGCTGACCACCAGGATGGAGGAGTGGAGGAATGAATGTTTACTGCTAGGACCTTGGGCGCCATTACCGCTTTATTAATTATCGCCGCAGCGGGCACCTTACTTGTCATGCTTCCGGAATCCGGCGCCTCGCTGCTCATGCGTCGAGCGTTTCATCTCGGATGGCCGGGTGGCCTTCTGATTGTCGGTCTCCTTCTCTATTTTCAATTTTTTCGCAAGGACGACC
Organism: Nitrospirales bacterium; assembly: GCA_036505795.1. Classification (GTDB taxonomy): domain Bacteria; phylum Nitrospirota; class Nitrospiria; order Nitrospirales; family NS-4; genus NS-11. Next base: position 9,152 of record DASXSU010000088.1, read on the forward strand.
CGAACCGGGGTGACTTGGTGTTTAAGTCCCTGGTAGGGCTTCTCGGCTACAGCATGTTCTTTCTCGCGGTGGCGAATTACGCGATGAATTTTAACGACGAGAGTCTGGGCGCTCCAGGCGAACCCAGATTCCTTCCCGCGTCGCTCGTCATGTTCACCGTCGCCTGCTTCATGATGGCGATGTACTTCACCGGTGTTCGCGTTCTTTTGCAGATCGGTGGGTTCATGTTCTTCGTCGCGGCATGCCTGGCAGGATTCGGTAACTGGCTCCCACAAGTGAAAGCAGACCCTCCTCCAATCGAAGCGGAAGGCGGCAAAAATGTCAAAGAGATGTCCGCCGGCGATCGTGCGGACTTTGGTGAGAAGATCATTTTCGGGGGAGTCGGGGCGAGCGGCACACAGGGCGCCATTGGAAAGGGCCAATGCCCGCTGTGCCACGGTTTTAACAAGGGCTTTTTGAGCGAGAGAGCGCCGAATCTTTTCGGAATTCCGACACGCTCGCTCGAGCGGCTCAAAGATCCCAAATACAGCCAGGCCGATCCCAACAAACGGGATACGGTGCAAAAAGAGGCCTGTCCGGGCTGTGGAACCGCGCAGACTGCTGCAGAATATATTGCGGAATCCCATGCATGTCCCAATTGTTACGTCGTGGCCGGCTTTGGCGTAAAGGGGACGAACGATAAAGAAAGTCCAATGCCGGCGATCCACAAGGCGCCGATCGGTCTGAGCGTGGATGAATTAATCGCGGTGGATACCTGGCTGTTCGCGCGCGAGGGTGCAGAGCCTCCGCCGCCTGAGGAGATCGAGAAAGCCTACTTTAAATTTATTCCTGAGAAGGACAGGCCGAAACCGGCCGGTGCAGCCGGGGCTCCAGGCGCACCGGTTGCTGGTGCTCCGGTCGTGACGGGTGATGAGCCGGTGAATGAGATTTTCACCAAGGCTCTGTGCTTTGCCTGCCACACGATACCTGGCATTCCAGGCGCAGTGGGCGCGGTGGGGCCGAAGCTGGTCGAGAAGACGAATGCACCGACCCGGCTGAAAGATCCCAACTACAAAGGGAATGCGACTACGGTTCGCGAATACATCATGGAATCGATCCTCACGCCCAGCAAATATGTCGTGCCCCCATTTCCGGACAATATCATGCCGAAGGACTTCGGCAAGAAGCTTAATGCCGCAGCGCTTAACAAAGTCATTAACTATCTCTCTCAATTAGAAGAAGGGAAGCCGCCGCCCAAGATTGAATAGGCGGTTATTGGCGCGATCATCTTTTAGGAGATCATTATTATGTGGCCACCTAAGTTAGTTGAGGGCTACATGCCCATCCAGATGTTGCTGGAGATGGGGACGATGGCGCTCTTGTTTATCGGCACGTTCTATCTTCTCGATAAGAAGATGGGATTGAAGGTCAACAAGCTTCTTCAGGCGACCATGCTCTTTCTCTTTTCAATTGTGTATTTCAAGTATCGCGTGTATCCGCCGATTCCCTTCAGTGTCCGCGCGATCTATGCGACGATGACCCTGATCGGTATTTTCATGTGGGTGTCATCGACCGAGGAGGCCTGGCAGGATTTTCGCCGGCCCGTCATCAAGGTCGCGGATGCTACGAGCGGGGGAACAAAAGTTCTAAAAATCATCATTGTGATACTGTTGCCGATCCTGGTGGGATGGCTAGGCTTCAACAGCATGAAGCCCAATGTCGATGAGCCGATTGAGTTACGCACGGTGCATCCCGCACCTCCCGCGAGCACAAAAGTGCACGGCAAGACCATCGTGCTCCAGACCGCGTCGAGCCCCTTCCGGGTCGATGATAAAGGGCAATACTCTGATAAGGTTCAGAATACCTATCAGGAAGGCAATCCTTGGGATGAGAAGGCGCCTCCGTATCTGCAGTACGTACGAGAAGGGGGCCAGATCTTTTTCCAGAACTGCCACTTCTGTCACGGCGATAATCTGAATGGTAGGGGAATGTTTGCGTTTGCATTCAACCCGATTCCGGCGAATTTTACAGATCCGGGTACGATTGCGCAGCTTCAAGAGACCTTTGTGTTCTGGCGGGTCTCGAAGGGAGGGATCGGGCTGCCGCGTGAAGGCTTCCCCTGGGCCTCGGTGATGCCGCCATGGGAGCAGCACCTCACGACGGATGAAATCTGGAAGGTGATCCTGTTCGAATACTGGCACACCGGATATTATCCGAGGACCTGGGACTAATCTTGTTCGAATAATCCAACTGTAGAGGAATCAGCAATGAATGCTCTCTTCACCCATATCACGCGCAAAAGCCTAGTTTTTATTATTGTCGCGACCGGCCTAGGAATCGCCGCGGGCGCGGCGATACTCTCCGCCACCGGCGATGTGACCGCGGCCGAAGGGCTCACACCCGGATTTATCAAGGGCGGCACCCCGGTGAAGCCCGACCCGGGCATGGTCGAAGCAGGCAAAAAGATCTATTTTCGAAAATGCGTTTGGTGCCATGGAGTCGATGGAGCTGGTGATGGCCCCGGCGCCGATCGGCTTTGGCCCCGTCCTCGGAACTTTAATCAGGGGACCTTTAAAATCCGGCACACGGCCAGCGGTGAGCTACCGCTCTTCGACTCTCATAGTACGGATAAGAACGATCTGTTCCAGACAGTGACCCATGGCTTGCCGGGATCGGCAATGCCGTCCTGGGACGGCATTCTGACCGAGCAGCAGCGGCTGCAAGTGCTGTCTTTTGTCACGACGCAGCTTGTGAAAGACCGGAAATTCGACGACAAGACCGAAACCTTTACGATCCTGGACATTAAGAATGACAGCGCAGTCAAGCCGATTAAATACAGCAAGGAGAGTCTCGAGAAAGGCAAACAGCTCATCGTCGATAAAAAGTGCGTAGAGTGCCACGGAAACGAAGGCCGTGGCGACGGAAATCCATTCAATCTAAAGGACGACTGGGGCTTTCCGATCCAGCCTGCGAACTGGCATAAGTGCTGGAATTTCAGAGGCAGCCGCCAGGATCCCTACAACATCCAGAACATCTTCCGGACGTTCTCGACTGGCGTGAACGGAACCCCTATGCCGTCGTTTGCGGACAACACGACGCTTGAAGAGCGCTGGCACATCGCCAACTTCGTGAATTCCTTGTGCGAGCGCGAGAAGCAGGACGATCCGTTCTCCGATCCTTTGCCGATCGACCCGCAAACCGATAAGCCGAAAATCAACTTCGTGGTGCCGTCGGCTCCCATCGAAGGCGAGATTCCGGCCGATCCCAATGACAAGAAGTGGAAAGAGCAGCCGCGCCGTCTGATCGGTATGGGCGGCCAGATCACGCACAAGCCCAGGAACTTCGTCAACCGCATCGATGATATGTGGGTACGCTCGATTTACAACAAGAACGAGATTGCGTTCATGTTCCAATGGGATGATCGCACCAAGAGCGAGGCGGCCGCCGGGATAGCGGGCACGCCCATTGCGGAAGCGCCTCCAAAGACTGGCGAGGCAGATTCGATTGCAGCCAAGCAAAACAGCTACGAAGTCTACAATGATGGCGTTGCCATCCAATTTCCGGCGAAATGGGAAGAAATCACGCCTCCGGAAAAACCCCGCTATCTGCATGGGGAGGAAAAGCGCCACGTTGATATCTGGAAGTGGGAAGCCAATGGAACAGTCAAGGCCTACACCGGCGCCGGCTGGGACCAGCCTCTTGAAGAACGTCCGGACTCAACGGCAACGCTCAAGCTCTTGAAGGGAGAATTCAAGGAGGGCCGCTGGACCGTCATCTTTAAGCGGCCGCTGACGACCGAGGACAAAGACGCCGATGTGCAGTTCCAGGTGGGAAAATATATTCCCACGGTTTTCTTCGCATGGGATGGACACAATGGGGACGCCGGCCTGAAGATGGCCGTCTCGGCCTTCTATTACAGCATCCTGCAGCAGCCGCTGTCGGTCGAGGCGAAGGTGTACCCGATTCTCATGGCGGTCGGCATGATCATTGCCGAGGGCTGGATTCTCCGCCGGCGCGCCAGCAAGAGGAGAACGCCTCAAGTCTAAGCTGTTCGTTCAATGTGCGCAAAAACGAAGGGGGTGGGTTCATACCACCCCCTTTTTTTGTGACCGAGCGTGGGGCCTAGAGCATGACTGGACTCATCATGGCCGGCGGAAAAAGCCGCCGCCTCGGCCAGGACAAGCGATTTCTGACGCTCGGCGGCAAGAGTTCCTTGCAGCGGGTGCTCGATGCGTATAAAGATCTTTTCGACGAGATTTTGATCGTCGCCGACGCAAAGGAACCCTTTCAGTCGATGGGCCTGCGCGTTGTCGAGGATGTGATTCCCGGCAGAGCGACACTCGGCGGTCTATACACAGGGTTGTTGCATGCTCGGAGCGATCGTGTTTTTGCGGGGGCCGTGGACATGCCTTGCATCTCGCCGCAGGCGATCAGGATCGTCCTCGAGCGTGCCGACCAGGGAGACATCGTCATTCCCGATCTCAACGGGAGACTGCAGCCGATGCACGCCGCTTATTCCAAGGCCTGTCTGCCGTATCTAAAGGGCCTGGTTGAGGCCTCGCGCCTTAAGATTCAGGAGTTATGCGCGATTTCCGCGCTCAGGGTGCATCGCATCCCGCAGTCGGCCTTCGAGCAGGTGGATCCCGAGCTCCGATCGTTCTTCAATATTAATACTCCTGAAGACCTTGCGCTTGTCAGAAAATGGATCGAACCGTGAATTCGCTGCTCGTCGTGCATCCAGGGTCCCTCGGCGACACGATTCTAGCGCTGCCGGTCCTTGCAGCCTTGAAGGAGCGGCATCATCCTGCCTCACTGCATCTCATCGGTCATCCGTCTCTCGTCGATGTTTTGCCCGGTCGCACGGTGATCGATGCCATGCATTCTATCGAAGGACCGCAATACCGTGAGCTGCTTGGGGGCTCTGAGCGCATGCGGCCGGCCATGGTCGAATTCTTTCGGCCGTTCGGGCTGATTGTGGTATGGGCCGCAGATCATACAGGCTCCGTTCGGGCGACGCTGGAGTGCTTGGGGATCTCACGGGTTGTTGTCCGCTCGCCTGGACTGCGAGAAGACACCAACCAACATGCGACCGATCGGTTTCGAGGCACCGTCGAGGATCTTCTCCCGACCGAAGAGCTTCCTGAAAGCGGACTGACACCGACAGAAAACGATCGCCGCTCGGGAGCGCGGTGGCTCCTGACGCATGGGATCGACCCTGAGAGCGAACACATCATAGCGGTGCATGCCGGAAGCGGCAGCGTCAGCAAGTGCTGGCCGTCCGACCGATTTGCGGTCGTCATTCGCGCGTTGTTGAGGCATCGCATAAGGGTGGTACTCATCCAGGGACCCGCCGATGAAGAAATGACGCAGGCCGTTGCGCGGCAAGTTCCTGTTTCCCTGCCCCGACTGCGCAATGCGAGTCTCGCGACGGTGGTGGGGGTCCTGTCCATCTGTGACGGATTTTTGGGGAACGATTCGGGTATCACCCAGCTGGCCACGGCGTCAGGCATGCCGACCGTCGCCGTTTTCGGTCCTACTGACCCTCGGATTTGGGGATATCGACATAAACGTCTCGTCCCGCTCCGTGCGGAGAAAGCCTGCGGGTGTACGACACGCGAAGCGCAACAGACATGCAACGGGCGCGTGTGTCTCGCAACGTCGCCTGCCGTGGTGTTGAATGCTCTGCGGCCGCTCATTCGGAGCGCAGGCCGGAGCCTTGCCACCTGATTAGTGGTGTGTTAGAGTTCATCGCATTTTGGCGGCCCTCGGGAGGACTCGAGGGCCGTTGCATGTGGAGCCATGATGGATGTCGGCAGGGGTCGTGAGAGAAACGGTGTTGGCCACTTTGCGTGACGCCTTGGACGAAGCACGGGCGACCGGCGAGCTGAACCTGAGCGTGCAGCCGGCGCTGGTTCTGGACGTTCCGAAGAAGGCCGGCTGGGGGGATCTTGCGACGACCGTCGCGATGACTCTTTCCGCATCCGAGCGACAATCACCCGGAAAGATCGCTGAGATCATCGCCGATCGCCTTCGGACTCATTCGGATGTGCTTGAGCGGATTGAGGTCGTGCCGCCCGGGTTCATCAATCTGACTATCAAGCGGGACCTCTGGCTTCGGGTGCTCATCGAAGTCGAAGCGCAAGGAGAGCGATATGGGCGGTCCAGTATCGGTCAAGGGCAGCGCGTGCTCCTGGAGTATGTGAGCGCGAACCCGACGGGACCACTGCATATGGGGCACGGCCGGGGAGCCGCCCTGGGCGGCGCTCTCGCCAATCTCCTCCGTGCAACCGGCCATGATGTCACCGCGGAATACTACATCAATGACGCCGGCCGACAAATGAAGCTGTTGGCCGAATCAGTGGCAGCCCGGTACCGCGAGCTCTTGGGTGTAGACGCGGTATTCCCGGAGGATGGGTATCGCGGAGCCTATATCGAGAAAATCGCAGCCGAGCTGCTCGCATCTCGTCGTGTGAATGGACAAGAGCTCTTGCCGTCAAACGTGGAAGAGGTGTGCCGGACATGGGCCTATCGCGAAATGCTTCAGGCCATAAAGGCCGATCTGGCGCTATTCAATCTGCATTTTGATACGTGGTCGTCCGAAGCGATGCTGTTTGAAAGCAAGGCAGTAGAGCGGTCGCTGGACATGCTGAAGTCCAAGGGCTATGTGTTTGAGCAGGAGGGCGCCGAATGGTTTCGCTCGACCGCGTTCGGCGACGACAAAGACCGCGTGATTCGCAAGAAAGACGGGGAGTTCACCTACCTGGCCTCCGATATCGCTTATCATTATGACAAGCTCAGCCGGGGCTACGATCTGCTGATCAACATCTGGGGCGCGGATCACCATGGTTATATTCCGCGGATGCAGGCTGTGGTCCAGGCTTTTGACTATCCCAAGGATCGGCTTAAGATTCTGCTCGTTCAGATCGTGAACCTGCTTCGCGGGGGACGTCGCGTCACGATGTCGAAGCGGGCCGGTGAACTGATCACCCTGCGTGAGGTGGTGGAAGAGGTCGGGGCGGACGCCGCCAAATTCATCTTTTTGACGCGGCGCTCCGACACCCAGCTTGATTTTGACCTGGAGCTTGCCAAGCAGAAGTCAGCCGACAATCCGGTCTATTACGTTCAATATGCGCACGCTAGAATAGCGAGCATTTTCCGGGTGGCGGCGGAACGAGGCATACGGATACCCGGTACCGCAGAAGTTAATTTGGCGCTCTTGGAGTCGCCTGATGAACTCAGCTTGATCAAAGCGCTGGCGGAATATCCTCCGGTGATTGAGGCGAGCGCGCAGGCATTAGAGCCTCATCGGATCACCTACTACCTGCAAGATCTGGCCGCACGCCTGCACACCTATTATTATAAGCACCGCATATTGCCACCAGCCCTTGAGGCTGAGGTGGAGAAGGAAGAAGATGCGGGGCTGGCGGGTGCAAATATCCCGCTTGAGATCGAGCCCGAACGCAAACGGGAAGTCATCGACCCCTCGCTGACAGCAGCCCGTCTTTGTCTCCTGGGCCGCGTGCAGACGGTGATACGCAATGGTTTGGGTATTCTGGGTGTGTCCGCTCCGGAGAGGATGTAATGGCAATTCCCACCTTTACTCTAATCAGGAAAGACGGACAAGCCCGCCTCGGCGAACTGCAAACGATGCATGGTGGGATCACCACGCCCGCCTTCATGCCGGTGGGCTCGCAAGCGACGGTAAAAGGAATCTCTCCTGAGGAATTGACCGCTCTGGGCGCCCAGATGATCCTCTGTAACGCTTACCATTTGTACCTGCGGCCCGGTCATCAAACCATTCAATCCATCGGCGGCCTGCATCGCTTTATGGGCTGGTCCGGCGCTATCCTGACCGATAGCGGCGGCTATCAAATCTTCAGCCTCGCTCCGTTGTGCAAAGTGAATGACGATGGCGTGACCTTTCAATCTCATTTGGATGGTTCCCTGCATCATGTGACACCTGAGCTTGCCATCGAGATCCAGGAGTCGTTAGGGTCGGATGTCGCCATGGTCCTGGACGAATGCCTTCGTTATCCGGCGACCACGGAGGAGGCCGAAGCTTCCCTCCGGCGAACGAACGCCTGGGCGCAACGCTGTCGAGACGCTCGTCGCCGTCCGGATCAAGCTGTCTTCGGCATCGTGCAAGGAGGCCACTACCCGGACCTGCGCGCTCGGGCGGCGGCCGAGGTGGCGCGCATTGGATTTGATGGCTATGCGCTTGGAGGGCTGAGTGTCGGGGAAGATAAGGGATTGATGCACGGCGCCATCGAGGCGTCCGTGGCCGAGCTGCCGGAATCAGCGCCCAGATACTTAATGGGTGTCGGCACGCCGGAGGATCTGCTCGAAGGCGTCTCGCGCGGCATCGATTTGTTTGATTGCGTCATGCCGACCCGCCATGGACGCACCGGTTGGCTGTTCACGTCGTTCGGAAGGCTGCTGATCAAGAACGCGCAGTACGCCAAAGACGAGTCGCCCATCGATCCGGCCTGCTCCTGTCCGGTCTGCCGGAAATATTCCCGCGCCTACTTGCGTCACCTTTTTTTGGCAAAGGAGATGCTAGGGGTGCGCTTAAATACTCTGCACAACCTCCATTACATCCTCCAGTTCATGCGCGATATGCGCGAGGCCATCCGCGAAGAGCGTCTCGCCGAATTTAGGTCCGCCTTCTATGCCACCCGGGTGGCTTACCAAGCATGAGGCTCACATTTCCTGCCTTGGCACAGGTCGCGACACCGGCGGCCGCTCCGTCCATCGTGGAGCAGTTGCTTCAGATGCTGCCGATGTTCGTGCTTATCGTGGTGATTTTCTATTTTGTGATCTACCGGCCTCAGAAGCAGCAACGTGACAAGCATAAAACGATGCTCAACGATCTCAAGAAGGGCGATAAAGTGATCACGACAGGGGGCATTTGGGGCACTGTGACGAATATCGGCAAAGAGACGGTCACCCTTCAAGTATCCGAAAACGCCAAGATCAAAGTCATGCGGGAGCACATCGGACGACTTCGTGGAGAAGAAAATGACTGAGGCCAAACCCGCATGAAGCCGGTTCGCGGCCGAGTCATTCTCCTGAGTCTAGCGGTCATCCTGTCCGCCATTCTGTTCATCCCTTCCACCCCTCTATTCAGCCACATGCCCGAATGGTGGAAACAGTATCTCCCGAACAAAGGGATCACTTTGGGACTCGACTTACAAGGCGGGATCCATCTGGTCTTGGAAGTTGAAAGTGACCGCGCCGTTGAAATCGCCGTTGATCGCACATCCAATAGTCTTACCGAGCTGCTGGCCGAGAAGAAGATTCCGGTAGAGTCTGTGAAGCGGACGTCGCCGACAGAAATCACTGTCGCGCTGGTATCGCCTGAGGGGAAAGATGCTGTCCAGAAAGCAGTGGACGATCAGTTCCCTACCTTGACCGGTCGCTCGCCGAGTGATCGCGTGATGGTTTTCTCCATCAGGGGCGACGAAGCCGAGCGCATCAAGAAACAGTCCGTGAGCCAGGCGCTCGAGACGATACGCAACCGTATTGACGAATTCGGGGTCTCGGAGCCGTTAATACAGCAGCAGGGCCTTCGCCAGATCGTCGTGCAGCTTCCGGGGGTGAAGGATCCCGGCCGGGCCAAGGCGCTGATCAAAAACACCGCGCTGCTTGAGTTTAAAATGTTGGACGACGACAGTTCCGTTGCCAAAGAGTTGCCAAGCCGTGTGCCGGCGGGAAAGGAAGAAGAGATACTGAAGGAGTTCGGTCCAAAGATTCCGCCTGATGACGAAATCCTGTTCGAACGAAACGTCGACAAAGAAACCGGCCGCGTGACTAAAACGCCGTTTATCGTGAAGAAGCGCGCGGTGCTGACGGGGGATGTCCTGACCGATGCGCGGGTATCGATCGGCGAGTTTCAGAACGCGTATGTTTCCATTAACTTCGACAACACGGGGGCAAAGCTGTTTGAGCGGATTACGGCCGAAAACGTCAAGAAACGCATGGCGATTATCCTGGATAACACGATTTATTCGGCGCCGGTGATTCAAGAGCGAATCGGCGGAGGGCGGGCGCAGATCACCGGTACGTTCACGACCGAGGAGGCGAACGATTTGGCGATCGTGCTGCGGGCGGGCGCGCTCCCAGCTCCTGTCAAGATTCTACAGGATCTCACCGTCGGGCCGTCCCTCGGCCGTGATTCAATTCAGAAAGGGGTCCTCTCCACTATCATTGCCGGCGGCGTTGTGGTCGTCTTCATGATCTTCTACTACCGGATGTCAGGGGCGATCGCGGATTTTGCGCTGATGCTCAATCTCGTGTGCCTCCTGGGTGCCTTGGCCGGACTGAACGCGACGCTGACGCTACCCGGCATTGCCGGTATCATTCTCACAATCGGGATGGGAGTTGACTCCAACGTCCTGATCTTCGAACGTATTCGGGAGGAGCTGAGAACCGGTAAGCCGGTGAGGCCGGCCGTCGACGCCGGATACGACAAGGCATTTCTCACCATTGTGGACTCGCATGTCACCACACTGATCACCGGGTTGGCGCTCTTTCTCTTCGGGACCGGTCCGATCAAGGGCTTCGCGGTCACGTTGTGTTTAGGCATAGCGATCAACTTGTTTACGGCGCTGGTCGGGACGAAGGTAATTTTCGATCTGATCAACCGTCGCGGGCGCGTCGAACGGCTGAGCATCTGAGGCTACGGGAAGGGGCGCGTCCAGGAGGAAAAGACCCGGCTCCGCCCGGGTCAGGGCGGGTGGGTGCAACAGCGCCTGGGGTGGGTGGGTGCAATGGTTGAGGTTCTCGGCAAGACGTCGATCGACTTCATGGGATGGCGGCGCTATTCTTTCGCCGTGTCAGGGTTCTTTGTGCTGTTGGGGCTCATCGCCTTGTTTCAAATCTGGCGCGGAGCCGCAAATCTGGGGATCGATTTCGCGGGCGGGACGGCCGTGCAACTGAAATTCGAGCGGCCGATCTCGATCGAGAAGGCTCGAGAGATACTGCTCAAGACCGGCCTGGCTGAAGTTGAGCTCCAGGAGTTTTCCGCCGACAACAAACTTCTTGTCCGGGTAAAGGCCAAGACCACAATCGAAGAGAAAGTCGCCGACAAGGTGCTGAACGCCTTTCGCACGAATTTTCCTGACAACCCGTTTGTGGTGGACGCGAGCACCGAGATCGGTCCGACGATCGGACAGAAGCTTCAAAAGGACGCGCTGATCGCGGTCGGGATCTCCATGATCGGAATCATTCTGTACGTCGCGGCGCGCTTTGAGTTTCGCTTCGGGATTGCCGCCGCCGTTGCCACCTTCCATGACGTGTTCGCGGTGCTCGGGATCTTCTATTTTCTGGACAAGGAAATCACGCTGTTGCTCGTCACGGCGCTGTTGACCCTCGCGGGATATTCGCTGACCGACACCGTGGTCGTCTTCGACCGGATTCGAGAAAATCTGAAAGTGCGCCACCGGGACCCGCTCGATGCTACCATTAACAAAGCGGTTAATCAGGTGCTTAGCCGGACCGTCGTCGTGTCCCTGACCGTGGTTCTGGTGCTGATTCCCCTGACTGTTTTCGGCGGGGAGGTGCTCCACGACTTTGCGCTCGCCCTGCTCATGGGCGTGATCGTCGGCACCTATTCGTCAGTGTTCGTGGCGAGTCCATTACTGATTCTTTGGAAGGGCACCCCGGGCAAACTTCTCCGCCGTCATTAACCGCGAGTTGAAAAGTAATAGGCGTCTCGTTTAACCGGAAGAAGAAGACCGCGAAGGGACCGAAATCCCTCCGCGGCCACTGAGAATGCAGAAAACTATAATGTCCAGAAAGGGGACTAACGGGCGCTCTTGGCCGACTTGATGGAGATGGCGTGGCCGCTCGCGTCCGCCTGCGCCTCGATCTTATCGCCGACCTTAAGATCCCCTTCCTTCTTGGTCTCCGAGCTCACATGTAGTTTGACTTCTTTGCCCGCCGCATCTTTGACGACGTAGTTTTCGCCGTCGATCTTCAGCACTTCACCCTTGATCGTGCGGGCATTTGCGCCCTCTTTGGCCTTCTCTGCCGCCGCCGCTGCTCCACCAGTGGAACCGGGGGCTCCCATCTCGGTAGAGCCGGGGGTTCCCGTATCAGCCGCGGAGGCCCAACCGCTCAAGCTCAGAATACAGCCCACAGCCATGATCCCTATCAGTTTTTTCATAAACCCTCCTGTTGATAAAAAAAGCTAGTAGTTTTTATTACAAGAAACGAGGGTACGGAACAACCCCGACAAAAGCAGTAAGCGTGCGTTGCGGAAATTCCAAGGACCGTAGTAATCTGAGTTCACCAAAAAGTAGGGGGCAGCTGTGGCGGAACGCGAAGAACTTCTCACCAAGGCAGCCAGAGATCTGCAATGGGCGGCGATCCTGGAGGCCCTGGCTTCCCAAGCGTCATCTTCAGTCGGAGCGGAACGCTGCCGTCGTATAAGGCTGGCCGGCTCGCTGGCTGAGACGCGGGCCGCTCTAGAGGAGACTGCCGAGATGGTCTCACTGGAACAAGGCAACCGCGCGTTGCCGATGGCGCACTTTCCGGATGCCCGGTCCACCATTGAACGGGCCGCCAAAGGAGCCCTTCTCAATGCGCCGGATTTGCGGGACATCTCGATTGTGTTAGGCCTGGTTGCTGACGTCCATCGCTTTCTTAAAAACCATCAGAGCGACGTGCCAAGACTTTGGACCCTCGGGACGGACCTTGATGATTTGGGTGCGCTAAAATCCGCCATCGATCACGCCATTGATCCTGATGGGAATATCCTGGAATCCGCCACCCCGGAATTGCGGGCGCTCACTCGGCAGGCGAGCAGCCTCAAACAGAAAATTCGAGCGCGGCTGGAGGCGATCCTGGCGTCGTCTCAGTTTGCTGACATTCTACAAGAGTCTTATTTCGCGCAACGAGAGAATCGATACGTCATTCCCGTGAAAGTGGAGCACAAGGGAGAGGTTCCGGGCATCATCCATGACGTCTCGGCGAGCGGCGCCACGGTCTTTATCGAGCCGCGAGATCTGATCGATCTCAACAATCATATCAAAGAAGCGGAGTTAGCGATCGAGCGGGAAGCCAGACGAATTCTTCAGGACCTGAGCGATCAGATGGGCCATCATGACCAGTCTCTTCTCGGGGATCTGGAGATTCTC
>DASXSU010000089.1:0-7376 GCA_036505795.1 Nitrospirales bacterium
CAGGCGGTTATCCGACAAGCGATTCGAGAGTCATTCGTCGCCGGGTTTCGCCTCGTCGCCTACCTGGCCGCCGGCCTCGCAGCGGCAAGCGCGTTCGCCTCCTGGCTGCTGATCGAGGGCAAGACGCGGAGTTAAACACAACCGAGACTCGCCGGCCGAGATCTTGCCCCTTTGAAGGGAAACGAAGCGAATCTTGATTTCCGGACAAGAAGATCCTTCGACATGTCGATTTCGAGTACCATCGTTCGACTAATAAGTACAACGGGTTCGGGCTCGTCCAAAACCTCGGCTCTGAACCTTACATAACTCAAACGGAGGTATTACCATGCGATTCATGATTTTGGTGAAAGCCACGAAGAACTCAGAGGCCGGCGCCCTTCCGGACGAGAAGCTGTTCGCCGCAATGGGCAAGTTCAATGAGGAATTGGCTAATGCGGGCGTACTGCTCGCAGCGGATGGACTCCAGCCAAGCTCAAAAGGTGCGCGGGTCAGGTTCAATGGAGACAAGCGCACCGTGATCGATGGGCCGTTTGCTGAGACAAAAGAACTGGTTGCCGGCTTCTGGATCTGGAAGGTGAAATCCAAACAAGAGGCGATCGAATGGGTCAAACGGTGCCCGAATCCGATGCCCGGCGAGCAATCCGAGATCGAGATTCGTCAGATATTCGAGGCGGAGGACTTCGGGGCCGAGTTCACACCCGAGCTCAGGAAGCAAGAAGAGCGCGTGCGGGCGCAAGCCGAGCAGTTGAAGAAGGACGCGTAGCGGTAGTCGTAGGAGGAGGCATTTCATGTGCACGAGCGGAAAGATCGTGTGGGGCGGTCGGGTAATTTCGGCTCTGGTGTCACTTCTTTTTGCGATGAGCGCAGTCATGAAGCTGAGGGGCGGACCTCAGGTGGTGGAAGGAATGGCTCATCTGGAGTTGCCCGAGTCGCTGATCATGCCGCTTGCGATTCTCGAGATCTCGTGCGTGGTGATCTATGCGATTCCGGCAACGGCGGTCTTGGGCGCGATTCTTCTGACCGGATACATCGGTGGTGCTATCCTCGCGCACTTGCGGGTCGGCGATCCGTTCTTCATGCAGATCGCGATCGGCATCCTCATCTGGCTCGGCCTCTATCTCCGCGAGAACCGGCTCAAGCCCCTCATACCGCTGAGAAAGAACCCCGCGAGAGCGGTCTAGCCAACCTGAAGACCATCAGTGAAAAGTAATCGGGCGTGGCCCAGCAATGGATTCCTACAAAAACTAAGCTCGATCTTCTAAGGTTCCGGGATGGGCGATACGTTTGTAGTCTTGAAACCGCAAACATTTTAACAAATAGTGCTAGTACTTTGAGGAGGCATGGACTTATGGCACACGAGACGACCCACGATATATATCGACAAACGAATTTGACGAACGAATCTTCCAATTACCTTTCGAAACGAGAGGAGCTACGTCTAGCAGAAATTGAGCTGATGCACCAACGCGAACGGGTTGCGGACCTTCGCCGGCACCTTCCCGAAGGCGCGATCGTCCAGGATTATGTGTTCGAGGAAGGCCCCGCGGACCTCGATGGGGGCGACGCCCCGATTCGAACAGTCCGGCTAAGCGAACTGTTCACCGGTTCAGACCGGTCCCTGGTGATCTACCACTTCATGTACGGAAAGAAGCAGACCAGCCCGTGCCCGATGTGCACACTTTTTATAGACGGCTTAAATGGTGTCGCTCATCACCTCGCGCAGAACGTTGACCTCGCCATTGTTGCTGCGGCCGATCCGCCAGCGCTCCGCAAGCATGGGCGCGCCCGGGGCTGGGACAATCTGCGGCTCCTGAGCGGTGGCACCAGCACGTTCAAGTACGATCTGAGCAGCGAAGATTGCGAGGGGGAGCAGGATTCAACGATATCGGTCTTCACTCGAGGCAGTGACGGCAAGCTGCGCCACTTCTACAGCGCTCACCCGTCGATGTCGAACGACATCAGGGAACGCGGCCTCGACCTGCTGACACCCGTTTACAATATGCTGGATCTTACACCCCAGGGACGTGGTGACTGGTATGCGGAACTTGGTTACGGCACCAAGGTGCATGCTGTGCGCCGCTGACTTCAGGAGAATCCGAGTCAGAGTCGATTTGCCGGACTCATAGGTTGGTGTGTGATCGCAAGTCCGACTCTGTCTCGATTGGTCTTCAATGACTTCTGGCCTGCAGCCTGTGACCATGACCGTCGACGACGCGCACCTGGTCTCTGGTCTGCTGTTGGCCCCGCTGAACGCGCGCGCCTGCTACGTATTAGCACATGGCGCCGGCGCCGGCATGACACATCCGTTCATGGCTTCCGTCGCGGAGGGTCTTGCAGAGCGTGGTATCGCCACGCTGCGTTATCAATTCCCTTATATGGAGCGCGGCTCGAAGCGGCCGGACGCGCCCAAGCTGGCGCATGCCACAGTCCGCGCGGCAATTGCGGAAATATCCAGTCTGGCGCCGGATCTTGCCCTCTTCGCAGGCGGCAAATCCTTCGGCGGCCGCATGACTTCGCAAGCGTATGCCGCATCGCCATTGCCTGGAGTCCGAGGCATCGCCTTCCTCGGATTTCCGCTTCATGCCCCCGGGCGGCCATCGGACGACCGTGGCAAGCACCTCTTCGACGTGCGGGTCCCGATGCTGTTTATGCAGGGAACGCGCGACGACTTTGCCGACCTGCAACTTCTTGAGCCACTCGTCAAACAACTCGGCGCGGGTGCGACATTGAAACTCTTTCCGGACGCCGACCATTCCTTTCATGTGCCGGTCCGTACGGGACGCAAGGATGTGGACGTGAGAGCTGAAATGCTGGACGTCTTGGCGGGCTGGATCGACATGGTCGTCAAAGCAGTCAAAGCTTAGCAAAGGGAGAGTTCACATGCTACGCCGATGGATACGTCCTGCCGTCCCGTCTGAAGCACAACTAAAGCAGGTACTTAATCTATGGAGGAGCGACATGTTAAATGACAGTAAAGCATTCAGCAGTTTCTCGGTGGACGACCCGCAAAAAGCGAAGACTTTCTATGGCCAAACTCTCGGGCTGAAGGTCTCCGAGGTGCCCGAGATGCAGGGCCTGTTACAACTACATCTCGCCGGGGGAAATATGATCTTGATCTATCCGAAGGCAAACCATACCCCGGCAACCTTTACCATCATCAACTTTCCTGTAAGCGATGTCGAACAAACCGTCGACGAATTGACCCGCCTTGGCGTGCGCTTCGAAAGGTACGATGACAAGAACATCAAGACGGACGCGAAGGGCATTTCCAGAGGCCAGGGTCCGGATATAGCCTGGTTTAAGGACCCGGCAGGCAATATTCTATCCGTACTCAAGCCGAAATAGTCATCACCACAAGCTCTGACCTGGACGGGGAGCGCGCTGCTTGCGTACTAGACCTTTCCCCACCTAGATTCTGCCTCCCCAATACTACTGGGTGCCCCCCTGAGGGGTTATTGTCTAGGCCGCGGCTCTTAGCTCTAATGAAAAGCCCCAAATGTAAGTACGTTGGATCGTTACCACAGTTCACTTTCTAAAGGAGGTTGCTATGACTCGGTCTCCCTACTCTCTCATGGTGTTGGTTCTTTCCATCTTTTTTCTAGCCGGCGGCTACCAGATGGCGTTGGGCGCTGAATCGGTGAAGGACAAGGCATTGGACGCGAAGATTACGACATCCGTTAAGACCCATCTCGCGACAAACGATCGCCTTAAGACGCTGACTCAGATAAGCGTCAGGACCGAAGACAAGACGGTATATCTCACCGGCGCGGTGCCGACTCAGCAAGAAAAAGATCTTGCTGAGCAGATCGTAAGTAAAGTGGAACACGTTCAAAAGGTGGTGAATAACCTCGAAGTCAAACCATAGCCTGCATCCGTCGGAGTAATTTCCAGCCCCTAGTTCTGGAGAAAGTGCCCCGGCCGTCTGGACGGCCGGGGCCCACCAAAACAATAGGCGACAAAGACTCTATTTATTGGTTCCGTGCGCGCCGGAACCTGCCTTTGGAGTGCTTTCCTTCAGCGGTATTGAGATGAGCATGCCACCCATCACCTCATTTTGCTTGAAGTCCCGCTTCGGACTGTCCGGGTGTGCATTGTGGCACCCTATGCACGCCTGAGATACGGCCTTGTCTGCATAGACCGCTTGCAAATACGCATCCTGCCCGTTCATGACGACTTCGGTATAGGGACGATTGGGATCCTTTAGCGTTTCCTGGAGCCCTCTGTTTTCGAACTCGCTCTTCCCCCCGTTGCGTTTATTAATTGGCCAAAGGCTGATAAGCCGATATCCAATCCCCGGGGCTGCAACCCCGACTAGCTTGTTCGACTCCTGTAAGAACTGCGCCGGCAGGGGAAGCATATTCGAGGACTGCCAATTTTCCGAGGCAGCCACGACTCCCTTCGACTGCAATCGCTCGACCACGTGGACGGTATAGAAGCTTCGATCAGACTGGAGTACAGCATGCAGGTAGTCGGCGACTTTTTCTGCAGCAATTCCGCTCTGAGGGCCGCAGTCTTTTGCTCCTGACGAGGTTCCCCAGTATCCCAGCACAGCAATACAGACTGCCACCGTAGCCCATACGAAATCTTTCCTTGTCATATCTCACCTCACTTTCTGGGTTCTGACCCATCATTAGAAGGGGGATGACGACAATGGTGTCTCTGCTCACTTATCCGTTGCAAACATGAGGCCCTGTTGTGGCGTGTGAAATCAACCGATTGAAATTTCATGCCTTGTGCGGTTGCGCTGCGTCCGAATATCAACTCAAAATGGGTTGTATTTGGTGGAACAGCACCATCAGCGGCTTAAAAAAGCCATCAGTGGTGGATGGTGGGCGCTTTGGTCAGGTACCAGTCGTTGAAGATTCGACAATTGGCCTGCAACATCGCCCCCTCATTGAGGTTCCATCGACTCATCAACCCTATACAGCACAGACCGTCCGCAACGGATTTGATAGCCGCAACTCCTATAGCCACCGACGCCTCCCGAGGACTAACGGGCCGGGCCTCCTGGATAAGATATTTGAGAAGAGCCTCCTCAATTCCCGGCCGGATGGTCTGACGACAGCCTTGGAAGAATGGGAGGAGATGCTCTCTTGCAGCCGGGATCGTGCTCATAGGATCTCCAGGAAGAGACAACATATAGTGGCTGAGTACCTTCAGTACGTAGGGGTGAGTGCCCCCCGCGGATAGCGCTGCAGCAGTTTGGCTCGGCGTCAGACGGGGTTGTACAAGTTCCGACGCTTCGCCTTGCAGCAGCACCGCCAGGGGTACAGGCCGAAGATCAACGGTCCATCCATGGTCCCGAGCAAAATCGTGCCAGGGACGCTCGCCGGCCCATACCGCCGCGTGCACGGATGGAGCACTTTTAATGAACTCGTGTACCTCGTCGATGACGTTTTCTTTTAGCAGGTAGTCGCAATTATCAATCAGCAGGATCGAGGCGGGGCTTGTTCCTCGTTTCAATAAAAGTTGTTTACGGGTTGCTCGATCGCTTAGATCGACATATACGGCCGCCGGCGTTGCAGAGGAGGCCTCGCAATCCTGATCTAGGAGCCATTTCAGTTGCAACAGTATGGAGGTCTTGCCAAGCTTGGGTCCTCCGTAAAGCAGGATGGACTGGCGTCTCAGGCAGCGGCTTAGCAGATTTTGCACAAGCCTTCTGCGGCCGGTGAACTGAGTCGAGCCGAAGACGGGGAGGTCGGGGAGCATATTAAACGAGGGATCAGAAGAGGTCATACCATTGCGTCTGCTAACCCGCCGCCGCCAGCCGGGCGAACTGCCGCTTCATTGCATTGACCTTGGACAGGTAGACCTTTACGTCGTGGTCGCCGCACTGCTGATTGGTGGTTAGCCGGAAGCCACGCCTTGCATAAGCGTCACCTGCTCCGGCTCCGCACAGATGGATAACTGCGGCCAGATCCTGCTTTTGCTGGCGCGTGGCGGTCGTAATCCTCTGTCGTGCCACCACGCTTGCGACCCCGCGATCCAGCAACGCGGCGGTGAGTTCGACGGCGTGGCTCGGCACAACGCGGCTATAGAGCCTGTTGAACCAACATGATCTCATGTCGTGCCAGGGACCGTCCGCGACGACCATGTGATTGCGGATACAGAAGCGCTTCGCCTCGCGGAACGTCGCGTCGGTAATCTGGTACATTCCGACTGCGCTCGACGCCGGTTGATACATGTCGAACGGGTTCGGCGCCAAACTCCAGCGCCAGTACGTCCGGGCCAACGGGTTGCCTCCACCTTCGACCTGGGCGAGTGCGGCCAGAAGCTCGGGGGTAATGACAGCGGTTGAGTGTTTACTAAAGAGCGGCCCGTACCGCCGCCACGTCTCGGCCGGTGTTTTGTGAAGCACAGTGCTCATCGGAAAGAATACCTCGGTCGGTTTGCGGATCGCTTGGTACATCCAGTTGAAGGTAAGCCAAGCCGCCAGGATGACGGCCGCACCGACGAAAGCCTGGACCGTTAATGGAGCGGCTGCCATCGCCCGCAACAAATGCCGAAACAATCTACCGAGATGCCGAACGGCCGTAATGCCGGCCCGATACATCCCTGTTATGTGGACAGGCGAACGGTTCCCGCGTGAATGTGGTCTGGGAGCCATTAGCTTATTATGCCTTAGTAAAGCCCTGCAGCGAAGCGGCGTGTGAGAAAAGATGACGGCTGCCGATCAATGAGTCTCTCGCCGGCTGTTACCTCAAATGGCCAGGTTTCATTTGTCTGGCATGATCCATTGGCCTATATTGGCGGCCTATGGCAATAGACGAGTGAAGCACGACCCTATGAAATTCTCGTGGGGGGTCGCAATAGATGGTCTTGTGCTGGGAGGGGCGCTGCTTATCCTTGTCGCGGGGCGACTTGCTTCCGCAGGTCAGCCTGCGGCGGTAGCGACGGCCGCGGAGGCCGTGAAGATCACGAAGACGCCCGTGAACGTGCAGTATCGTACGTTTGACCCTCGCCGGCCCCCGAAAGAGATGCCGCAGCTTAAGCCACCGGAAGCAGCGCTTTGCGCTGCGGAGTTTTTGTCGACGGCGGGCCTGAGCGGGCACGCTGTCCAGACCGACGCAACGCATGCAAAGTTCACCGTCGATCGCGCAGAAGTAACATTACAACTCAACGTCACCATCTGGCTGCCGCAAAATCCGCCCCGGACCATCGTGGAGCACGAGGAAGGCCACCGACAGATTGCCGAGTACTTCTATGAGAATGCCGACGCGATCGCAAAGCGCCTGGCCGAGCCGTACCTCGGTAAAGCAATTGAGCTAAGCGGGAGGGATCTACAGGAGTCTGCGAGCGTGGCGCTGAAGAAAGCCGGAACTGAAATTACCGACACGCTCAATAAGGAGATGCCGATTGAATTGACGGAAGTACGC
>DASXSU010000090.1:0-6489 GCA_036505795.1 Nitrospirales bacterium
GAATACCGACCCTACACGGATGTCTCCTCCCCAGAGCCGGAAGCTGACGGTGAACAGTTTGTCGCCGGCCCCGACATCTTCATCGTCGGATTCAGCCGTGGCGCGTACACGGCGCGCAGTTTGGCGGGTCTCATTAATCGCTGCGGGCTTGCCAAGCTCCAGGAGTTCCGCAAGGAACCCAATTGCAGGGCGCAGACCAATTCCAAACTGGTACGTCAAGCCTGGGATCTGTATCGCAAACGATTCGCTCCGGGGTTGGAAGGACGAAAACAAGAGCCCTGCGTCGGCTTCCGTAGGGACCACTGTTGGAATGTGAAGGTCAAATTTCTTGGCGTCTGGGATACAGTGGGCGCTCTCGGCGTGCCAATGTTCTCCAAACATATGCTGTCTAACATCAAATACGGCTTTCATGATACGAGTCTGGGCCGCGTCGTTGAGAATGCATTTCACGCCGTTGCCATCGATGAGATGCGGGAAGACTACCAGGTGTCACTGTGGGATGCGAAGCACCCTATCGGCACCCGGAAGGTCGAGCAGCGCTGGTTTCCTGGAGCGCATTCGAATGTGGGTGGGGGCTATCAGGATGACCTGTTGCCCGATCCCCCGCTCAAATGGATTGCCGAACGCGCGCTGGACGAAGGGCTGGAGTTTACCGACGAGTTTAAGATAAAGCTGCAGCAACGTCCGACCTGCAAGCGAGCTCTGCCTGAAGATTTTTACCTCCGGGGTGACGAATACTTCTCGCCTGTTCGTGATTCGTACGCTGAGTTCCTCCATGGCGTGTACCGCATGGGCCGCCGCCTAATTCTCAAGGGCCGTTACTTCAGACCTATGCTCGTGAGCGGCGTCGAAGAAACCATCGATGAGACGGCTCATATGAAGTGGGCGGGGGACCCTAGGTACCGGCCACGTAACTTTGCTCACGCGGGGCGAGCAGATTTCAGTCCCACGGGACGAGGCACTCCAGTTGTAAGCGTCGCCGCACCGTCGGGTTCGGGTAATCCATAGCGGTCAAGGAGGCAAGCAATGGGACTGACAGGCGTCCTGGATGTCGCCATCGGCCTTATTTTTATCTACACCCTGGTAAGTCTGTTTTGCTCCGGGCTCAACGAGTTCATCGCCCACGAGCTTGGCCGGCGCGGTACCTTTCTGCGTGAGGGACTTATCAATATCGTCGCCGACCGGTGGATCTATCTTCGAATGATCAACCATCCGTTGGTGTCTTCCCTGTACCGTGACCTTCCGGGCAAGCCCAGGACCCCGTCTTATATACCGGCGCCCATCTTTGTGAGCGCTTTACTGGACCTCATTGTCCTCAGAGCGGCTCAACTGGACCCAGACCTTGTCACGGAAGTAAGCCAGTCGCAGACCTTTGACGATGTCCGTGCGGCGACGCTCAAATGCAAAGAACGGGGTTACAGCGTGGGTGATGCGATCCTGCCCTTGCTGGATGCGGCCCAAGGCAATCTCGATGTGGCCCGAAAGAACATCGCGGGATGGTACGAAAGCGGAATGGAGCGCGTGAGCGGTTGGTACAAGAAGTACACGCGCCGGCATCTGCTCGCAATGGGCTTGCTCGTCGCAGTACTTTTCAATGTGGACACCCTGACTCTCGTGACAGAGCTCTCCAAGTCGGCAGAACTTCGTAAATCTCTTGCTGAGGCTGCTTCGCAAGCAGTGGATACTAAACGGTTCAATGGTGTCCCCATGGAACCGGCAGACGCGGACATCAAGAACGCCCAGGACCATCTTAAGAGTTTTGCAGCAGCAATGACAGAGTACGAGAAGCAGGGCCTGCCGGTGGGATTCTCCTGCCTCGGACTGGAAACGGCTTCGAGCGACGGCAGACCATTTTTTTCAATGATCAAAGATTGCTGGGACCAAACACGACGAGAGGCGTCTGGCTATTGGTTCTTGAAGATTTTGGGGTGGATTCTTACCGGTTTTGCTGTCAGCATTGGCGCGCCGTTCTGGTTCGATCTCCTGAATAAATTTGTCGATTTTCGCGGCGCTGGGAAAAAGCCAGAGCCTGTGGCAAAACCGGCATAATAATTGGCCGACGAGATCCCGGTCTTTAGTCCAAAAATCTATTTCAAATTTGATGGGATCTAGCTGGTAGCTAATGTGTTCCTTTATCTTATGGCAACCGCCGGTTATTCTTGGATATATGCCATTAGGTTTTGGGTGGCTGTTCGCCATGCGGCGTACGGTCTTTGTCGCCCTGCTTGCCTTGTGTATGCCACGTGTGACGGTTGGCCCGCCATTTCTGCAGTTGTTCCGGTGTTAGAATCTCCCTTGCGCCACGAATGGCCTTTGCTCCTTCAATTCGGACCGTGCTCTGCGCAGCTTCGGCTTTCCGGATGGCGTTTTCGATGGCAGCCATATCGGCCTTGTCATCACGCATAAGGGATTGCACATCCACCTCTGCGAGTTTTGCATTCGCCTGGCCCTGGACTTTGGCCTTTTGGTAGTCCGTGATGAGTGACCTGAACTTGGTGACTTGCTCCTCCGTCAAACCCAAGTCTTGGGCATGGTGAACGATACGATAAAGTTCCGAGCCGATGAAATCATGGCCGTGGCCGCGGTTGGCATGAGCGGCTACCGGCAACCAGAGCAGAGCGATAAGCACCGCGAGGGCGGCGATACGAGAAGTAAGAGTGAACATGGAGACCTCCTTGTCGGCGATCTGTTTTTCTAACTCGCTTACAAATTAGACACAGCACCGACTAAAAAGTTTAATGAAACAACGGCGAGCCATGGCGAAAGTGCTACTTCCAAGCACGAACGCATGGTCGCGGAGGTCCTGCCCCTGGTGCGGGGCGAAACGCCGGCTGGCGTTACCGGTTCCGCCGTCCTTTAGGAGCCGCTTTTTGCGCTTCCGCATCGGCCTGAGCCTTGGCGGCTTCGGCTTCGACATTCGCGAGCATGGTGACGATGGTCGTATTCGCCGACGGCGTGATCCGGAAGCGCTTGACCACGTCTCCCACCGGGCCGAGGAACGTCAGCACGCCGTCGGATCCGAGTTCCCACGCCGGCGGCGGTTCACTGAAATTAAATAGCCCTCCGGGGTAGAGCAAGGCCCCTTCCCCTGAGTCGACGCGATCCATCCGAACAACGGGCTTGCCATCGAGGTAGATCACGGCTTCCATTAGCCCAGGCTTGGGATTCGGTCCACTAGGCCGCTCGGAGGTCATCCAGTAGAGGTGCTGGCCGTCGGGCGAAAATGCCCGGTAACGGACGTTCTGGTTCTCGAAGGTGCCCCACACGTGCTGCCCGTCCACGAATAGGCCTTGCCCGGTCACGGGAGCGAACTGCGCCAAGACCCCCTGTCTGGGGTCCACGGACGGTTTGTTTCCCCACGCGGCAATGTGTTTACTATCGGGAGTAAATGCGAATTTCTCGGCGCGCAGAGCGGTCGGCTTCCCGTCTAAGTACAGAATGCCGCTTGGAGAAGTGGCATAGGCGTAGCGCGACCCGTCCGGGCTGAACGTGACCGACGCGCAGTTGACTTGCTCATCAATCCGCTCCAGCTTGCCATCGATGTAGAGTTTGAAGCCGTTGGGTGGCGGGGACTGCCGCATACCGCAGACAGCCGAACGCTTGCCGTTCTGGCTGAACAGGAACTTGACGCCCGCACCGTCGAACGCCTCCGACTCGTCCTCATTAATCACGGCAAAGTACTTACCGGCGCTTTGAGCTATGTATCCCACCTTGGACGAATCGGGCGAGAATGCGAGGGTTTCGGGCATCCAGATCCCGTCGTACTGCTGCCCCTTCTTACCATCTATCAGCACGAAGTTCACATTGTTGGCCAGGCTGCACACGGCGGCAAAGTGTTTACTATCGGGACTGAAAGTAACTTTGAGAATCCTCACGCAGTCGCTGCCTTCGACCTTCTTGCCGTTGACGACCAGGAATTCACCTGGCGGGTTCAGTCGCTGTACCACGGCCGCAAACGCGCCTCCAACCGGCGCCATGACGAGTTGGTTGATGCCGTCCGTCTTCATCTTTAACTTGCCGTCCACCGTCAGGCCCACGATGGCGCCCTGGCGGACGAGCGAGAACAGATGCTGGCCGTCGGCGGTGAATTGCAGGTTGTCCCCAACATACCCCATATCCTTGCCGTCCAAGATGAGTGTGCTCTTATCGCGGCTGATCTGCGCGACATAAGCGAACCGGGCGCCGTCACGGGTGAACAAAGGATCGATTGTTCCCGCCGTGCCTCCGCCTCCTGAGCCAAAAATGCCCGGCATCTTCTGGCCGTCCACCCACAGCTCGTAGCCGCCGAAGACGGACCTGGCGAACATGAGATGCTTGCCATCCTCACCGGTGAACTCCAGCGACATACCGACGGTAGTTCCGACGAGGCCCTCGGAGGGAAGGCGCACCGTCTCCTTGCCGTCCACCATGAGGACCCACTCCTTGCTTTGTCGCCCAACATACGCGAACCGTCTGCCGTCTTTGCTGAAGATGACGGGACGCGCGCTCGTATCGGGTCCTGGGCGACCCGCCAGCGAGGCGACGCGCTGCGCTTCGGCCTGAGGACGAGGATCCACGTATGATGACGTGGGCGTCACGATCTCGTCGAACTTCGGTCCCTCCACGCCATCGACGATCACGATCAGCCGGCTACCTTTTCTGACTACCGATGCCAGGTGCACGCCGCGCGGGCTCACGACGTACTTCACGTCCTGTGCCACCGGGCCCACAACCTGTTCCTCGACTTTCCCCTCGGCTGAAACAGCGGCGCTGGTGGCTGGCAGCGCCGGTTCCCCCGCCGTCGCAGCCTCGGACTTGGCAGGCTGTGACACCGCCATGGGCAGTGCCATTTGGGGCTGGGATTGTATCGGCTGTTTCACGTTTTCTGCGTCCGACCCCGACTGGGCTATGGCCGGTGCCGTTTCGCGGATCGCCTGAGCGACGGCGTCTGGCACCGGAATGTCCTTGCGGCTGTGCTCGGTGATGCTGTCGTATCGATCCTGCGTCACCTCGACCGGCATCTGTTTGTTGTACTCGTTGGTGATTTCCGCTCCCACTTTTTGGACTGCCGCACTGAGGGCTTTGCGCAAGTCCCGTCCACTGATATCAATGACCTTGCCGAGGTACGGTTCTGCGATACGACGGGCGATGGCGTCGGCATTCTTATAATAGTATTCCGAAATCTGCCGGTGCCCCTCCTCGTGTTCCACCGTCCACTTCTGCGGATTCGTGGGCAGCCAGATGGTGATATCGAGCTGGAGTGTCACTTTAATCTGGTTGATCGTGGCTTTCGCGTGAGTTGCATCTGTCTGAACGGCCTGCGCGCCGATCGATGCGTCAGAGAGAAAATCGGACGCGCAGACAGCTTCCTCGGGCGGTGTCAGCGGTGGCCTTTCCCGCGACGGTCGTTTTGGATCAAAGTATTTCGTCGCCATATTCACCGGCGTCTTCACAATCGTTATCTGCGGCTGCTCGGCTTGAACGGAACGAACCCCGGGGATCAAGAGAACCATCGTCATTAGCACGAGCCTAATGCTGTATCGTACGGTTACCTTGCGCATGATGATCTTCTCCTGCTGGAAAGGAATTGAGACAGGCTAGCCCGCCGTCACGGACGGTGTCAATTAGGCGCACACACAAAGATCGGGAAGCGGCGCTGCGCTGGCGTGCTATTTACCGATGAACAGACCTCCCACCGCCGGTGAGGTCTGTCCGACCACTAGATCGGGCTGCTACGCAGCCGGATTGGGTTACTCTGGCTGCTTCTACCTGGCGGCTCAGTTCAGGCTTCCGGGTCTGTCGCCCCTTGCAGGCTCTGAAAATCCTTACCGATCCTCGCGGGGGTTTTCTTGTCCAGCTATTTTGTCTTTTTCAATGGCACCATTAGGGCTGTGCTTGTGAGGGAGCCGTCATCGTGGATTGTGAAATCAATCTTCTCGCTTCCTACTACGTTACGTGGCCAATCCTTGCCTGAATGGGGGACCGTCCTGTTGGGAGTGCAGTCGAGCATGACCCTGTCTGCGTTCGACTTGTAGGCACAGGGATAGGTATCGCCCATAAAGGTGAAGGCGGCTTTTCCACCCGACCTAAGCTCGAGCATCATCACACCGCCATCCGAGTACGTGCCTTCAACCTGGGAGTCGCAACCGCTGATGACGGCGCTCACCAACACCAAAATCGCCACCAGTACGGTTCTCGCAACAATGAGGTTTGTCATGCGATCCTCCCATCCGATGGGGTGTGCTATTCAAGCGGAATGCGGCCCTTGTTGCGGGTGAGCCACATGTCAAACGTTTGCAGCGATGGGTTGAGCTCACGCGCGATCTCGGGCTTGCGCGCTCCACAGAAGACCTCCTCGAAATCGCGCTTAAACTGGAACATGTTCCCTATATCGTCCGCCCCAGGAAAGCCGAACTGCCGGTATGTTTCAGGCGGTACATCGTGGTAGCGCACTTCTTGCCCCAGCGCCGCGCTCAGCTTCGCCGCCATCTCCTTGCCGGTGAGGTGCTC
>DASXSU010000091.1:0-74062 GCA_036505795.1 Nitrospirales bacterium
TGTTCTTAAATTCCGGGTTGCGAAAGCCTGTAAAGACGCTGTCTTGTCGAAGAAATAACCAATTTTCTTAAGGATTCGAAGAGGGCCGGGGAGGAAGAACTTTCCGGCCCTCTTTTTTAAAGTAGGGATCTCACGTTCTCAGGCGGCCGTCCCATCACTGCCTGGTCACCCTTTTCGATGATGGGACGCTGGATGAGGTCCGGGTAGAGCACCATGAGCCTGATCAACTCGTCGTCTGACAGTTGCTTCGTCTTGAGTTCCAGTTGCTTGTAGATCTCCTCGCCCGTGCGGAGAATGTCCCGCGCACTGCCGCCCAGCTTCTTCACCAGCCGTCTAAGGGTCGCCGTACTCAAAGGGCTCGCAAAGTAATCGACAGTCACAAAGTCAGCTTTCGCTTCGCGTAAGATTGTCAGGGTCTCACGGCACTTCGAGCAAGTCGGCTTCTGATAGACGGTCAACTTTTCCATGGGGAGCCCCTACGACGATGAATCCTGATAGCAATGGCGACTGTACATTGTCAAGCTCCTTCCGTCGCTTGACCCGTTCTGGAGTGAGTGATATAGATGCAGCGCGACCGGACAATTCTCTTGCGCGACTCAAGGAGCCCGATGGGTGTGGAAGAAGGACGCTTTGCGCAGGCGACGGGGTATGCAGTTGCGACCCCGGAGGCCCGAAATCTTCGCGACCTCCGGCATCGCCGGTATGGTCAGCCGGTCTATGTCACGTCCGATCATCCGCTCATCCGAAAGGGCCAGGTGGCGACCTGGGAAAAGTTCAATGTTCGGTTGGCCGTCGTCAAGTTCACCGACAATGTGCTCCTGGGGTACGATCCGGCCGATCTCTTACTGCCGACGCGTTTTGACGATCAGGGGCAGCCGATTTTCGAAATCCGCAGCTGCGAGCTCTGCCAACTGCCACTTTCCCTTACCCAGCAGGAACTCAACGAACAGAAAGAGCCGAAGCGCTGCAGTAGCTGCCAGGACCTGTAGGTTATGGGGATCGTCGTGCGAACCGGTCGGCCAGAAGTACGCCGTTTGCCTTTAAGCCTTGGGATTGAATCGTCTTCTGCACCGCCTCGATGCGCGTGCTAAAGTTTGGATGGGTCTTAAAGAAGGCGGCATCGTCGCCTTTTAATGCGCGCAGTCGTGTCAATAAGGTCAGGTAAGCCGTGGGGTCGTATCCGACTCGGGCGGCGAAGGCATCTCCCAAAGTATCCGCTTCGATTTCCTTCTCCTGATCCAGCCCCTCGTCCAAGAGCTTCTTCACCGCCGTGTCAATGACGTTCTTAAACGCTTGCGGATTCTGATTGGCAGCGGCCAGCCCGGCCTGGGAAATGCCGGCTACTTGCTTGCTGCGTTGAATCACTTCGAGGATGTGTTTTTGACTCACATGGGCGATCTCATGCCCCAAGACCCCCGCCAGTTCGGCTTCATTGCGCACCTGTTTGAGTATGCCGTTCGTGATGAACACGTATCCGGCGGGCGCTGCAAAGGCGTTAATGGAGTCATCTTTGAGTACGGCAAAATGATAGGGAATGTCGGGACGATCAGAGGTCAGAGCCACCGCTTGGCCGACAAGATTGACATACCGCACGAGCTCCGGCTGCTCCAGGGTGCCGCCGGATCGAGCGACCACCTGCAAGGCGATGGCCTTGCCGATGGATTGTTCCTCTTCGTATCCGATCGGGAGAAGGCCGCCGACGAGGCTGCCGATGCCACCGAGGATGTCTCCGAAACGCGGCCCTCCTGATTTTTTGTCCGCGGCCAGGTTGACACCGGTCCATGCTGCGACCATGGCGATCGCACCGAACGTGATAGTTGCGGCAATCGCGCGGTTATTTCGCATATTCACCAAGCTCTCCTTTCTTGAGGAAGTCCTCGACTTCTTGATCGGTGATCTTATAGGCGGTCATCCGATCAATCGTGTCGCGATCACGTTGAGAAATCCCGGAACGCTTGGCATATTCCTCAGAGACCTTATCCAGACCGCGGGCTCCCGCCGACGCGGTCGCGCTGGAGGCCTCCTTTCCTCGAAAGGTTTGGCCGAGCTTGGAGAGGTCGTCTTCGCTTCCGGAGGGCTTGACGGTGGTCGTCTTATTGCTAAAGATCCATCCCGTGATGCCCGAGCCGGTCTCGACTTCCATCCACTTGTCTTCAGTTTTCCGTACCTGCAACGCCTCGCCGTGCTTCACATTGGCGACGACCGGGTCCAAGGACGTTTTTCCCGCACGCAGCTGCGCCGTTTTCGCCTGCACGTAGACCGTCTCCGCCCAGACCGTGCCCGCCATGACGCTCAGCACCATCAAGACCGGGATTACCATGCGTACTGATTGTCGAGCCTTCACGCGGAACCTCCTTATTTCGAGTGCAGTTCGTAGACGCCGTCCCAGTCAGCCGCCGGCGGCGCGGCAAGAAATTCCTCCGACCTGCGCAGGTACACTTTTGATGGACCATCGAGCGGATCAATCTTCAGCGCGGCTTCAAAATCGCGGTGCGCGCGCTCAAAATCCCGAGATTTGTAGGAGTGGAGCCCTTGCGCGTACGCCTCGACCAGCTGATGTCGGACCGGATCCAACCGTCCTTTCCGCGCAAGGAGTTCGTAGACCACCACCGGCTCCAGTTTGCCTTTCACTCGTATGCGATCAATCTCTCTCGCTTCGACATCGGTTTGCGTGAGCTCATACGTGCGCGGCCCGATCAGGATCGGAGTGTCGTAAAACTTGTTGGCGCCTTCCAGCCGGGACGCGAGATTCACGTTATCGCCCATCACAGTATACTCCAGTCGAGCTTGCGATCCCATGTTGCCGACCACCACGTCGCCGGTATTGATCCCGACGCGCGCGGCGATCTCCGGCAGCCCGCGAGCCTTCCAATCGGTACGCAAGGTCACGAGGGCTTCCTGACTTTCGAGCGCGGCATAGCACGCGAGAGACGCATGCGTAGGCTCGCCGAGCGGCGCGCCGAAGATCGCCATGATTCCGTCACCGAGGTACTTGTTCACATTTCCACGCTGCCGGCGAATAATATCGGTCATGATGGAGAGATACTCATTCAGAAGCTCGACCAACTCTTCCGGCCGAAGCCGTTCGGAGATCGTGGTAAAGCCGGCGATGTCGGAGAAGAGGATGCTCAGCTCCTTCTTTTCGCCGCCAAGTTTGATTTCAGGGTGGCGCATGATTTCATCCACGACCTCCGGCGCCATGTATTTGTCAAAAGCCGCCCGAATTTGGCGTCGCTGGCGTCCCTCCGTGAGATACTCGACGCTCGCCGCCATCGCGAAGGTGACGGCGAGCGCACTCTCGGGGAGAGCCAGTTCAAGCCAGAGTCCGTGGCTCTTAAAGGCGTGCACCACCAGCCCGTAATAGGTGATGGCGAGCGCGGGCATCACCAGGAATTTTAGAATCTGTTGGCGGAGCAGCATAAAGCTCCAGGCTATCGCAAGGCACAAGACCAGCGTTGCAGTCAGGAAGACCCAGTAGGGTGCCTGCCGCATGAAGTGGCCTGTGAGAATATTGTCAAGGCCGGTCATATGGATCAGCACCCCGGGGGTAGCCGCCTCCAAGGGCGTGACGCGCAAATCATAGGTGCCCGCAGCGGTCCCCGCGATGAAGACGATTTTGTCGCGGAAAAGTGCTGGGTCCAGCGAAGATGTTTGCCCTCCCTGCAGTTCGGTGTAGGCCTTGAGTACGGCTCCGGCTGAGTAGGCTGGATAGACCTTTCGGGAGAGTGCTCCATGCCAGTTGAGCAGCATGTCGCCCTCTTTGGTCAGCGGAATGACGACGGGAGGCACAGAAAAAGCGTGACCCTCTATGGTCGGGGGTGACGTACTGCCCGTGACGTGGCGTGCGACGCTTGTGGTCAGATGCATGACGGGCTGGGGAAATGTGGAAATCTGCGCCAGCAGAGGGATCCGGCGATTGGTCCCATCCACATCGGCAGTCAGGTTGATAAAGCCGAGCGCCCGTGCGGCCTGCGCGAGCGAGGGAAGCGGGAGTTTGAGGCCGCGGTATTTCTGGTGGAGATCCGGGATGCTGCTGCCGGGAGTTGTCATGAGGGTAAGCTTGGGCATCAGGGAGACGGGCGGAGGCTCAGACGGTTCGGTTTGTAATTGGTATGGAAGAAAAACATTGCCGGCGGTAGCCGCCGCTTCGGCGAACGCGGCATCGAATTCTTCGGACGCCTCGTCCGGTTCGAGGAACAACACATCGAAGACTATGGCTCGGGCGCCGGCCTGTTTGAGGTACTGTACGATAAAGCCGTGGCGATCCCGAGGCCAGGGCCAGCGTCCGAACGTCTCCAGGCTGGCTTCGTCAATGGCGACGAGCACGATATCCGGCGACGCAGCCCTGGGATTCGCGTATTGTTGAAAGCGAAAGTCGAGCGTCTTGAGTTCCGCGATCTCAAAGAGCCCGGAAAGGTGAAGCACGAGGGCGCCTAAAAACACGATGACGCCGACGGCCGTCGCAATCAGGAACTTCTTCACACCCTTGGCGACTTGAGGCTCCATGTCTTTTGACGACTCCGCGGAGACGCAGTATGGCCGAGGGAGACCCGTTGTTTCAAGGCGGATCCCCGGGAGAAGGCGCTGTCTTGGCAGCGCGGGGGAGGGTGGGTGTCATGCGGCTTGACACGTTTGGAAAGTTCAAGGCTAGAATAGCCGAAAGGAGCTTGACCTATGCCTCATGATTTCATGCCGGGACTTGCGGGAGTGCCGGCCGCGCGGTCCCAAATCAGCGATGTCGACGGAGAGAGCGGAGTGCTGGAGTATCGAGGCATCCGCATTGAGGAACTCGCGGCCAAGAGCAATTTCATCGAGACCGCTTATCTCCTGCTCTTTAACCGGTTGCCTGCCCGCCTGGAGCTTGAGAAGTTCACCGGGGATATCGCGGCGCATAGGCGGATCAAGTTCAAGATTGTCGACTTAATAAAATCCCTGCCTGAACAGGGGCATCCCATGGATGCCCTGCAGGCGGCGGTCGCAGCTCTGGGGATGTTCTACCCCGGACGGAACGTTCAGGACCCGGATAATAATT
This sequence comes from Nitrospirales bacterium, assembly GCA_036505795.1. Classification (GTDB taxonomy): domain Bacteria; phylum Nitrospirota; class Nitrospiria; order Nitrospirales; family NS-4; genus NS-11. The sequence continues at coordinate 5,033 of DASXSU010000091.1, forward strand.
ACTGGTCCGCCGTACGGTTGATCGCCAAGCTACCGACCGTTGTGGCGGCCTTCTCCCGCATCCGGCGCGGTGACGAGTATGTGCCGCCCCGTGATGATCTGGGCTTCAGCGAGAATTTCCTGTACATGCTTGCAGAACGGAGACCCGATCCTATCCTGGCGCAGGTGCTCGATTGCTGTCTCATTTTACACGCCGAACACACGATGAACGCCTCGACGTTTTGCGGCCTCGTGACCGCTTCGACTCTAGCGGATCCTTATACCGTGGTAGCGTCCGCCATCGGCGCACTGAAGGGCCCGTTACACGGAGGTGCCAATGAAGAAGTCGTTGCGATGTTGCGTGAGATCGGTACGGTCGACGGTGTGCGTCCCTATCTTGAGCGGAAGCTCAAGGCGAAAGACCCGGTCATGGGCTTCGGTCACCGGGTCTACAAAGTCAAAGATCCGCGCGCCGTCATCCTCCAGGAGCTTGCGCAAAAGCTTTTCGCGCACTGTGGGAAGTCGCCCTTGTACGCGATCGCCGAGGAAACTGAGCGGGTGGCCCTGGAATTCTTAAGCGAAAAGCGCGTCTATCCGAACGTCGATTTTTACTCCGGGATGGTTTACGACCAAATGGGCATCCCCACCGATACGTTTACCTCGATCTTCGCCATGGCGCGCGTGGCCGGCTGGCTCGCGCACTGGCTTGAGCAGATGAAAGAGAACAAACTCTATCGGCCTGAACAGATCTATGACGGTGACCATAACCGTAGCTATCTGCCCGTAGACCAACGGCCATGAGTCAAATTCTCTGAGTTTTCCGGCTTGTATAGCCGTGCATATTTGAATTACAATTGCGCCTTTCGTGAGGCCCATGAACCAGGACGAGCTCGAAAAGGGAACTAAGCCCGCCATCAGTGCTTCGCATGAGGCCACCCGGACCGAGCGGGACACGATGGGGGAGCTCCAGGTTCCGCGTGCCGCGTACTACGGGGTTCAAACAGCGCGCGCCGTTGACAATTTTCCCATCAGCGGGCTGCGCCTCCCGCGTCCGTTGTTGCGCGCCTTGGGGCTCATCAAGTTGGCCGCGGCTCAGGTCAACGAAGAACTCGGCTTTCTCGACTCCAAGGTGGCAAAGGCTATTGTCGCGGCCGCTCAGGAAGTGATTGACGGCCGTCTCGACGAGCATTTTCCGGTCGATATCTTTCAGACCGGCTCCGGAACATCCTCGAACATGAATGCCAATGAGGTCATCGCAAATCGGGCGGCCGAACTCCTTGGCGGAACGCGCGGCGGCAATCTCGTTCATCCGAACGACCATGTGAATTTGGGGCAATCGAGTAATGACGTGATTCCCACCGCGATCCACATTGCGGCATTGGAGCAGATTGACCAGGAGTTACTGCCGGCCCTCGCGTCCCTCGGAGCTGCCCTTGCCGCAAAGGCCAAGGAATTCGACGGCATCGTCAAGATCGGCCGCACCCATCTACAGGATGCCACGCCGATCCGGCTCGGGCAGGAGTTCTCCGGGTATGCCCGGCAAATCGAACTGGGAATGACCCGGCTGCAAACGGCCCGTGCTTCTTTGGAGGAGCTGGCGCTGGGAGGGACGGCGGTCGGGACAGGCCTCAATGCCCATCCAGAGTTTGCGCCACGCGTGATCGCGGCGCTGGCAAAGCAGACCGGCTGCGCTCTTAAGGAAGCCGTGAACCATTTCGAGGCCCAGGCGGCTCAGGATTCCCTCGTTGAGATGAGCGGGGCGCTCAAGACCATCGCGGTCAGTCTCATGAAGATCGCCAACGACCTCCGTTGGATGGGCTCGGGGCCCCGTTGCGGCATCGGTGAGATCATCCTCCCGGCCACACAACCGGGTTCCTCGATCATGCCGGGAAAGGTGAACCCGGTAATTGCGGAGTCGGTCATGATGGTGGCGGCAAAAGTGATAGGCAACGATGTCGCCATCACCGTAGCCGGACAGGCGGGCAACTTTGAGTTGCTGGTCATGCTGCCGGTCATGGCGCACAGTCTCCTGGAGTCGATTCTGCTCTTGGCGCGGGCCTCGGAAAACTTCGCGCGCCGCTGCATCGAAGGAATCCAGGCCGATCGTGAGCGTTGCCAGTCGGAGATTGAACAAAGTCTGGCGATGTGCACCGCGCTTGCTCCGGAGATCGGCTATGAGGCCGCGGCGGAGGTCGCGAAGGAGGCCTTCAAAACAGGGAAGACGGTGCGCGAAGTGGCGGAGAGGAAGAAGGTCTTGCCTCCGGACCGCTTAAAGCACCTACTCGATCCCTGGCGCATGACCGAACCAGGATTGGCCGGGGGAAAGCCGGGAAGCGCCGGCGGGTGACAGCTCTATAACGTGTACTGTTATTCAAGTGCGCACGGGACCAGCGCTCGGAGTTGTCCGCTGAAATCCGAAAAGCGATGTAATGAGGAACGGATGACATGAGCGCGGGACATCTGATTGTGGTGGTTGGAGCAGGCCCTGCCGGTTTGTCGGTTGCCAATGTCTTGTCGAAACGCGGCCACGAAGTTGTGATTCTGAACCGGGACGTGAAGTTCGGCGGGCTGGCGGAGTACGGGATCTTTCCCAGCAAACACAAACTGCGCGGTGGTCTCAGGAAAGGCTACTGGGAGATCCTCAACCGTCCGAATGTTCATTATTTCGGCAATGTGACCGTGGGAGAGGGCAAGCATTTGACGGTGCCGGAACTCAAGGCGCTGGAGGCCAGCGCGCTGATCTTTTCAACCGGTGCGCAGGGTACCAAAACCATCGGCGTCGAAGGCGATACGGCGCACGGCGTCTACCACGCCAAGGACTGCGTGTATCATTATAACCTCCTGCCGGGGTTCAGTACCCGCCCTTTTGAGATGGGCCAGCGGGCGGCTGTTATCGGCATCGGCGATGTCATGGTCGACATTGCCCACTGGCTGGTGCGACGCCGTCGCATCGCGGAAGTGCACGTCATCGTGCGCCGCGGGCCCGCGGAGCGCAAGTACAACCCGAAGGAAATCCGCACGGTCTGCTCCAATATCGACGAAGCTGCCCTACAAAAGGAAATCGAGCGCATAGGGCCTCGGCTTGAAGCGGTTGGTCAGTCTCCGGAAAAGGTCTTCACCGAGATGCGCGCCGAATTCACCAAGTGCGAGCCGGCAGAGAGCCAGACAGTGATCAAATTTCATTTTCTTTCTTCCCCCAAGCGAGTCCTGACAGATGAAAACAACCGTGTGGCGGGCGTGGAGGTGGAGGACACGAAGCTTGAGCCCAAAGGCGCTGACGTCGCCGCGGTGGGGTTGAAAACCTATTATTCCATTCCTTGCGACAGTGTGGTGTTTGCCGTAGGAGACCGCGTGGACGACACGGTTGGACTGCCGTACAAGAACGGCATGTTCATCACGAGCCCTCATCGCACGGCCAACGATCCGGACGACAGCCTATTCCAAGCGTATGATGAAACGACCGGACAGATCCTTCCGGGGGTGTTCCTGTGCGGATGGGCCAGAAAGGCGAGCGAGGGGCTGGTCGGTGTCGCGAAGCGCGATGGGGAGTGGTGTGCGGAAGTGCTGTTTCGGTATCTGGCAGATCGTGCGCCGCTTGCCGAACCGCAGATTAAAGAGAAGATCCGCAAGCTCGAGGCGCTGATCCAAGAACGACGGCCGGAGGCCGCGCGGACCGAGGACTTGATCGCCCTGAGCGAAATGGAGCGCTTAGAAGGACAACGCCGTGATATCGAGGAGTTCAAATTCCCTACGAATGAAGAGATGTTGGCGGCCATTCGCAAGAAGAAGCTGGACGTGAAGGAATCGGTTTTGCGCTAGGTCCCGTCCCCCCACTTGAGTTTCTTTCGTAGCACTTCGTAGAACGTTCGCTCGGGAAATCGGATCAGTTTGGCGTAATGATCCGACGCGCCCACTTCGATCATATCCTCATGACGGAGCGCGATCCCGACCTGCCCGTCGAAGGTCGCCATGGCGCCTTCCTCGCGGCTCGAGATAAAGATTTCGATCCGCGCATCTTGAGGAATCACAATCGGTCGATTCGTCAGCGTATGGGGACAGATGGGGGTCAGGATCACGGCATGCACCGAGGGATTGAGGATCGGTCCCCCCGAGGACAGAGAGTAAGCCGTGGACCCCGTCGGGGTGGAGATGATCAGGCCATCTCCGCGCAGTCCCGTCACGAACTGGCTGTTGATTCGAATCTCCATCTGGACCATGCGGGTCAAGGTGCCTTTGCTCAGCACCACGTCATTCAAGACCGAAGCGCCACCCACTTGCTGTCCATGCCTCGTGATTCGCGATCGAAGCATGAGTCGTTCTTCTACGGTGTACGCGTTCTCGAAGACGCTCTCCAAAGCCTTGTAGATCTCATCTGGAGTGACCTCGGTGAGAAAGCCCAGGCCGCCGGTGTTGACCCCGAGAATAGGGATGGCGCGACTTTCCAAGAGCCTGGCGGCAGCCAGCATCGTGCCATCGCCGCCGAGCACGACCAAAAGGTCGGCGAGCGCGGCCATTTCCCGTTTGGGGTAGGAGGTGTCTTCGCCGACCAGTTCCGCGGAAAGCGGATCGAGCAACGGTATCCGTCCCCGTGATTTGAGCCACGGCACGAGTTGTTGCAGCAGTGTCTTCGCTTCGGTAAAGCCCGGTTTAATCAGGATGCCGATATGTTTCATGGCGGAGCATTCTAACGGTGGCTGACCCCGGTGTCAACGAATTAGGGGGAGGATATATATCTAAGTAAATCATGACTGTATGGCGGATAGCTCAAGTCCTTCAAAGTGCGGGGTATAAGGAAGCCTCACGGGAGCCAACTCTCTTGACAGTGCGGACCGTTAACGTTAGAATAACTTCAATAATTCTCCAAGAACGGCCGAAAATTTCACAGTACGGCTCGAGAGGAGACAGGATGTTCGAAAGATTCACGGATAAAGGTCGGAAAATCATCGTCTTGGCTCGCGAAGAGGCCGAGCGCCACCAGAACGACTATCTCGGCACAGAACACCTCGTCCTGGCTATCCTGCGCGAAAGCGACGGCATAGCCCTCATGATCATCAAGAAGATGGGGTTGTCCTCCGAGCAGGTACGCCTTGAAATCGAGCGCAACCTTCCGGGCGGTGGCACAACGATGACTTTCGGCGAGATTCCGTTTAGTCCACGAGTGAAGAAGGTGATTGAATACGCCGTTGAAGAGGCGCGCCTTCTCGGACATAACCATATCGGCGGGGAGCATTTGCTATTAGGGCTACTTCGCGAAGAAGAAGGCATCGGCGGCAAGATTCTTCGTAGCCTGGGCGCAAATCTACTGACCGCACGACAGCTGACCGTAACATTCCTTCGGAAAAGCTCGCCACGCGAGCGCGATCGCAAGAGCAATACGCCCGCACTTGATGAATTCGGACGTGACCTGACGCGCATGGCCCAAGAAGGCGTGCTTGATCCGGTCATCGGTCGCGGCGATGAGATCGAACGCGTCCTCCAAATCCTGAGCCGGCGGACCAAGAATAACCCGGTGCTGATCGGTGAGGCGGGTGTTGGAAAGACGGCAATCGTCGAGGGCTTGGCGCAGCGTATCGTCGGTACCGAAGTGCCCGATAACCTGCTCAATCGCCGCGTGATCGCCCTTGACCTGGGCTCCCTCGTCGCCGGTACCAAGTACCGGGGGCAGTTCGAGGAGCGGCTGAAAGTTGTGATGAAGGAAATCGTTCAGGCGGGCAATGTCATCATCTTCATCGATGAGTTGCACACTCTGGTTGGAGCCGGCGCGGCGGAAGGATCGATCGACGCCTCCAATATGCTGAAGCCGGCGCTTTCGCGCGGCGAGATTCAGTGCATCGGGGCCACCACGCTGGATGAATACCGTAAGCACATCGAGAAGGACGGAGCCCTGAAACGGCGCTTCCAGCCCATCTATGTCCAGCAACCCAGCGTCGAAGAGACGATACGCATCATCAGAGGATTGCGGGACCGGTACGAGACTCACCACGGGGTCGAGATTACTGATCTGGCGATTGCCGAAGCCGTCAAGCTGGCTGACCGCTATATCACCGATCGCTTCTTCCCTGACAAGGCGATCGATGTCATCGACGAGACAGGCTCGCGCGCGAAGCTGCAGACCTACGCGCTGCCGGGTGATCTCCGCGCGATGGATCAAGAACTCAAGAAGGTGGTGCGGGAAAAGGAACTGGCGATTGCCCTGCAGAACTTCGAAGAAGCGGTGAAATTCCGCGAGGAGGAGGAACGCCTCCGCAAGCTGTTGGAAGATTCCAAGTTGGAATGGAAAAAGAATCAGGAAAAGAGCAAGCCGGTTATTACAAAGGAGGACGTCGCCTACGTCGTCTCCAAGATGACGGGCATTCCCCTCTTCAAGCTTGAGGAGGAGGAGTCGTACAAGCTTCTGCGCATGGAAGACGCGCTGCATAAGCGCGTCGTCGGCCAGGATGAGGCGCTCTCCGCCGTCGCCAGAGCCATCCGGCGCTCCCGCGCCGGCCTCAAAGAGGCCAAGAAACCCATCGGTTCCTTCATCTTTATGGGCCCGACCGGTGTCGGCAAGACCGAGTTAGCGCGGGCGCTCGCGGAGTTTCTGTTCGCCTCCGAGGATGCGCTGATTCGGATCGATATGTCTGAATACCAGGAGAAGTTCAGCAGTTCGCGGTTGTTCGGCGCGCCTCCCGGCTATGTGGGCTACGAAGAGGGTGGTCAGTTGACGGAAAGAGTCCGGCGGCGGCCCTACTCGGTGGTTTTGTTTGACGAAATTGAAAAGGCGCACCCGGATCTGTTCAACGTGCTCCTGCAAGTTCTGGATGATGGCGTCCTGACCGATAGCCTGGGCCGAAAAGTGGACTTCAAGAACACGGTTATTATTATGACGTCGAACATCGGCACCAAGCATCTCCAGAAGGGCACCTCGCTCGGGTTCCACCAGGACGATCACGGAGAAGGCGCACGTCGCCTGAAGGACGAAGTCATGGGCGAGCTCAAGCATGCCTTCAGCCCGGAGTTCCTGAACCGCATCGACGAAGTGGTCGTGTTCCACGCCCTTGATAAGGGTCATCTGATCCTGATCGTCGACCACCTGTTGAGCGAACTCAACCAGCGCTTGGTCGACCGCGGTGTGGAACTTGATGTTTCCGACGAGGTCAAAGAGTGGCTGCTCAAGGAAGGCTATCAGCCGAATTATGGCGCCCGTCCGATGCGCCGTATGATCCAGAAGCACATCGGCGACCCCCTGTCGGAGGAACTCATCAAGGGGCGGTTCCGGGAGTGCCACAAGGTGAAGGTTCTGCTCAAAGACGGCGCGCCGTCATTTGTCGAAGAAGAAGCGATGGCCGGCGTCTAAACTCGATCGCAGCGGCATGGAGGGCAGCTTCTCTCGTGAGAGGCTGCCCTTCGCCGTTTCTGGGGTGACATACTTATCTGCCTTCTATTCCCCCTGCTCCTCTTCCCATTCCGGTGATTCTGGGTATTGAAACGTCCTGTGATGAAACGGCCGCCGCGGTCGTCTCAGATGACGCGACTATCCAAGCCGACGTTGTCTGGTCCCAGCAGGAAGTCCACACTAGATTCGGGGGGGTCGTTCCAGAGCTGGCAAGCCGCCGGCACATCGAGACGATCGATCAGGTTGTGCGGGAGGCGCTTGCCCGGGCCGGGACTACAGCACAGGATTTGGACGCGGTTGCCGTGACGGCGGGTCCTGGCCTTATCGGCGCGTTGTTGGTAGGCGTCGCCTATGGGAAAGCGCTGGCGTACGCCTGTGGTCTTCCCATCGTGGCGGTCAATCATTTGGAGGGGCACCTGAGCGCAGCGTCGCTCTGTGCGGCGCCTGTTGCCCCGCCGTTTGTAGCCCTGATTGTGTCCGGTGGCCACACCAGTCTGTATCATGTCAAGAATTGGAATCGGACAGAGTTGGTGGGCCAGACTCTGGATGATGCGGCCGGCGAGGCGTTCGATAAAGCCGCCACGATGTTGGGATTGGGATATCCTGGAGGGCCGCACATCGATAGGCTGGCTAAGGAGGGACATCCAGAGCGCGCATGCTTTCCCAAACCCTATCCCACTCTCGCCGATTTAAACTTCAGCTTTAGCGGGCTGAAGACCGCATTATTATACTATTTACGGGATCAGGCGCAGGCCGGGAAAAGCTATCAGATTGCCGACCTTGCAGCCGGATACCAGCATGCTATCGTCGAGGTGCTGGTTGACAAGACGCTGACGGCAGCTGCACGGCTTGGCGTTCAAGATATAGTCGTGACGGGAGGCGTGGCCGCCAATTCCGCCTTGCGGGCACGGTTCTTAGAAGAAGGCCTCACCCGCGGATGTCGTATTCACATTCCGTCGTCTGCACACTGCACGGACAATGCGGCGATGATTGCCGTGGCCGGGTTGCGGTTGTTGCGCGAGGGTCGGACCGCCGGGCTGGCCTGTGAGCCACAAGCCCAGTGGACCCTCGGAGATGAACGCCCCGGGTAAGGAGAACGGTATATTCCTGCGCCACACGGTAATCTTACCGGTTTAAAACCCAGCCAACTTCGTCGCCTCGAGCACGTCTATCGCAGGAGAGTTCCTGAGGATGCTGTCGTCTCTCCTGAATTGGCACGGTTTTGCACCGAGCTTTCGCATGAAATCGGACGGCAAATTGCGGTCCTGATTAATCGCCGCGGAGGGGTGGAAGATGTCATTGTCGGTGACGACCGCGAAGTCCTGTTGCCGGACCTCTCCGGGTACCGGCTCGGACGCCGCTCGCTGCGTGGTATTCGGATGGTCCATACCCATCTTCGCAACGAACCACTCAGCCAAGACGACTTGACGGACCTGGCCCTGTTGCGCCTGGATCTGATGGCGGCGATCGGCGTTCTGGAGGACGGGATGCCGGGGCAGTTGTACGCGGCCAATATTCTGCCGCCGAACGCGGCCGGAAAGCCCTACGAGGTCTGGAAGCCGATGCTCTTGCGGGATTGCCAGGTGGACCTGACAAAATTCCTGATGTCCCTGGACGAGGAAATCGCCCGCACGCTCCCCGGGCACCACGTCGTGAAAGGTCAAGAGCAGGCGATCCTCGTTAGCGTCTCCAAGCACAGCCATTCCGATCAGGAGGACTCGCTCGCTGAGCTCCGAGAATTGGCGGGATCAGCGGGCTTGAGCGTCCTGGATACTGTCATTCAGCGACCGCAAGCTCTCCATCCCAAGTATCTACTCGGCAGCGGTAAACTCAAAGAGGTCGTGATCAAAGCCTTGCAACACGGCGTGGAGTACCTGATCTTTGATCAGGATCTTTCTCCGGCTCAAGCCACAGGAATCGCCGACCTCACGGAGCTCAAGGTCATCGATCGGACACAATTGATCCTGGATATTTTCAGCCGCCGGGCGCAGAGCCGTGCCGGCAAGATTCAAGTAGAACTCGCGCAACTCCGCTACCGCCTTCCGCGTCTCAGCGGTCACGGCACGGCACTCTCGCGTTTGGCCGGCGGGATCGGAGGTCGAGGCCCCGGAGAGACGAAACTTGAAGTGGATCGCCGGCGTGTACGTGATCGCATTGATCATCTCGAGGGACAGATCGAAGTCTTAGGGAAAAATCGACAGCAACAACGCAACCGACGACTCCGTCGTCACGTGCCCGTGATCTCGATCGTGGGGTATACCAACGCCGGTAAGTCAACGCTGTTAAATGCGCTCACCGGCAGTCACGTCATGGTTGAAAACCGGCTCTTTGCCACCCTCGATACAGCGAGCCGGCGCTTGCGTTTCCCGACGGAGAAGGAGGCGATCATTACGGACACGGTGGGCTTCCTCCGAAACCTACCGGAAGAACTCATGGGCGCCTTTCGCGCGACTCTCGAAGAGCTCCACGATGCGGACCTGCTCTTGCACGTGGCGGATATCAGCAGTCCTGCCCTGGAACACCAGGTCGGGGTGGTGGACCGAATCTTAGCCGATTTGAAGCTGGATCAGGTCACGCGGCTTCTGGTGTTGAACAAAGCCGACCGGATAGACCCGGCACAAGCGGCTGTGTTGGGGACGCGATTCCAGGCTATTACCGTCTCGGCACTTCAGCCCGCGACGCTGATCCCGCTGGTGAGCGCCATCGAAGAGCGTCTCAGGTTTGACCAAGGGCGGTAACCCCTGCTAGAATAACACGATTTTGTCCAGGGGTAGATTCGATCTCTTGAGCTCAACCTCGGGCAACTGCCTGGAGCGGTCATGCGGGGGTGAAACACATTGGGGTCAGAGTCGACCTATCCCTATTCGGGTTCCATCAGGATCAACTTAATTTTTCCCGCAATCGTTACTGACCGGGTTGTATTGACTCGCCCATTGGTTTCGAGGAACTCGGGGGAAAGATGGGCTTGGGGGCGCGACTTCTCGCACGACTTGATGAGGAGTTTCCCCGGCCCAAGACTGCGCTTCACTACACGACGCCCCTGGAATTGTTAGTGGCGACGATATTGTCGGCTCAATGTACGGACGCGCGTGTGAATCAGGTGACGACGACCCTCTTCGCGCGGTATCGCAGCGCGCAAGATTTTGCCCGCGCCAACCGAGAGGAGTTAGAAGGCCTTATTCGTCCCACCGGCTTCTATAAAGCGAAAGCCAAGAACCTCATCGAATGCGGCCGCGCGTTGGTCAACCGGTTTGGAGGCCAAGTTCCACGCACGATGGAGGAACTCGTGACACTCGCCGGGGTGGGGCGGAAGACCGCCAATGTGGTCTTGGGCAATTGTTTCGGCGTTCCTTCGATCGTGGTCGACACACATGTCAGGCGGGTCAGCCAGCGATTGGGCCTGGTTGCGACCGACGATCCGGACAAGATCGAGCTGGAATTACAAAAAGTCTTTCCGAAGAAGCGCTGGACTCAGGGCTCGCATCAGTTGCTGTTACACGGGCGCCATATCTGCACGGCCCGCTCGCCGCACTGTCCTGAATGTGCGCTGAATCCCCTGTGCCGATGGGAAGGAAAACGAACGGCGTGATTCGTAGTATGACAGGGTATGGCCGGGCGGAAGGCCGCTACAAGGCCGTCCCGATTGTCGTTGAGGTGCGTTCGGTCAACCATCGGCACTGTGAGATCCTTACGCGACTCCCCAAGAGTATGCAGCGGCACGAGGAGCGATTTAGAAGCCGGGTACAGAGCCGGCTGAGCCGCGGACGGGTCGACGTGAGCGTGACCTTTAATGGTGAAGGCGATGCAGGAGGGCAGGCCTTGTGCCTCGATCGGGCATTGGCTAGGCAGTATCTGGGTCTCTTGAAAGATCTTCAACGCGATCTGCATCTGCCCGGGTCGCCCGATCTCGCAATGGTCGCAACCTATCGGGACATCATTAAGACGACGGAGCATCCGGCGGATGATCAGCGAGCAGTGGCTGCCGCCGAGCGGGTGTTGGAGAAGGCTCTCGGCGCGTTGCTGAGCATGCGCCGGGATGAGGGCCATGCCCTTGAGCGCGATCTCTCGATGAGGCTGGAGGAAATCGAGCAGCGCCTCACGGCGATTCGCCAACGGCTTCCGCAGATCATGAAGGAGCATTTCGAGCGATTGCAGGCAAGGGTCAATCGTCTGTTGGAAGGCGCCCAGACACGCAGCGCCGCCCTGGATCCGGCTCGCGTCACCCAGGAAGTCGCGCTGATCGCCGATCGTGGCGATGTGAGCGAAGAAATCACCCGGCTGGAAAGCCATCTGCGCCAGTTCCGGAATTTTCTTCGGAAATCCGAGCCGGTCGGCCGCAGCCTTGATTTCTTGTTACAAGAAATCAATCGCGAAGTCACGACGGCGGGGTCGAAGGTCGGGGACCTCGCGGTCACGCAAGAGATCCTTGCCGTCAAAGCCGAACTGGAGAAAATTCGCGAGCAGGTTCAAAATGTCGAATAGCGTGATACCCGGGCGTCGCCGGCAAGGACTTCTGATTGTGGTGTCTGCGCCATCCGGGACCGGCAAGACCTCGCTCTGCCAGGAACTGGTCGCCACTATCCCGGATGTTCGCTATTCCATCTCCTATACGACGCGCCCGCGTCGAGCGACGGAGGTGGCGGCCAAGCATTATCACTTTGTGGATCAGAAGACCTTTCGTACGATGATCGAGGCCGACGGGTTCCTGGAGTGGGCGGAGGTGTACGGCCATCTCTACGGCACGCCCAGGGTGCCGCTTCGGCAATGGCGGCAAGAGGGCATCGATGTCCTGCTCGATATCGATACGCAAGGAGCCGCGCAAATTCGACAGAGAGAGCCGAGCGGTGTGTCGATTTATCTGTTGCCACCCTCACTCGCTGTGCTCCGGCGGCGGTTGCAAAACCGGCAGTCCGACGCCCCGGAAGAAATCGCCAGGCGGCTGAAGAAGGCCAAAGAAGAAGTCAAGGCCTATAGGGAGTACCAATATGTTGTGATCAATGATGACTTTAAATCCGCGTATAAAGAACTCGAAGCAATTGTACTGGCCGAGCGCAATAAAACCAGTGCCCTGGACCTCTCCTCGCTAGAACAGGCGTTAACGGGCACGGAGGAGGAATCCTAAATGGATGCATTATCACTGTTGCCGAACGGCCAAGAGCCCGGTCTACAATCGCGGAGCCGCCTCGTGATTGTGGCCGCCCAGCGGGCGCGCCAAATCATGCAGGGCGCGACTCCCGCGCTGCCCACCAAGCATACCAAGCCGACCACCATTGCCCTCGAGGAGGTCCTGAAAAATCAGGTTCAATTCTTGATCGGCAAAGATGCGCGCCAGGCCATGAAGGAGGCCAAGAAACAGCGAGAGAAAGAGCTCGAACGGCTCACGGTCGCCCGGGTTGTGGCTGAGGACGCGAAAGAAATTAAGAAGGATTTGAGCGTCATCGTGGACGACTCGCCGAAGCCGGTGGAATCCGGTGAAGAAGACTGAAGCAGCGCCGCCGCCTGGCGGCGTCGGGCGGGGACCCTGGGCCGGGAAGTCTCTGGTGCTCGGAGTGACCGGCAGCATCGCTGCCTATAAAGCGGTGTCCTTGGTCCGCCGGCTCTTAGAGGAGGGCGCGACCGTGCAGGTCGTCATGACGCAAACGGCGCAGCGGTTTGTCGGCCCCTTGACCTTTCAAGCACTCACCGGACGGCCGGTGGCGACTGATCGGTTTGACCTACGAGCGGACGAGCATTGGCCCGATGCCATGGCGCACCTGGCGCTTGCGGAGAACGCGGACATGATCGTCATCGCTCCAGCGTCCGCGCACTGCCTTGGCAAGTTGGCGCATGGGCTCGCGGACGACATTCTCTCCACCATGGCCTTGGCGGCCGAGTGCCCCGTGCTCGTTGCGCCGGCGATGGATGGGGGCATGTGGACTCATCCGGCGGTTCGAGAAAATGTGCGCACGCTGCGTGGCCGAGGGGTCATGGTCCTGGAGCCGGAGAGCGGACCCTTGGCGTCCGGCCGGGTTGGAAAGGGACGATTCCCTGAGGAAAGTGCGATCATGGCGGCCATCTCGGGTGTCCTCTCTTCTCGTAAGGATTTTCTCGGCTCTCATGTCCTCATCACGGCCGGCCCCACCCAAGAATCCCTGGATCCGATCCGGTTTCTCTCGAATCACTCGTCGGGGAGGATGGGCTGGGCATTAGCGGAAGCCGCGCGGGACCGTGGTGCGGAGGTGACCCTCGTCGCCGGCCCCACCCATCTTGCGCCGCCCCCTCAAATTGCCTTCGTGCCGATTACAACTTCTGAAGAGCTGCGCCACGCGGTGTCGGCCCGGTTCGCGAAGAACGATGTCCTGATTATGGCAGCGGCCGTGGCCGATTTTCGTCCGATCGGAGCATCGTCCGAGAAAATACCAAAAGTCAGAGGCCGGCTCACGCTTGCCCTGGAGCCCACGCCCGACATTTTAATGGGCTTATCGGATCGGCGCTCCGGTCAAGTCGTCGTGGGATTTGCGGCCGAGACGAACGAGTTGGTTAAACGCGCGACGCGCAAACTTCATAAGAAGAGACTGGACCTGATCGTGGCGAATGATGTCACTGAACCAGGGGCGGGATTTGGAACGGACACCAACCGGGTCACCCTCGTTGAAAAGGGCGGACGGGTCGAAAGTCTGCCGCTGATGCCGAAACGAGAGGTAGCTGATAGGATTATGGATGCCGTGCAGCGCTTAAGAGCGGGCCAGAATGAGGGCCGCGCTCCGAAAGCGCTTGCCGGGTCCGCCAGGCATGGCTCGAAACGGGCGAAGCGAGCCCCACAGCAAAGCGAGGTGATCTAATGGCGCGGGAAATGTCACCGGTGTTCATGATCCAAGCGAAAGAGTTGTACGACGCCGGCAAATTCAGTGCGGCTGTCATGACTCTTCAGGAAGGCCTCAAACAGTATCCACATTTTATCAGCGCCCGCGTGCTGCTTGGAGAGATTTATTGGACTTCCGGGGAAGCGGCGTTGGCAAGAGCGGAGTTGGAGCAGGTGATTAAAGCCGTGCCGGATAATTTTGCGGCGCATCGCAAGCTGGCGCTGATCTATCGGGAAGCGGGTGAACTCCCGGCTGCGATTCAGTCCTGCCGCAACGTGCTCCAAGCCAATCCCCGGGACCTTGAGATGCGGGCCCTGCTGGATCAGCTTCAGGAAGCGCCGGACCCTGGGGCGGCGGTTGCCGGGGCGAGCCCGCTGCCGCCTGCGACTTCTACCGGGGCGCCTGCCGCTGCGCTGGCCCCTGAGCTTCCCATCGAGGCCGCTGCCGATGCTGAGCCTGAGAAGGCAAGACCGTCCGAATCGGACAGTATCGACTCCGAAACGCTGGCGGAGCTTTACATTATCCAAGGACACCGGGAAAAGGGTCTTCTGGTCTACCAACGCTTAGCCGCCAAACACCCGGCGAATGCCCGGTATCGCGCCCGTCTTGACGCTCTGGAACAGCCGACTGGTCAGGATGAAGTGCGGCCGGCAGAGGCGCTTGCTTCCGCCCCGGCGCTTCTCGATGAGAGCCCGGCGGGCAATCGACGGAAAAATCAGGTCAGACGTCTGGAAGGATGGCTGCAAGTGATCCGGACTCGCCGGCGGATTTGATGAAGATCCTCGTGCTGCATGGTCCCAATCTGAATCTGCTCGGTACCCGGGAAACCGCGGTGTACGGCAGCGTTACACTTGAGGCGATCAACCGGGAACTGGAACGCGTGGCCAAGACCGAAGGTATAATGCTGGCCATCCATCAATCCAATGCGGAAGGGGAATTGGTCGACTGGATTCAAAAGTCGCTAGGCGACTTCGATGCCCTGATCATTAATCCCGGGGCGTTCACGCATACAAGCATTGCGTTGCGGGATGCGATTGCCGGTGTAGGGATTCCGACCATTGAGGTGCATCTGTCGAACATTTACCGCAGAGAAGAGTTCCGGCAGCACTCCTACATCGCGGGGGTCGCCGTCGGCCAGATTTCCGGATTCGGACTGGACAGTTACATCCTGGGACTGCGGGCGGCAATGGCCCATCTCAAGCGATCGCAAGCAGTGAAGACGTGAGGCACGCGCGGGCGCCGGTCTGGGCAGCGACCCATCTAAAGAAAAGGATATGCGGTGATAAGTACCTCAGAATTTAGAAATGGCTCAAAGGTCGAGTTGGCAGGGGAACCGTTTACGATTGTCGAGTTTCAGCACGTCAAGCCCGGAAAGGGAGGCGCCTTTGTCCGGACGAAATTAAAAAGCCTCAGAACCGGCAACGTCATCGAACGGACGTATCGATCGGGCGAAAAACTGGATACGCCGGATCTCGACGAGCGGGAAATGAAGTTCTTGTACGCCGCGGACGAGGAGTATACCTTCATGGACACCACCAGCTACGAGCAGCTCATGTTCAACCGGAAGCAATTAGGCGACGGCTGGGATCTGCTGAAGGAAGACATGACCGTCACGATTCTGCTTCATAATAGCGTTCCTATCGGGATGGAGTTGCCCGTGTTTGTAGAATTGAAGGTTGTGAAGACCGACCCGGGTGTGCGGGGAGACACCGCCTCCGGCGGTTCGAAACCGGCAATTCTGGAAAGCGGCGCCACGATTAAGGTGCCGCTCTATCTGGACGAAGGTGTGGTGGTCAGGGTGGACAGCCGCACTCGTGAGTATGTGGAGCGCGCGTGATGAAACGGTCTCCTCTTCAGCAGGACAGCAAGGCCAAGAAAAAACTCCCGCAGCCTCGCCCTGATGCGCTGATCGATCCGAAAGTGTTGCAGGAGCTGATCGACATTTTTCAGACGGCGGGGGTGGCCGACATGGAGGTAGAACGCCAGGGCCTTCGGGTGCGTCTACGGCGGGACGAAGCCATCGCGCCGCGGTCTAGTCACGAAGTGTCTGTGCATATACCGGACCAGAACCGCCGGCCACCCACCATAGACACGCCTGCGTCTCTTCTCGCCACTGATAAATTGCTGACCGTGACATCACCGATTGTCGGCATCTTCTACCGATCGGCGTCACCCGAGACTGAGGCCTATGTCGAAGAAGGAGCCTACGTCAAAAAAGGTCATGTCCTCTGCATTGTAGAAGCCATGAAGTTGATGAACGAGATCGAATCAGAAGTTGATGGCCGCGTCGTGAAAATTTTTCTCGAAAATGCGAAGCCTGTCGAATACGGCGAGCCGTTGTTCCTGATAGAACCCGGCGCGGCGCCTGAGGATTAGGTGTTTAAAAAGATTCTGGTCGCCAATCGTGGAGAGATTGCGGTTCGGGTCATTCGGGCCTGCAAAGAGCTCGGGGTTCGAAGCGTGGCGGTCCATTCCGAGGTCGACGGGAATGCCCTGCATGTCCGGCTGGCCGACGAGCATCTGTGTATCGGGCCCGCCGATCCACTCCTCAGTTACAGAAACATTCCGAACATCCTGAGCGCCGCTGAAATCACCGCCTGCGACGCGATCCATCCGGGTTATGGGTTCCTGGCGGAGAATGCGCATTTCGCGGAGGTCTGTGAGTCCATCGGCATCAAATTCATTGGTCCGAGCTCGGAGAATATCGCGACCATGGGCGACAAGTCGAAAGCCCGTGAGTTGATGATTCGCCAGGGCGTGCCGGTCATGCCCGGGAGCGAAGGCGCAATCGCGACGTCGGAGGAGGCGGTGCTGGTGGCGGGGAAGATCGGCTATCCGGTCATCATTAAGGCGTCGGCGGGCGGCGGTGGCCGCGGCATGCGTGTCGTCAATAAAGAAGAAGAATTGACCCACGCATTTCAGGCGGCACGCGCCGAGGCGTCCGCGTCATTCGGTGATGAGGCGGTGTATATCGAAAAATATTTCATGGAACCACGGCATATCGAGGTCCAAATCCTTGCAGATGAGCGGGGCCGAACGATTTCGCTCGGCGAACGGGACTGCTCAATCCAGCGGCGCTATCAAAAGATACTCGAAGAATGCCCGTCACCGGCAGTGGATGACCGCCTCCGCCGGGAACTCAGCCGGGTGGCCGTGGCCGTGGCGCAGGCGGTTCGCTACCGGAACGCCGGAACGGTTGAGTTCTTGTTGGATAAGGATCGCCGATTCTTCTTCATGGAAATGAATACACGGATTCAGGTGGAGCATCCGATCACCGAGGAAGTCACGGGCATTGACTTGGTGAAGGAGCAGATCAAAATCGCCGCAGGCATGCCGCTCCCCTTGAAACAGCAGGACGTGAAAATCAACGGGCATAGTATCGAATGCCGGATCAATGCCGAATGCCCCGAGAAGTTCACGCCCAGCCCCGGCCGCATCTCTCGATTCCATGCTCCCGGCGGGCCAGGCGTTCGAGTCGACTCGGCGATCGAAGCTGGCGCAGAAATCCCGACTCAGTACGATTCGCTCATCGCCAAGCTCATTGTGTGGGGACAGACGCGCGAGGAGGCCCTGGGCAGAATGCGACGGGCAGTTGAGGAATGCGTAGTGGAGGGGGTCAAGACGACGCTCCCGCTACACCTGCGGATCCTCGACGATCCGGAGTTTCAAAAGGGCCGATTCTCAACCTCGTTTCTCGAGCGGTTTGTTTCCGCCTACCCTTCCTAATCTCTCCCTCAACGTGGCTCTGTCGCCAGGACAACCTTCTTCTCTGCGCGGCCGATTCCTCGGGGGTCTCTACCTGATTCTTGACCCGGCCGTGGCCGGAAATCGATCTCTTGAGGAAATCGCTGCAGAGGCCCTGCGCCTGGGCGTGCGCTCCTTCCAGCTACGGGTGAAGACTCCTGATACCGGCGTCATGTATGACCTGGCATCAAAATTGGCGCCTCTAATCCATGCGGCCGGCGGCCTGCTCATCGTGAATGACCGCTGCGACGTCGCGCTGGCGGTCGGAGCGGATGGCGTGCATCTAGGGCAGGAGGATCTTCCCTTGGCCGAGGCCAGAGCGCTGGTCGGCTCGCGCATGTTTATCGGAATCTCCACCCATACCCTTGCCCAAGCCCTCGGATCAGAAGCCGGGGGCGCGGACTACATCGGATTTGGCCCGATCTTTCCGACGCGTACGAAGAGCCAACCGGAGCCGGTGGTGGGGATTGAGCAACTCCGGGAGGTATGCGCCCGGCTGCGGCTTCCGGTCGTCGCGATCGGTGGAATCCATGCCGCCAACATCCGTGCGGTTGTTGATGCCGGCGCCGACGCCGTCGCGGTTCTTTCCGCCGTGCTCTCTGCGCCGGACCCGTCCAGCGCGCTCGACGGCTTGATCATCGCGATGAATCGCCCGAAATAAAATTGATTCGACTCTCGGGTTAGGCAGAGCCCTTTCGCCGAGGGCTTTTGGGCTTGCGTTTGGAAGGTGCGGCCGCAGTCCGGACCGGTCGGGGCACATTTTTCGCCCGTGTAGAGCGCGCCGAGTTTGCGTTTCTCAGAGCCGTGAGTCGAGACTCAATATCGCGGAGCTGTTGCCGCAACTCCGGGAGCTTTGCCAATGCCGCCATCGACCTCAGCCATGCCTTATGAGGCATGGCGGGGAATCCGGCAATGATTTCACCGTCGCCGACATCGCGACTAATGCCGCAACGGGCGGCAGCCATGACCTGATGGCCGATCGTGATATGATCGGCCACGCCCGCCTGGCCGCCGAGCACCACATAGTGACCCGTTCGGCTGCTGCCCGCGATCCCCACCTGCGCGACGAGAATGTTGTGTTCGCCGATCTCCACGTTATGCGCAATCTGGACGAGATTATCGACTTTTGTCCCCCGGCGGATGATCGTAGTGCCGAAAGTCGCGCGATCGACCGTGACATTGGCCCCAAGCTCGACATCGTCTTCGATCACCACGGTACCGATCTGCGGAATTTTGTGATGTCGGCCTTCATGCTGCAGAAAGCCGAATCCATCACTGCCGATGACCGTGCCGGGATGAATGATGACGCGGTCGCCAATCGTCACGCCTTCTCTGATTGTCACATTCGGATAGATCAGACAATCAGCGCCGAGCTTTGTTCCGCCTCCGATGAACACGCCCGGATAGATCTGTGTACCGCGCCCGATCTGAGCCGCGTCGTCAATCGTCGCAAACGGCCAGATGGAAACATGATCGCCGAAGGTGACATCTTTCCCGATCTGGCAGAGATTGCTGATACCTTTCATGGCAGCGGGCCTGAGGAAGAAGTTTGCCACGACCTTCGTCATCGCCAGCGCGGGATGCGGCACGACAATCTGGGCGCAGCGAAGCTCATGGATGTGGCGATGCGTCAGCAGCAGGCCGGCCCGGCTGGACGATGCTGACTTGAACGCGGCATCGCTATCAACGAAAGAGACGTCGGACGGTTTGGCGTCAGGTAAGCCGGCCGCTCCTTCGAGCATCAGGTGAGAAGAACCAATGAGCTGAGCTTGAAGAAAGGCAGCGACTTGACCTGCCGTGACAGGGGAGATGGGCATGAGTCGGAGTAGAATAGTCAATTTCGGAATCGGGGTCAAGGTGAGCTATAATTCTTCGCTTATGGTCACGATCAAGATCTGCGGAATCACGAATATGAATGATGCCTCGGCGGCCGTGGACGCGGGGGCGGACGCGCTGGGGTTCGTGTTTTACCGCGAGAGTGCGCGGGCAGTCTCTCGAAAGACCGCGGCGGCGATCATTGCCCGTCTGCCCAAGAACATCATGCCGGTCGGCGTGTTCGTCGATGAAGACCTGGACCTGGTGCGGGAGACGATGACCGAGTGTGGGCTGCGGATCGCACAGCTTCATGGCGCTGAGAGCGCCGACTACTGTGCGACCCTCGGCCGGTCGGTCATTAAAGCCATTCGGGTGCGAGACTCCTCAGACCTGGAAGCCATGGCAGACTATGCGGTCGGCGCCTTTCTGTTGGATGCCTTTGTTCCGGGGGTGCCGGGCGGCACGGGCACCTGCGTGGATTGGCGGCTTGTGAGCCCGATCAACAAGCGCTATCGCATCATTCTAGCTGGGGGTCTGACCGCGGAGAATGTCGGCGAGGCCATTCGGCGGCTTCGCCCGCAAGCTGTGGATGTCAGCAGCGGCGTGGAGCTCTCCCCGGGCAGGAAGGACCATGCCAAGCTCACGGCCTTTGTGGCCGCTGCCAGGCAGGCTTTCGCGAATCTTCCTCTCGTCGTCGGAGAAGGCAACGATACAGCGATCGGCGGTTGATTGGGCCTGCTGCCTCCCTTATACTGAGCGGCTATGCAAACGATCCCTGACGAACGCGGACGCTTCGGAATTTTTGGCGGACGGTACGCGCCGGAAACCCTGATCCCCGCTCTCGAGGAACTGACGCTGGTGTATGCGAAGGCCCGGCGGGATCCCGCATTCCGGGCGGAGCTGGGCTACTACCTTCGACAGTATGTCGGGCGGCCGACTCCGCTGTATTTCGCGGAGCGCCTGACGAAGCAGCTGGGCGGCGCCAAGATCTACTTGAAGCGGGAAGATCTCTGCCATACCGGGGCGCACAAGATCAACAACACCATGGGTCAGATCTTGCTTGCCCGCCGGATGGGCAAGCCGCGCGTGATCGCCGAGACGGGCGCCGGGCAGCATGGCGTTGCGGTCGCGACGGTGGCTGCCATGTTTGGGCTCGACTGCGAAGTCTATATGGGGGTGGAGGACATGGAGCGGCAGGCTCTCAATGTCTTCCGGATGCGGTTGCTGGGCACCAGGGTCACGGCCGTGGACGCCGGCAGCAAAACGTTGAAGGACGCGATCAGCGAGGCGATGCGTGACTGGGCCACAAACGTTCGAACAACCCATTACATTCTGGGATCAGTGCTGGGGCCTCATCCTTATCCCATGATGGTCCGTGATTTCCAGTCCGTCATCGGCCGGGAAGCCCGCAAGCAGATATTGCAATCTCACGGCAAACTTCCTCAGTACCTCATTGCCTGTGTCGGCGGTGGCAGCAATGCGATCGGGCTGTTCACGGCCTTCCTCAAGGACCGTCTCGTGAAGATGATCGGGGTGGAAGCGGGGGGGCTCGGCATCGGAAGCGGCAAGCATGCCGCTCGTTTTTCGACCGGATCTGTGGGTGTGCTGCAGGGGACGATGACCTACCTGCTTCAGAACGTGGACGGCCAGATCCAGCTTACGCACTCCGTCTCGGCCGGCCTGGATTACGCCGCCGTCGGCCCTGAGCACGCCTACTACAAAGAGAAGGATCGCATTACCTATACCTCCGCGACAGATGACGAGGCCATCGGCGCTTTCGACCTGCTCGCCCAGACCGAAGGCATCATGCCGGCGTTGGAATCCGCGCACGCCATTGCTGAGGCGGTAAAGGTCGCGCCACGCTTAAAGCGCAGCGAGGCCATCCTGGTCAACCTTTCGGGTCGAGGTGATAAAGACGTCCATCAGATCGCGCGTCTCAAGGGCGTTGCGCTATGACTCCAGAAGCTGCACCAGGAAAGGCATCGGCTGCCAAACGATCACTCGCTCCTCGAGGGACAGAGGAGCGTAAGGGGAGCCGGCTGAAAGCGACGTTCAGTGACCTGGCCGTCAAACACGAAAAGGCATTGATCGCCTATATCATGGCCGGGGATCCGTCTCTGGAGGATACAGAAAGCTATGTCCTGCAGCTCGCCGATGCCGGTGCAGACATCATTGAATTGGGGGTGCCGTTTTCCGACCCCATTGCGGATGGCCCCGTGATTCAGCAGGCGGCGGGCAGAGCGCTTCGTTCAGGCACGACGCTGAAGAAAATTTTAAGGACGGTGACGGCGCTTCGGGCGCGTACGCAACTGCCGCTGGTCCTCATGACCTACTACAATACCCTTTTGCAATATGGGGAAGTCGCCTTTTGCACCGACGCCCGGCGCGCTGGGGTGGACGGCGTCATCGTGCCGGACCTGCCTCCGGATGAGGCGCTGAGCCTGCGGGCATTAGCTCTGGGGACGGGGCTTGACGTGATCTTTCTTCTGGCGCCTACGAGTCCAGCGAAACGGCAGGCGTCGATCGCCCGGCTCTCGCAGGGGTTTATCTACTATGTGTCGCTCACCGGCATCACAGGCGCCAAGTTAACGGACAAGGCTGACGTCGAGAAAAAGGTACGCGAAATCCGTCGGTATTCGAAAACACCGATAGCGGTTGGATTCGGAATCTCGACTCCGGAAGATGCCCGCCAGGTCGCTAATTTTGCCGACGGTGTGATCGTCGGAAGCGCGCTGGTGAAGATCATCGCTGCGAACGGTGATCGAGCTGCCGTTGGCGAGCGCCTCCGGAACTTCACGCTTTCGCTTAAAGCCGCCACCCGGCCGGCATAGGGGAATGGCTCCATTCCTAAGGTGCCTGTCCCCGGTTTTAGGAAGCGATCTGGCCGTCGACCATCCGGATGACGCGGTCTGCCTGACCTGACAGAGCCTCGTTATGCGTCACGATCACAAACGTGATGCCCTTCGCGCGGTTGAGCTCCTGCATCAACCGAAAGACGTCTTCCCCCGTGTGGGAATCCAGATTGCCTGTGGGCTCGTCGGCGAGGACCAGGTCCGGGCCAAGGACCAGCGCCCGCGCAACGGCAACCCGCTGACGCTCGCCACCGGATAGCTCACCGGTGCGGTGCTCCATGCGGTGTTCCAGGCCCACTTCTTTGAGGATACGTGCCGCAGCGACGCGAGCATCCTGGCGGCTGTCTCGGCGAATCAGCGACGGCATCATCGTGTTTTCGAGGGCGGTAAATTCCGGTAGGAGGTGGTGGAACTGAAACACGAAGCCCATCTTGCGGTTGCGGAACTCCGCCAGGGACTGGTCGGAGCGTGCAAAGACGTCTTCCCCGTCAAACAGGATCGTGCCACGCGTGGGCCGATCCAAGGTCCCCAAGATATGAAGGAGAGTTGTCTTCCCGACGCCGGAGGCCCCGACAATGGCGACGATTTCGCCGCGCTTGATCTCCAAGCTGACGCCATTGAGCACCTGGATCTCGGTCTGGTCTAGCCGAAAAGACTTATAAAGCTCGTTCGCCGAGATCATGAGAGCCGGCGGCACCTAAAAAACGGATTGTTCACTCGTAGCGCAGCGCTTCGGCGGGCTGGAGTCGCGCAGCCTCCAGACAGGGATAAATCGTTGCAAGGAACGTGATGGCGACCGCCGAGGCTCCAACCACCGCGACATCGAAGAACTTGATATTTACCGGTATGCGGGTCAACAGATAGACGTCCCCGGGAAGCGTGAACCAGGTCTGAATCGCCCAGCAGATGGCGTATCCAAGCGGGATGCCGATGGCTGTTCCGACGAGACCGATTACCAAGCCGTTCAACATGAAGACCCGCATCACCGCCGGTCCCGTTGCTCCCATCGCCTTGAGAATCGCGATCTCGCGATGTTTCTCGACGACAATCATGGCCAGTGTACTGACGATGTTAAAGGCGGCCACGACGACGACCAGTACCAGCAGCACAAACATCATGAACTTCTCGAGTTTGAGCGCCGCAAAGAGATTCTTGTTCAGCTTCATCCAATCACGGGCCCAGTAAGGATACCCCAGCGTCTGTTCGATGCGTCGGGCGGTCTCATCGGCCTTAAAGATGTCCGTGACCTTTACTTCAATGGCGGTGACCACGTGGCCCATGTTGAAAAATTCCTGCGCCTGCGGAATCGAGACATAGGCAAGTGAAGAATCATATTCGAACATGCCCGATTCGAAGATGCCGGCGACCCGATACCCGCGGACCTTGGGGATCATCCCCAGCGCGCTGATGGGTCCGACCGGTGAGACAACATTAATTCTATCTCCCAGAAACGCTCCGAGACGTAGCGAAAGTTCCCGCCCGATGATCATGCCAGGCAGCGGCTGGACCGGCTCGGCGCGCGCAGACTCTTGATGCCCCGGTTCAGGGGCCGCCGGCGCAAGGCGGTTGAGATCTTCGAGTGCGCCGGCCTTGAGATTTCGCGCGATCTCCGTGACACCGGGCTCCCGTTCGATATCGATACCTCGAAGGACAACACCATGGGAGCCGGTTGAGGTGGTCAGAAGCACCTGTTTGAAGATGAATGGGGTAGCGGCGGCCACCCCGGATACGGTGCCGGTTTTGTCCGTCACCGCCTCGTAATCCTTGATGTTCTCGCCGGTCTTGGTTGTCACGATGATATGAGAATTGGTGCCAAGAATTTTGGCCTGAAGGTCTTCCTTGAAGCCGGTCATGATCCCCAGTGTGGCGATCAAAGCCGCGACGCCGATGGTGACGCCGGTGATCGAGATCACGGTATTGAAAGAAATCGTACGGCTCCGGCGCTTGGCGCGAAGGTAGCGCAGTCCGATAAATACCTCGTATGGCAGCTGCATTATTTCTCCGGCCTGAGTTGTGGGAAGAGAATCACATCGCGGATCGACGGTTGATTCGTCAAGAGCATTACCAACCGGTCGATGCCGATTCCTTCCCCGGCGGTGGGCGGCATCCCATGTTCCAGCGCGCGCAGGAAGTCTTCATCCAGATGCTGCGCTTCCAGGTCGCCCTTCGCCCGCGCCGCGACCTGGGCCTCGAACCGAGCGCGTTGATCCAGCGGGTCGTTGAGCTCCGAAAACGCATTCGCCATTTCACGCCCTGCGATATACAGCTCAAACCGGTCGGTCAGCTCAGGGTCCCCGGCCTTTCTCTTCGCCAGCGGCGACAGCTCCACCGGAAAATCAGTGATGAAGGTCGGGTTGAGCAGAGTCGGTTCCACTAGCTCCTCGAAGAGCAGGGAAACAAGCTTCCAATACGACTCCCCGCCATCAATCTGGCAATGATGCTGCCTGGCCTGCGCGAGAATGTACGCCTGGTCGATAATCTCCTGAGAGCTGGCGCCGAGACGCTCTGCCACGGCATCACGATACGCCAGGCGCTTCCACGGTCGAGCGAAGGAAATAGTAAGCACCCGGTCCTGATTGAGGTTGGGCTGATATGAGATGGTCTCGGTGCCTTTGCCGTGAACCTCTTGCACCAGGGTCGTGATCAGCTCCTCCGTCAGCTCGATCAGATCGTGATAGTCTGCATAGGCCATATAAAACTCAAGCATGGTGAACTCAGGGTTATGGATCGTCGAGATTCCCTCGTTCCGAAAATTCCGATTGATTTCGAAAACCCGATTCAGACCGCCGACAATCAGCCGCTTTAGATACAGCTCGGGCGCCACCCGGAGATACAGGTCAACACCAAGACTGTTATGGTGAGTGACGAAGGGTCGGGCGGTCGCGCCGCCCGGGATGGGTTGCATCATGGGCGTCTCAACCTCTAGAAAACCCTTGTCGGTCAAGAAGGTACGGACGGTCTGAATGATGCGGCTACGGAGGATGAAAATATTTTTCACTTCGGGGTTCGCGATAAGGTCCACATAGCGTTGCCGATACCGCATCTCGATATCGGTCAGCCCATGCCACTTCTCGGGAAGGGGGCGAAGAGCTTTGCAGAGCAATGTGAGCTGTTGGGCTTCGACCGTCAGTTCATTGGTCTTGGTTCGAAAGAGGGGACCGCAGACACCGACCCAATCCCCGATGTCCAACAACTCGGCGAGCACGAATGCCGGTTCGCCGAGCACGTCTTTCCTGAGGTAGACCTGAATCGCGGCCGTGCCGTCCTGGATCGAAGCGAATGCGGCTTTACCGAACCGGCGTAGGGCGGTGACGCGGCCCGCCAGCGTGACGGGTACCGGGTTGGCAAGGAGCGCTTCCTTCGTGGCCTGACCATGCCCGGCGAGGATATCGTGAGCTCGGTCCTTGACTTCGAATTTGCCCCCAAATGGATCGATGTTCAGGCTGCGTAGCCGATCCAGCTTCTTGAGGCGCTGCTCAATTTGATCGTTTAGTTCATCCATGACGAAACTCGGTCATCTTAGGAGGCCGCCTTTGGCCTGAGGCTTTGCACAAGGTAGGCCTCAATGAACGGATCCAGTTCGCCGTCCATGATGGCCGAGATGTTCCCGACCTCCGTGTTGGTTCGATGATCCTTGACCATCTGATAAGGCTGGAACACATAGGACCGAATCTGGCTCCCGAAACCGATCTCCTTTTTTTCCCCCATAAACGCGGCGAATTCCTCTTCCTTCTTTTTCTGTTGCAGTTCGTATAGGCGCGCGCGCAAAACTTTCATCGCGCCGGATTTGTTCTTGAGCTGCGAGCGTTCGTTCTGGCATTGCACGACGATTCCGCTCGGCAGATGTGTGATGCGGATAGCCGTCTCGACCTTATTCACGTTCTGGCCGCCGGCGCCGCCTGAGCGGAACGTGTCGATCTTGAGGTCCTTTTCTTCAATGCTCACCTCCACATCGTCCTCGATCTCCGGATAGACAAAGACTGACGCAAACGACGTGTGCCGGCGTTTATTGGCATCAAAAGGCGAGATGCGAACCAAGCGATGCACGCCTGCCTCGGATTTTAAGTAGCCATAGGCATTTTCGCCGGAGATGCCGAGAGTGACGCTCTTGATGCCGGCCTGCTCGCCGGGGAGATAGTCCAAAGTTTCGACCGCGTAGCGTTTGTTTTCGGCCCAGCGAACGTACATCCGCATCAGCATTTCCGCCCAATCCTGGGACTCCGTGCCGCCGGCCCCAGGATGGATGGCGATGATCGCATTGCTTCTGTCCTTCACACCATTGAGAAGAAGATCGACCCTGAGCTTGCCCAACGCCTGCTCGGCCTTTCCGATGTCGGTCGACAGCTCCAGTTCCATGGCGGCGTCCGGTTCGGCCTCCATAAGTTCCAACATGGCGCCTAGATCCTCCATCCGCCGGTCCATTTCAGTCCAGGACTGCAGCTGTCGTTCTATATTGTTCTTTTGTTGAATCGTCTGCTGAGCCGACCGTCGATCCGACCAGAAGTCGGCGGCACCCATGCGCTGCTCCAAGGTCTGGATTTCAGCCTTTAGCGATGGCAGGTCAAAGATGCCTCCGGAAGTCGTCGTATTGCGAACGAACGCCGCTCAGTCGGATCTTTACGTCAGCGAGCATGGTCCCTCCCTAGGGTGTAACGCGCGCGCACTGCCTCCTGCGCCTTGGATGATGGGCCGGCGAATACGGGCGCGAAAAGGGCGAGTATAACACACGCATAAGCGAACAGATCTCCATAGGCGGTGTAGAGGGTACGGGGGCCTCCGGTGCGGATCTCGCCCTTCAGGACGTCCTCTTTAAAGATATCAGACTCCTGCAGCACGCGGCCAAAGGGATCGATGAAGCCGGAAATCCCCGTATTGGCAGCGCGCGCGAAATACACACGGTTCTCCACCGCACGAAACACGACCATGCCGAAGTGCTGGTAGGGCGCGCTCGAGTGACCGAACCAGGCATCGTTGGTGATCGTCACCATATAATCGGCGCCGAGATCCACAAAGCGCCGCACCAGATTCGGGAAAATCACTTCAAAGCAGATTACCACCCCGAACCGCCCCCCTGGACCCTGCATGACTTCGGGGGCGTTGCCCGGAAGAAAATCGCCGATGCCGACCACGAGCTTATCCAAAAACGTCAAGACCTGCTTGAGCGGGATGTATTCGCCGAATGGCACCAGATGGATCTTATCGTACCGGTCCAGAATTCGCCCGTCCGCGCTGATCAGAAAGGCGCTATTAAGCAGGCGTAACTGGTTGCTTTCCTTCTCCACGATGGTTGCAGGGCTGCCGAATAACAGCGGTACCCCGCGCTCTCGAACGAAGCGCAGGAGTTCTTCACGGTAGTCTTCCTCGACCTCGAATAAAAACGGGGTGGCAGCTTCCGGCCAGATGACGAAATCGGAGTCCTTGGCTGCGACCGTCGTCAACAACTTGAAGCGATCGATTGTTTCGCGCCGAAAGACCACATCCCATTTCCGCGCCTGGTCGACGTTGGGTTGAACGATCCCGATACGCAGCGCCTGATCACTGAAGAGGGTCGGGTGCGGCGCCAGGCGCCAATGACCGTACGCAAGGCTGCCGGCGATGATTACGAGGGCGAGTGTGGCACGTACCCACGGCACTCGTACGCGGACCTCGCCGATTGAAACCTCAGCGAGTGCCGTTTGGATAAGCGCCGCAATGAGGATGTTGACCAGCACGATGAGAAAAGAGACCCCATAGACACCGGTCAGGTCGGCTATTTGAATGACCGGTAGTTGGTGATGCTGGCTGTAACCGAGGAGAGCCCACGGAAAGCCGGAGAACAGATAGGTTCGGATCAGCTCCAACGAGACCCATAATGCCGGTGCGCCCCAGAGAAAGAATGTGCTGAGGCCGGTGGACATCCAACGCAGGAGGCCCGTAAATAGCGCAAGGTACAGGGCGCAGTAGGCTGCCAGGAGCAGCAAAACGCCATAGCTAACCAATAATGGAACTTTTCCATAGGTATGCATGGCATTGACGACCCAGGAGAGGGTACCGCTATAAAATACAAGGCCGGTCAGAAAGCCCTGGCCGCAGGCAGTTTTCCATGAACTGCTGCGAATGGCCAACAACAGCGGAACAAGGCCGATCCAGGCAAGGAGACCCAGGTCGACCTTGGGAAAACTCAACAGGAGCAGCACCCCTGAGAGCAAGGGGAGGACGATACGCAAGCCGAGCCGTCGCACGCGCGGAGAATAGCGGATTCCGCCAATCCGAACAACTGCCGAGGGTGAAAAAAATCGTGGAAATTAAGAGTTGAGCA
Source organism: Nitrospirales bacterium (assembly GCA_036505795.1). Taxonomy (GTDB): domain Bacteria; phylum Nitrospirota; class Nitrospiria; order Nitrospirales; family NS-4; genus NS-11. The sequence goes on from DASXSU010000091.1 coordinate 33,937, forward strand.
CCGGCTTTCAACGGTGTTAGAATGCAGAAATATTAGAGAAAAGAGGAGAATCTGAATGGCAGGACCTCGTGTACTGATCACTCCGAGAGCGTTTCTCGATCTCGACGGCGAGCACAAGACCATTCTAAAGCAAGCGGGTTATGAGATCGTGGCGAATCCTCGGCCCCGGGTCCTGACCGAGGACGAAATGGCAGCCTATGTGCCGGGGATGGAAGCGCTGATCGTTGGAGACGATCCCGTCACGCATCGGGTTCTGGATCGTGCCACCGGGCTGAAGGTGATTTCGAAATTCGGCACGAACGTCGATAATATCGATGTGGATGTGGCGGCGGCCAGGAATATACCGGTGACCTTTACCCCGGGGGTGACCTATCCCGCAGTCGCCGAGTTGACGATCGCGCTCATGTTTGCCCTGCTCCGCGGTATTCCGCAAATGGACCGCGAGATCCGGAGTGGAAAATGGTCCTCAGTCTCAGGGGTAGAGCTGATGGGCAAAATGCTCGGGATCGTGGGCATGAGCGGCATCGGCAAAGAGGTTGCGAAACGCGTCTTGGCTTTGGGAATGAACGTGATGGCGTTCGACATGCGTCCGGACGAAGCCTTTGCTGAGTACCATGGGATCGAATATGTCCCCGCCGACGAGCTTTTAAAAAATTCTGATGTCGTCAGCCTGCATTTGGATTTCAGCCCGGATACCAAAGGATGGCTCTCAAAGATGCGGGTGGCGCGAATGCGCCCGGGCTCCTACCTGATCAATACCGGCCGGCCGGAACTGATTGACGAAGGCGCGGTGTTGGATGCCCTCCGAGGGCAGCGGATTCGCGGCGCTGCCTTTGATCTGCCATCCGATGAAGCGCCGTTCACCGTCCCCCTCTTGGCTCAAGAGAATGTGCTGGTCTCGGGTAATGCCGGCTCCAATACCGAAGAATCCGTCTTGCGGCAGGCAGTCATGGCTGCGGAGAACGTCATCGCTGTCCTCAATGGGAAACCCACACTGGCTGCCCTCGCCTCTATAGACTAGTCCCTGGTGTCTCTTGCGGACCCGCGGACCGGGTGTTACCATAGGCTATGGCGAACGTCACCGTGCTCTATTCTCAAAGCTGTAGCGCGTGTCCCTCAGCCAAAAATCTCTGGAAGGGATTACGCGTGAAGTATAGCTTCGGTTACCGAGAGGTTGACATCCTGAGTCCGGATGGGCAAGAACTCGCGGATAGGCACGCGATTCGGGCCACCCCGGCGACAATCATCGACGGCAAACTGAAGTTCATCGGCGTGCCATCGCGGGAGAGCGCGGAGAAGGCCTTAGGACTCAAGAAGGACGGCTGACAAACAGTATGCCTGAGGAATTCGACAACGACCTCGATCTGGATGTCCTGCGAGAGCTTCCACGTACTGAGGCTCCCAACTGCCCGGTCTGCGATGAGCCGATGTCATTCGTCGACGGCGCATTCATGTGCAACGATTGCAACGGCACGGACTGCCAGCCCGAAACCGGGTAACCTACTCGGTATTGTGGAGAGCCAACAGGACTTCCTCAATCGCGTGCTTCCGTTTCTGCAACGTTCCGACCCCATTCCTAAACTTCTCCCTCAAGTCCGGCTTGGCCGGATGCCCAAAGATTCTCCTGCCTTGCAGGCAATCATTTCTTCATGGCTGGAAGCGTTCGCAACTGTGCTCAAGGATGGCGAGAGAGTATTGGACGTGAATGGCGTCCTTCGGTTGGATCCCAATCCGCGGCTCGCCGTTTTACAGGAAGCCGGGTTGGTTGACGACAATGACGCCAACGCCCAGGCGGCCCGATCAGCATATTCGGCCGCCTTGGAATCGGCGACACAACGAGCCGATGTGACCGTGAAGCAAAACTAGCCCGCCTATGATGAGAATCGTGTGCGCGCCATTCCATCCCGATTTGGAAGAGGTGTTGGTCAGTGAGGTCCAGGCGGCGAAACAGTCCGATCCTCTCAGCCCCGTCGCGATCTTCGTGCCCTCACAACAGCTGGCCCGCCGGGTAAAGTGGTTGCTGTCGGTTGAGCGGCATGCAGCGCTCCTTGACGTTCATATTCTCACTTTCCATCAGCTGGCCGTGACAATCATGCGCGAAAATTCACAGATGCGCCTGCCGGAACTAGTGGACCACGGATTTCGCCAGGAACTTCTGCGCTCGCTGGTAAAACGGGGATTGCCGAGCCTTGAGGTCTTCAGCGAATGGGCGCGGATGCGCGGCGTCTGGGCGGGCCTGTGGGCCACCATCCAGGATCTAAAAGAGGCCAGGATCGATCCTGCCTCGGCTCTGTCTGCGGTCGAGGAGGGGATCATCGGAGGCGAGGACCCTCAGCGTCTTCGCGGCCTGCTCCATCTTTATCGGGCCGTACTCGCAACCGATCGCTCGCTGCAAATCGCCGATCCGGATGATCTTGCCCGGCTCACGGTGCCCCAGGTGCCACATTCGGGATTTCTTGCCCGCATGAAGAGAATTATCTATTACGGTTTCTATGATCTGACACAAGGCCAGCTCGATTTCTTCAAAACCGTCCACGCGGGCTATCCGACGACTGTCCTCTTTCCCCTTGATAACGGGAATCCATCCCATAGATTCGCGCAACAGTTTTTCGACACCTACATCACGGGCATGACTTCTCAACTTGCGTCTGACGTAGACCAGCAGGGTTCTACCCAGATTCCACTTCCTTTCGGAGGTGAGGATGCTCGGGTGGAAGATCGATCGATTCTTGGCTCGCTGGCCGCAGAGATGGCACCCGCAGTACGTGACTCGTGCCGGATCTTCAGCGCCGTGGGGATCGATAGCGAAGTCTTCACCGTGGCGAAAGAAATCTTAAGACTGGTCGAGGATCAGGGAATGGAGCCGGCGGAGATCGGCGTCGTCGCGCGGGCACTGGACCCTGTCATTTCGGTGGTCCGTAAAGTTTTCGATGAGAACCGCATTACCTTTTCGTGTCCGTTGGGGGAGCCTTTGATCCACCAGCCGTTGGTCAAAACCATCGTGCAGTTCATAGGCCTGCGGTCGGCGATGTTTCCGCGGGCGGAGGTTCTGGATGTGCTCACATCGCCGTTCTGCCGCTTTCACACGGCCTCGGAGGAGCTCGCCCCTCGCGTGGATCGGTGGGACTGGATCACCCGCCGTTTGAATATTACCAAGGGCTCTGCCGAGGGTAACGGCTTTGGCGACTGGGTGCGCTTGCAACGAGCTGCGGATAAGAGACCGACGGTATCATCAAGCCAGGACCAGGCGCCCTTGCCTGTCCCGAAAGGCGAGATCTTGCTCCTTTGGCAGATGGTCAGGCAATTGCATGAAGATCTGTCGGCGCTTCCCACGCGCGCCGGTTGGAAGGAGTACACCACGATTTTCATGAACCTTCTTCCACGGTGGTTTGAACTGTCAGCCTGGACGGAGGACATCGCAACGACTCTCATCGAGCAGGTTCAGTTGGCGGTGAGAGCCAGCATGAGATCCGTTGAAACATTGGACCTTCTTGAGGATGAGGTCAGCCTCGATGAATGGTGTGACTACCTGGTGCGCATGCTGGAGAGGGCGCAATTGCCCTCAGACACGCAAGATCTCGCCGGCGTACGCGTGTTGGATGCGATGGCTGCTCGCGGCCTTCGTTTCCGGGCGCTCTTTGTCATAGGGCTCAATGACAAAGTCTTCCCTCGATCCATCCAGGAAGACGCCTTTCTAGCAGATGCCGATCGGGACATCTTGAACCGCGATCTTGGCTATAAGATAGCTCGCAAGCTCGATGGCTTTGCGGAAGAGCGGCTGCTTTTCACGCTGCTTTTGAGGTCCGCGAAGGAGCGGCTGTATCTGAGCTATCAACGTGCCGATCGTGATGGCCGGCCGCTGGCGCCATCCGGCTATCTGGCGGAGCTACAGCGCGAACTGAGCGGCCAGGAGGCTGTCATCAGCCGCCGCCCGACGGAGCGGTGGGAGTCGTGGCCCTGCGAACCAAGGCTGCTCACGGCGCAGGAGATGGCTCTTCGAGTAGTTCTCCAGAGCGATTTTGACTCTCGGACTGTCGCCTCAGAATTAGAATTTCTCTCCCGACCGGCAGCGCTTCTGGCGCAAGGGCTGAGCGCGCTGGCCAGCATTGACAGTGCCGACCCTCGGCTGACCGGGTACGACGGGTTTGTCGGTGAAGATCCATTGGGGGCTCCCATCTCGCTCTCGCCGACGGCCTTGCAACGGTATGCTGAATGTCCCTTTCAGTATTACAGCACGCAGGTCTTGCGGGTGATCCCGCTGCCGACGCCGGAGTCGGTGAACGAGCTTGATGGCCGCACCCGCGGCCAGCTCTGCCACGCGGTCTTGCGCGCTTTTTATGAGCGGCTCCATGGGACCGGCTTGCCGATGGTCCAAGTTCCTCCCGAGGACGCTCTTGAATGGCTCAGGGACGCGGCGGGAGCGGTCTTTTCTGAGTTCGAGCGTACTGAGGCCACCGGCTATCCCTTGCTCTGGGAAGTCGCCAAGGAGGAGATTCTACGCCTGGTGAAAGAGCTCGTGAGCAACGATCTCGTCGAACTGTCGAAGTCCGGTTATCGCCCTTCGTTGTTCGAGTTTTCGGTGGCGGGCCCGCTTGATCTGGGGTCATCCTCGGATGGACCGGTTATGATTCACGGCGTTCTCGATCGGGTGGATTTGAGGGAGGTCGCAGGAACGGTCCACATCCGAATCGTGGATTATAAGTATACGGGGAGCCGCACGATGGCCGCTCGAGATAAAGATCTTGCCGTTGCCACGATGAGGGCCCAACGGCTTCAGCCACTGCTCTACCTGCATCTTGCCAAATATGTGTTGCCCGATCGTTTGGTCGAACCTGATTCAGCGGCCTTTTACTTTTTGGGATCGAGATGGAGCGACATGCCGATCCGGCGGACGGCGCTCGACGCTGCGTGTTGGGAGGGACAGAGTCGCGTGCTGATCACAAAGACCCTGCAGCGCCTGCTGGACGGGATTCGGCAAGGACGTTTCTCAATTCTTCCTGGAGAGTACTGCGGACACTGCGATTTTGCCACGGCCTGCCGCTACACGCACACTCCGACCGGCAGGCGGGCCAGAACTGACCCGGCGATGAGGCTCCTCAAGAATCTCAGGACCATAAAAGTCCCACGACCCGACGCCGGCGAAGCAGACGGCGATGATGCGCCCTACCCGCGTGCCTGACACACTCATCCTACGTGATGCCGATGCGCGGCTCTCCGCCGCGACCACCTTCGATCGCAACATCGTCGTCACCGCCAGCGCGGGCACTGGCAAGACGACGCTCCTCGTAGACCGTCTTTTGCAATTGCTCATGAAATCCCCCGACCCGGTCTCGCTCTCTGAGATTGTGGCGCTCACGTTCATGGAAAAAGCCGCTCACGAAATGAAGGTACGCTTGCGCGAACGTCTGCTGGACCTACGGCTGAATTCTGAGGCGTGCGGAGCTCTCGCCGCCGCCAATAGAGTGTCTCCTCTCGAGATAAGGACTCGGGCGGAGCGGGCGCTCGAGGAATTGGAGCGAAGCCAGATCGGGACGATTCATAGTTTTGCCGCGCATCTGATTCGCAGCTATCCGATCGAAGCCGGCGTCGATCCGCGCTTCGAGCCGGATGATGGGAGCGGGTTTGAACGGCATTTTGAGCGTGACTGGCAGGAATGGCTTCAGGTCGAACTCGGCTCGCTGGGAGAGCGGCATGAGATCTGGAAGCGCGTCCTTCGACGCACGAGCCTCGAGAGCCTGCGTGAGCTGGCGACAAAACTTACGAAGGACCTAGTGCCTCTTCCACTGATGATGGCCCAGATGCAGCCCGGTTCAATGACACCGGTGCTTAAAAACTGGCTTGGAAAATGTCTGGCGCGGACGCGGGTTCTGCTGATGGGCGAGCGTCATCGAGAGCGGGAACCGCGGCAAGTGGAAAAGCTCCTTGACGTCTCGGCCCATCTGTTTGAGCTGGTACTAACGGGAGGACTGGAGGCCATCTCCGGGCTGAGCCAAGATAGCCGCATCCTTCTGCAAACCAAGGATCCGGGCTCCAAACCGCCGGGCCAATGGGATGAGCAGGACTTCGCAGAGGCGATCACGTTGATCGAAACTGCAAAAGCCCTCCTCAAGACCGACCATGAGTATCTCGCAGCCGTGCTCACGATTTTGATCCCGTTTGCCGAAGGATGTCGGCGACGATTTCTTGAAGCGGGTCGGATTGGCTTTGATGGTTTGCTTGCACGGGCGCGTGCGCTGATTAAGTCCCACCCCCAAGTCAGGAGAAGATTGAAGCAGCAGTTCAAGGCGGTCCTGGTGGACGAGTTTCAGGATACAGATCCGGTCCAATACGAAATCTTATTGTTCTTATGCGAGCGGTCGGAGGATGCTGCCGCCTCGTGGCAGGAGGTGAGACTTGAGCCGGGGAAGCTGTTTATCGTCGGAGATCCGAAACAATCCATCTTTGCGTTCAGGCGGGCAGACATCGAAGCTTTCCAACAGGTCACTGATCGGGTCGTGAGCCAAGGTGGTATGGCCTTGACGTTGACCACGAACTTCAGAAGCCATGCCTCGATCATCTCCTGCATAAATGGTCTGTTCTCTCGATTGATCAGCGAGCAGCCTGGTCTACAACCCGCATACCACCCGCTTGAGCCTCAACCGGATAGGACCACCTGCGCCGGCATGCCGGGGGTGGAACTCCGTCTAGTCGCCCAAGACGATGAGAGCAATGAAACCGATGAGCTTAGCGCGGAAGAAGCGATGCGAAGCGAGGCGGAGGCTGTTGCGCGGTGGGTGAAACAGGAAATAGTCGGGAAGGAAGTCCTGATCGATCGGGACGGCCGCCGGCGCAAGGCCGCGCCCGGTGATGTGGCGCTGTTGTTTCGCACCTTCAGTCAAGGGAGACATTACCTGGACGCCCTGCGTCGGCACGGTCTGGCGTATCTTGCCGAAGGAGAAAAACATTTTTATCAGCGTCAGGAGGTCATCGATTTCGTCAATCTGCTGCGGTGCATTCAGAATCCCGATGATGCTGTTGCCCGGCTGGGGCTGATGCGCTCGCCCCTCGGCGGCCTCTCTGATGGCGAGGTGAGAGAGCTTACGGCGCTCGGCGCGCTGGATTACCGACAGGGAGCGCACGCCCGTTTGGACGAACATCCGAAGGCCGCGCATCTTCATCGGCTCTATGCGGTGCTCCAAATGTTGCATGAGGACTGCCCCCGACGGCCGCTGCCGAGCGCCCTTGATCTGATCTTCGAGCGGTTGCCGGTGCTCGAGTTGGCGGCCGCTTCGGCGCATGGTGAGCAGGCGATGGCGAATCTCTGGAAGGTCCGGGGGCTGACGGACGAGCTGGTGGGTGATCCTGCGCTCACCTTAGCCGGATTCGCAGAACTGCTGTCTGGGCGTATCGTAGATCCGCCAGATGAGTCCGAGACGGGCCTCGCCGAGGACTCCTCAGAGGCGGTGCGGGTTTTGACGATTCACAAGGCGAAAGGTCTGGAATTTCCCATTGTGGTCCTTGTAGGGCTCCAAGCGGGGACCCCGACGCAATTCGATTCCATCGAGGTGCATCATGACTGGTCGACAGATGTGGTGGGCCTGCGTTTCGAAGGTATCAGTACTCTGGAGGGTATCTTCACTGCAGAAAAGTTGTCCGCGCGGATGACCTCAGAACAGCGGCGCTTGCTGTATGTGGGCATGACCAGGGCCAAGGAACGGCTGGTGCTTTCGGGCGCATTGAGCCGGCGCCCGGCATCCGGTAATTTTCTAGCCCTCTGCCGGGAAGCTATCGGAGAATCGTTGGGCAAAGAGGATTGCCCCGTCTTGGAAGCTGGAGACGGTAGAATTATACAGACTATCCTCCCGCCGGACGAGGGCAGGCTCTGGACATGGAAGCCAGCGGCACGGCCTGCGGAGCCGGTGCCCGATATGGCGGATTTTGTGCCGCGGTGGCACAAGCGAGAAGAGGCCTATCGGCACCGTCGCGACAATCCGATCATCGTAACAGCGAGCTCTCTGGCCGTGAAGACACGAGTCGCGGGACAAGGCTCATCATCTCAGACATCAGCGATGATCATTGGTTCCATCATGCATACCATTTTGAATAAACTGACTTACACCGATAAACTTAAACCGACACATCAGATTACAGAGTCGGCACTCGGCCTCGAACTGCCCGAGGAATTATACCCGGAGCGGGAAGCGATTCTAGCTGATCTCCAGGGTATGTTGTCCACGTTCATACAGTCGGATATGTATGCCGATTTGTGCGGCTCGACCATCGTCGCCCGCGAAATTCCATTTCTCATGCCGTTTTGCTTTCCCTCCGGGCATCTGCCGACAGGTCTCATGGAAGGGCGCATTGATCTGCTCTATCGGAAAGACGGCCGCCTGTGGATAGCCGATTATAAGACGGATCGCGTGAGCGAGGCTGAGATGGCGGAGCGAGCGCAGGCCTATGGCGGGCAGGCGCGGCACTACATGCAGGCGGTAGCGCAGGGATTCGGTGAACCGCCGGCGGGGTTCAAGTTTATTTTCTTACGGTTGGGGAAGGTGGCAGAGGTTCTTTTCCCGGTTGACTGATCCGTTGAAATAGACAGCTCATGACGCGAAACGGTACTATCGACCATGCTCCCCCCGGCACAATGGAATGAGTTGACCCAATGGTGGACCGACACAGCCACCCAATTAGGCGTCGGCAGCCCCTGCGTCTCCTTTTTCATGCCCGGATCCGGTGCGCTTGAGGCCCTCTCCAAGGTTTTGGAGGCCCGCGGCGATCTGCATTATGTCCTGTTCGTGCTGATCCGTTACTGGGTTCCGCCGATCCTGCCGCCGATGGGAAAGGAACGGACCGCAAAGAACGATCCCGATTACTGGATCGAATCGGAGCAGATCCTCAAACAGGCAGTCGCGCGGCTGCGCGAGCTAAGGCCGTTTCTCACGATGCTGACTGAATCGGGGCCGAAGCCCAGCGCGGCCCCGGTCACCTCGGAGTTAGATCTTTCCGCATTGCTGGAAGGAATCGGCGAGGCTGCGGGGCGCTTGGGCGGTCCGGACTATACCTCCGTCGTCAAGAGCCTGAACTCCACACCGTTCCGACAGGTCATCCACTTTAGGCACAACAAAAAACACAGCACTGAGGTGTGGGTGGTCTTTCTGTTGAAGGAGCATCTTCGATCCGCAGGCTTGGGAAAGGACCGAGCCTGGCCCATTGTCTGTGATGTGATTACCGCTGCAGGCATCCGCACTGCGGAGGGCATAGCGTATGATGCCGACGAGCTGAAGTCCTGGTGGACCAAACACTGGCCCCGCGCATACGCGTTACTTGCGCCGAAGGACGCCGAGATGCAGCCCACCGAATACGCCTACCAAAGTGATTACCAGTGGTTTCAGACCTGGATGAACTATCAGATCGAGTCGCGGCCGACGTAACTTTCCTGCCCAGTAGCCGTCTCTGATCCATCGTTTGCCGAGAGCAGCCCGCAATGGCAATACCTGACTTAAATCAAATGTCAAATTATAACTTAGGCTAATAGTCTTGATGAAAAATCATACAGAATATGTTTCTAGTATATATTCTTGACACCGCTTCAAAAAAATGAGACCGTCCAAAAAGCTCAGGCGTCTATGGCGTCAGCAATTGTGGATGTGTCGTATGAAGCGTCGGCCCGCCTCCCTCCAAAAGTTACAGACACAATGGCCTGTCCTGCTCCAACTTCCAGTTCGCCAACATTTTGATCGGCTCAACCCTACCAAGGAAAGGAGGTCAATGCAGTATCAGGAAACGAGTCAACAAGAAGCAGTCAACTGGTCCGTAGTGTGAAAGGGAGGAGTAATAATGAATACGCCTAATATACATACGAGATGGTTTATGGCTTTGATCGCTGCGCTTGCACTGGCTATCTTCCCGACGGGGGCGATGGCGCTGCTCGAAGATCAAGGAGCCTGGATTGATACCATCACGGGCGTTACTGCCAGCACCGTTCCGGAAGACAGTCTCCAGCCATACCTCGGGCAGTTGCAGATCGTTCGAACAGCGTTGCGCTACGGTGATGAGCGGTCGGTTTCCACCGCCATGAGTCGTTTTATGGAGATGCTGGATCAGCGAGAATATGGCGTCTCAACCGAGGCCGCAACGCGGTTGCTCGAGGCGTGTATACGCATCATTCCGGTCAAATTTCATGATATGTCTCGTCACCCAGGCTATCGTGACCTTCTGGATCGCCTGAATGAAGAAAATGGTTTTGGATCAAGCGGCGGCTAACGCGGTATCGATGAAGATGCCGAAGTAACTGGCGCCGTGGAAGCACCAGGGGGCTCAGGGCCGGATGCTCTGAGCCCTCTGGACAATCTTCCGAGTGGCGGTCGGGACGGTCTCCTACCGCATCAGCCGGTGAGGTCTCGCTAGAATGAGTATTGCAGTCCGACGAGCACTAGCCGGTTTGGACTAGGGATCAGATCTTGCTGGTGCTCGTTGCCTCCGGGCACAAAGGCGCGTTCGTTGAAAAGGTTGTAGACCGTGGCGGTCAGATCGAGATTCCGTAACCTGAAAATGTCTCGCCAGCGGAAGGTCAGCGTGGTTGCGTGTGAGGTGCCGGTGTTGCCGCCGGCAAGAGTCTTCCGCGAACCAAGAAACTGCGTGTCCACCGCGAAGGTGGTGTTCCGGCTCCATAGTGGAGTCACGACATCGACATAGAGGATATAGTACGGGCTGTCCACGCGGTGTGTACCGTTCTCATCCTTGGCGTTTTGCAGAACCCCGCCGAGGTGCACCATCCCGGCTGCCAACCAGCGTTTTCGCACATCCACTTCAAGCCCCCGGGCGGTAGATCTTCCCACATTCTGAAAAGAGACCAGATTGTCTCCGATACTTCGCTGCGCAATCAGATTATGGAAGGTGTAACTGAAGGCCGAGAGGGAAGCGGTGACTGCGAACGGGAAGGCATGGACAATCACGGCCTCGTAGGTGGTGATCTCCTCGATTCTCAAGCTCGGGTTGGCCGCGATTGTGACGTTGTCGGTGTAGAACAACTCATAGGGCGTCGGTGTCCGGGAAGCGGTTCCATACAGGAGCTTCAGCGTCGTGCTCGGAAGGTGGCGGTCCACGAGCGCTACGCGGTGATTCACGGTGCCCCCCGAATCCTTGTATTCGTCGAAGCGGACGCCGACTGTCAGATCGGTCAGTGATCCAAGGGCGATTTGGTCCTGAACAAACAGCCCATAGGTCCAGGTCGGGGTATTAATATCCAGCATCACACCGGTCGCATCAAACAGCCTCTGCCGCACGCGCAGGTCGCGCTCATAATCGCCGCCCGCCGTCAGACGGCTCCAGCTAGCGACGTCCCAGAAAAATTGCAGTTCGCTGCGGGTCCAGCTCGTCTGCAGTTGGTCCCGCAAATCTAACACGCCCACCGGCGGACCATTATCGATAAGGTAGTGCCCTTCATATGTGTAATTATTAAGGGACGTCCGAAGCGTCAAACTCTTGGTGGAATCAATAGCGTGGTAATATCGGATGTCTGAAAACAAGTAGTCGTCCCGTGTGGATGAGCCCTGCTGAGGAATCGTGGTGTAGGAGGCGGTGGGAATATCTTTCGTGCGGGTCGAGCCTGACAGGCTGACGGTCCACCCGCCATAGCGAAGTTTTGCGAATCCCAGCGTTGCGCGTTCTTTGTCGGCGTCGACAATGTCTGGAAGGCCCGGGGATTTGACAATGCCATCGCCGTGCGAACGGAAGATGAGACCCGAGGCGAGTAGATCCACCTCATCGCCGAATTTCTTCCCGTACGTCAGGACCGGGCGGAAGGTATCCTTGTTGCCGGCTTCCGCCTTCGCCGAGAGGCCGTGGAGATCCTCGCCGTCCTTGGTGATGATATTGATGGTCGCCAACAACGCGTCACTTCCATACAGTGTAGATCCCGGCCCCATGACAACTTCGATTTGACTCACCGCCTCGATCGGAATCGGCAAGAGATAATCGACCAATGGCTGGTGATAGGCAGGGTCATTTACCCGGTACCCGTCCACTAACAACAGCACCCGGGTGCTGAAATCACCAGGAATCGAGAAGCCGCGAACGCCAAGGTTCAGATAGTTGCGATCATTGCGAATGTACATCCCGGCGACGCTGCGTAAGGCTTCGGCCAGGGTGCGATATCCGAATTCTGCAATTTCGCGCTGAGTAATCACCGTTGTGGTGGCCGGGGAGTCGCTGGATTTTTGCGGACGCAGCGTGGCGGTGGTGACTTCCATGTCCATCAGTTGGCGGAATTCGGTCAGATTGGGACGAGATGGGTCTGCGGCTTCGGCGGCCGGGCAGGTCGAAGACAGGCCAGAAGCCAGCACCCAGAGTCCGATCGTCCAGCGTTTCACGCCACTGCTCTCGTACCCACCATTCGTTTGATGGCTTGCCTTGGCTCGCGCTGTCAAAGCCAAGAGCACTGTACCGCAATTTATTGTAATCGTCTGTCAGGGAAAACCTGACAAGACCGATTGCTTCTCGGACCACAAGATCATAAGCTTTGAGGCCTGTGGCGACACAGGCCGGAGATGCGCGAACGATGCAGAAACCAGCTCCGACCCAATACCCCGTCCATGATCTGATTGAGCGACGGTGGAGTCCTAGAGCTTTTGCAGACCGCGCGGTCCCTGCAGAGGAGCTTTGCCGCATTTTCGAAGCCGCTCGATGGGCGCCGTCTAGCGCCAACGAACAGCCATGGAGCTTTGTATTGACGACAAAGGAAGTCAAGACAGACTACGATCGGCTGTTCAGCTGCCTGCACCCTGGAAACCAGCTCTGGGCGGGGCAGGCGCCGGTGTTGATGCTGAGTATTGCGAAACTCAACTTTGACGAAGATCAGTCACCGAATCGGCATGCGTTTCATGACGTCGGGATGGCAGTAGAGAATCTGATCCTGCAGGCGTTGACGCAGGGCATATTCGTGCACCAGATGGCAGGTTTTGAAGTGGAAAAGGCGCGAGACTTACTCAATCTTCCGGCTGGGCATGAACCGGTCGCGATGATTGCGCTCGGGTATCTCGGCGACCCGAATACGCTGCCGGAGGAATTACGTCGTCGCGAAGGTGCATTGCGCACGAGGAGACCGATAACAGAGTTTGTCCATGCGGGACGATGGGGGCAGTCGTTATCCCCGCTTAACGTCTCGGCGCTCCCCGGTAACCCGCCTGTCACACGGGCCGGCGGCCCTGAATGATTCGTATCAAGAGGACTGCCACAGCGATGATCAGAAGAATATGGATGTATCCCCCCAGCGTGTAAGACGAAACAAGCCCGAGGGCCCACAGCACCAAGAGGATCACAAAGATTGTCCACAACATGTTCTGCTCCCTCCGCAAGGTTAAAGGGCTGCAGTATACCACGTCAGGAGGCAAAGGCTCCTCAGGGTATCGAACCTCTATTGAGGAGACTTTTCGGGAGGTCCTTGATAGGGAACAGTTGGAGATGTACGCCGTAAAACAGGCCCAGACACAGCGCCCCAGGAGCCGTCATATCGCCACTGACGGGCAATACCTCCTGAATCATAGGTAATCGTCACGTGATCGCCAGATCCTCGAAATCGCCACTCAGCTACGGCGTCTCCGTTGGTAAACAGGGTGAGCTGTTGCGGGCGTCCGTTTTCTCGGATGTGTTGTTTCCGCGTCTGGCCAAGAGACCGATTAAACTGATCCCCCAGGCAGCGGGAGTCTGTGGCAGGACAGAAAACCGATAGCCCGAACACGACATAATCGGCATGGGTTTGCCCCGACTCTGCGGGAGGTGGCACGGTATATGACCTACAGCCATAGATCGCCATTAGGACGAGCGTCAGCGTCAGTAAGGTCAGGTATCTTGTTTGCATGGTCATTAGTAGACTTTTCGGAGGAATTTCATACTTTTATGAGCCCGCCCTCGACTTAAGTCGACTTACTCAAGGGCGCGATCTGCCCTTAAATGGTATAACTACGTACATTATATCGGTTTTTCCGCGTACAATCGTTCAATCGCGTTGACACCAGGTTCCTGATAGGCCATAATACCAACTAGGTATTTAGTAGTAATAATCGAGAGGCGCGCTTATGACCTGGTTGTTTCCCATCCAACTTCACACTGAATTCCTGCCGTATCTGCTCGGGGTCTTGGGCCTGCTGATGACCTGGGAATTACATGATATCGAACTGCGGGCGGGTCGGATTAAGCCCCGCGCAGCGCGAACCATCCGGAAATGGGTCAAAAGTCACGGCGGCATCCGCATGTACATTATTGCGACTCCGATTGATACGAATACGTGCGAGATTTGCCGGCAGGCTCGAGGAAAGGTCTTCTCATCAGCGCAGAGAAACAAGAAAGGCTTTCGACCCATGGCGACGCTCTGCGTCAATCCTGCCGGGTGTCGGTGTGAACTTGTCGGCTTGATTGGGAACTGGCCCGAGGCCGAGCGGCTCTCAAAGACTCTGAGGGAATCCGAGGAGCCGCCTACTTTATCTGAAGTTGAAATGATTCAACTCGCGTCATCGGCGGGCTCTCTGCCAGGCGGGCCGGATCGCCTGGGCTTATATTTGTTGGAAGCATTACAGTCAGAAGGAACCAATCCCAATTTTTCGATGTCACGGTACCGGTCGCTGATCTGTCAGGCCCTTGACGGCACTCAGCACCCCTATATCGTTCCGGCGTACTTGAGGTTGAGCGATCTCTTGGAGCGCGGGAGCAATCTGTCAGCGGCGCTCAGCGTCGTCGATGAATTCCTCACTGTAGCAAAAACAGGCCTCGGTCCGCATGCGCCGACTCGTCTTCAAACCAAGGTCATGACCATTCGCAGGTGGCGTCTCTTGAAACGCTTGAAGAGTCAGTAACTCCTTCCTGAACGGCCTCCGCCAATGTCAACGAGGGTCGGACGTTCGCTAGCGGGTATTCCACTACAGTGTGGCGTGCGCGCCACAGGGTAGGCCATCTCTCCTACGTAATAGCCGCCTCAGACCGCTTTAGACCGCTAGCATCAGGATATTTACTCTTGAGAGGCTCGGTACAATTCTTGCTGTCTCTTACTGTAAAATAACTTTACCGGGAGGTCTGGTCATGGAGGAACAGGGTGGATCGGCAGTTCGCGCAATTGCGCTTCTCGTCATCGGCGGGGCCGTCCTTGGAGCCGCGGCCGGGTTGATATACGCGCCAAAGACGGGCCGGGAAAACCGAAAGGAACTTACGCAGTATGCAAACAAGGTACGCAAGGAAGTCGCCGGCGTCGCACACCGAACGAAGGCGAGCTTCGAAGTAGCTTTCGAGAAGGGGCGGGCCTTGCTCGAATCTCCAAGCGCGTAGCCTCCCGAAACAAGCGAGTCTTTAGGCTGATAGACGGACGCGCAATTGCAGCGCGAACGGCGTCCGTCCTTCTCTCTTCCGAAGTGAGGCCCAAGATTGTGGTCAGGCCTCATGCCTAGGCGGCTTTTGCACTTGACCCCCCACCGAGTTTTCAGTAAAATGAACCGTTAGTCGCTTGCACTGATCCCTGCCATCCTTTTCCATATTCCCACGCTTCCGTGGCACTAAGAGGGAAAACAGAAGGCAAGTAAGGGTTTCGCAACGTGCGTCGCAAAAGTAAAGGTAAGGTTACCGGACATGGCGAGGTCACACGAACTTAGCAAACTCAGAAATATCGGGATCATGGCTCACATCGACGCCGGGAAAACGACCACGACCGAGCGGATACTGTATTACACCGGTGTGGCCCATAAGATTGGTGAGGTGCACGACGGCGCCACGGTCATGGACTACATGGATCAGGAAAGGGAGCGTGGTATCACGATCACCTCTGCTGCCACGACCTGCGAATGGCGCAAGCATCGCATCAATATTATTGACACGCCCGGGCACGTAGACTTCACCATCGAGGTCGAGCGCTCCCTGCGCGTATTGGACGGAGCCGTAGCCGTATTCGACGCGGTACAGGGTGTAGAGCCTCAGTCCGAGACGGTCTGGCGCCAGGCGGACCGGTACAAAGTCCCGCGCATCGTCTTCATCAATAAGATGGACCGCATGGGCGCCGATTTCTTCATGAGCGTCAAAAGCATCGTGGACCGCTTAGGCGCCAATCCGGTCCCCATCCAGCTTCCCATCGGTCGCGAGGGAGAGTTCAAAGGCCACATTGATCTCATCGCGATGAAGGCGATCACTTTCAAGGACGAGACCAAAGGCGCAAAGTACGATGTTGAAGAAATTCCGGCCGATCTCCGCGAGCAGGCCCAGGCGTATAGAGAGAAAATGATCGAAGCGGTCGCCGAGTTTGACGACACGATCATGGAAAAATATCTGAACGGCAAGGAACTGAGTGAAGAGGAAATCCGGCGATGTATTCGCAATGGCACGATTGCGCGGAAGATTACTCCGGTCTTGACCGGCGCGGCCTTTAAAAACAAGGGCGTCCAGCACTTGCTTGACGCAGTGGTGGATTACCTGCCGTCGCCCATGGACATTCTGCCGGTGCAAGGATTCAGCCTCGACGGCCTGAAAACCATCGAGCGAAAACCTTCCGATAGTGAGCCGCTTGCAGCCATCGCCTTTAAGATGCTGAACGACTCGCATATCGGCCAGTTGACCTTCGTGCGGGTGTATTCCGGAACGATGCAGCAGGGCATGAACCTGTACAACGCAACCAAAGACAAGTCAGAGCGGGCCAGCCGTCTGGTGAAGATGCATGCCGACAAACGCGAAGAAATCGATGCCGTCTATGCGGGCGAGATCGCGGCGGTCGTGGGGATGAAGTTCGCCACCACGGGTGACACCTTATGCGACGAGAAACACCCCATCATGTTGGAAGTGATGAAGTTCCCGGAGCCGGTCATTTCCATGGCGATTGAGCCCAAGACGAAACAAGATCAAGAGAAGATGGGATATGCCTTAAATCGTCTCGCCCTGGAAGACCCTACCTTCAAAGTCAAGACCGAGGAGGAAACCGGCGAAGTGGTCATTTCCGGCATGGGTGAGCTCCATCTGGAAATCCTTGTGGACCGGTTGAAACGCGAATTCAAAGTGGAGGCGAACACCGGGGCGCCCGAAGTCTCTTACCGCGAAGCCATTACCGCCGAAGCCGAGGCTGAAGGCAAGCATATCAAGCAAAGCGGAGGCCGGGGGCAATATGGTCACGCGGTGTTGACCGTCAAGCCGGGCGAGGCCGGTACAGGCCTGGTCTTTGAAAATGACATCCGCGGCGGCGCCATCCCCAGAGAGTTTATTCCGGCGATCGAGAAGGGCGTGGAGGAAGGAATCACAGCGGGTCCGCTCGCAGGCTTTCCGCTCCTGGATATCGAGGTGCACCTCATCGACGGGTCTTACCACGATGTGGACTCGAATGAGATGGCATTCAAGATTGCGGGCAACATGGCGTTTAAAGCCGCGGTATTGCGAGCCAAGCCGCAGCTATTGGAGCCGATCATGCGCGTCGAGGTCGTGACGCCGAATGAATTCACCGGCGACGTGATCGGAGATCTCAATTCGCGGCGAGGGCAGATCGTGGGCATGAACACCCGCGCGACGGCGACGGCGGTGGAAGCGCTCGTCCCGCTTGCGACAATGTTCGGCTATGCCACAGTCGTCCGCTCTAAGACGCAGGGCCGGGCGACGTTCACCATGGAATTTAAGGAATATCAGGCTTGTCCTAAGTCGGTACAGGAGGCGATTATCGCCAAGTACACCGGCAAGGAATAAGTTCTCCTGGCTCGTACTCGCCTTCATTGAAACTCCGTCGCGCGCAGTCTACAATAAGTTTGTGGATCGGGTCCTTCTTCTAAATCTCTACAAACAGATGCTGCTGATCCGCCGCTTTGAGGAGCGCACTGCGGAGATGTACGCTCTTGGGAAGATCGGCGGTTTTTGCCATCTTTATATCGGGGAGGAGGCGGTGGCGGTCGGCGCCATCGATGTCCTCCGATCCGATGACTATGTCTTCTCCTCCTATCGCGATCATGGTCATTGCCTGGCCAGGGGGTCCGATCCCAAAGCGGTCATGGCGGAACTCTTCGGCCGCAGCACCGGTTTGTGTGGAGGCAAGGGCGGCTCGATGCACCTCATCGACATCGAGCGCCGCTTCATGGGGGGCTACGCCATCGTCGGCGGCCATCTCCCGCTGGCGGCCGGCGCGGCGTTCGCCGTGAACTATCGCGGCGGTGATCAGGTCGTCCTCTGCTTTTTCGGAGAAGGCGCGGTCCCGAGCGGCGCCTGCCACGAGACTCTCAATCTCGCTGCAATGTGGAAACTGCCCGTCCTCTTTCTCTGCGAGAACAACCGTTACGGGATGGGCACTCCGGTCGAGCGGTCGGTGGCTCTGTACACCGATGTGTCGAAAAATGCCATTGCCTACGGGATTGAGTCCGCGTGTGTGGATGGGATGGACGTATTGGCCGTGCGCGACGCGACACTCAAGGCCGTCGACAAAATGCGGACCGACAAGCGCCCCTATTTCCTCGAGGCCTTAACCTACCGCTTCCTCGGACATTCGATGGCTGACCCAGCGCACGGGCATTATCGTGCGAAGAGCGAAGTGGATGAGGCGAAAAAGCGCGATCCGCTGCTTGTCCTCAAGATCAAACTCTTAGGCGAGCGAGCGGCGACTGAAGCGGATTTTGCGACCATTGAAGCGGAGGTCAAGAAAATCGTAGAT
Source organism: Nitrospirales bacterium (assembly GCA_036505795.1). Lineage (GTDB taxonomy): Bacteria > Nitrospirota > Nitrospiria > Nitrospirales > NS-4 > NS-11. The sequence goes on from DASXSU010000091.1 coordinate 52,565, forward strand.
GAGGCTGTGGACTTTGCCGAGAAGAGTCCCGCGCCCTCCCTTGAAGCCTTGTCAGAGGACGTCTACACCATATGACTCTGACCTATCGGGAGGCGCTCAACCAAGCCTTGCGCGAAGAGATGCGTCGAGATGACAAGGTGTTTTTGATCGGAGAGGACGTCGCTCATTATCAGGGCGCCTTCAAAGTCAGCAAAGGCTTCTTGGAGGAGTTCGGACTGCGCCGCGTCGTCGATACGCCGATTACGGAATTGGGATTCACCGGCCTGGCGGTCGGCGCCGCCATGGTTGGGCTGCGTCCGGTCGTCGAGATGATGACCTTTAACTTCGCGATACTTGCGATGGATCAAATCATCAACAATGCGGCAAAGATCCGGTACATGTCGGGAGGACAAGTCTCCGTACCCATGGTCATTCGGGGGCCTGGGTCTGCGGCCCATCAGCTGGGAGCACAGCACTCCCAAAGTCTCGAGGCATGGTTCTGCCATGTTCCAGGACTCAAAGTCGTTGCTCCCGGCACTCCTCGTGACGCCAAAGGCTTACTGAAAGCGGCAATACGGGATAACAATCCGGTGATCTTTATTGAGGCACAACTACTCTATCCAACGAAGGGCGAAGTAGAAGACGGAGATTACACGTTGCCTCTCGGCGTCGCGGAGGTCAAGCGCGCCGGCACCGATGTGACGATTATTGCCTATTCCAAGATGCTGTCGGTGGCGCTGGAGGCCTCAGAGGTGCTTGCGGGCGAAGGTATCCAGGCGGAAGTAGTCGACCCCCGAACGCTCCGGCCATTGGACGTAAACACTCTGGCCGCTTCCGTGAAGAAGACCGGCAAGGTCGTAATACTTGAAGACGGGTGGCCGTTTGCCGGGCTTGGGGCGCAAATCGCCGAGAGCCTTTACAGCACGGTCTTCGACTCACTCGATGGGCCGATAATCCGTGTGACAGGCCGCGATGTTCCCATGCCGTACGCGCGGAATCTGGAGGACGCCGCGGTCCCGGACGTTGAACGGGTCGTTGCGGCAGTGCACACGGTCCTCTATAAACAGTAGCATCACCGTAGGGAAGCTTATGGCTAGCCGCGTCATCATGCCGAAACTGACCGATTCGATGGTCGAAGGCGTCGTCGTTAAATGGCGCAAAGCCGAAGGTGACCGTGTCGAAAGCGGCGATGTGCTTGCGGAGATTGAGACCGACAAAGCCGTGATGGATCTCGAAGCCTTTGGCTCGGGCACGCTCCGCAAAATTTTGGTGTCCGAAGGATCGACGGTGCCCTCGGGGGCTCTCATCGGGATCATCGCTGAACCGGATGAAGATATTGAAAGTCTCTCGAAGGGTACGCCGGCTCCGGCGCAAAAGGCGGCTGCGGAAACCGAGGCATTGGGAAAAGAGGCCGTCCCCCGGGAAAAAGAGCCTGGCGCATCGGGACAAGGGTCGGTCCCACGGGAACAAGAGCCTGTCCAGGCAGGCTCGGGGGGGGAGGGTGAAATGGCCGACCCGGGGCTAACAGACTCGGGGCGGGCGGCTGCGCCGGGCAAAGGGTCGGTCCCACGGGAAAAAGAGCCTGTCCAAAGGGAAAAAGAGCCTGTCTCGGCAGGCTCGGGGCGGGAGGGTGCAATGACGAGCTCGGGGCAGGCGAGTGAAATGCCGGCCTCTGTCTCTCCACGCGTGCGCACGCTGGCCCGTGAGCAAGGCATTGATCTCACCGGAGTGAAGGGCAGTGGGCCCGGCGGACGCATTATTGAGCGGGATATCAAGCCTCTGGAGGCCAAGCGAGAGACAAAGGATTCAACCCCAAAGTCCGGTGTTCAGCACGTGCCGTTATCGCAAATGCGAAAGGCTGTCGTGCGGATGACGACGCAAAGCAAAGCGCCAGTCCCGCATTTTTACGTCATGATAGAAGCAGATATGACAGATGGCCTTCGCATTGTCGACGAATCCAAGTCTGCTCAGTCCCCGGTGTCGATCAACCATCTTATCATTGCGTCTTGCGCACGTGCGCTCCGCCAACATCCGGCCGTGAACGCCGCATTTGGGGGGGATGCCATCAAAGTCTTCACAAGCATTGACATCGGCATCGCCGTCTCAGTGGAAGATGGGCTGATCGTGCCTGTCTTACGTGATTGCGGCAGCAAGACCCTCGCCCAAATCGCCGAAGCGGAGCGAGTATTAGTAAGCCGGACGCGCAACCGACAGTTACAACCGGAGGAGTACAGTAACCCCACATTTCTCATCTCGAACCTTGGCATGTATGAAGTCGTCGAGAATTTCATTGCGCTTATTCTTCCGCCGGCCGCTGCCGCACTCGCCGTGGGCTCCATTCGAGAGGTACCTGTCGCGCGTCATGGGCGGGTGGAGATCAGATCTTGCGTGAAGATGACATTATCATGCGATCACCGTGTGATAGACGGGGTCGGGGCGGCAAAATTCTTACAGGCGTTGAAATCGGAATTGGAGCATCCTGAACAATTATGAGCCGGCGAATTCCTGTACTCGATGACATTGAAGCTTCGGCCAGGCCGCGCTTGCCGGCGTGGTTTAAAGTGAACATCCGGGAGGGCCCGGATTATCAAGAGATCCGCCGGCTGACCGGTAGCCTCAAGCTTCACACCATCTGCGAAGAGGCGCGCTGCCCCAATATATGGGAGTGTTGGAACAGCCGCACGGCCACCTTTTTGATCCTCGGCGATATCTGCACGCGCCGGTGCCATTATTGCGCGGTGACGACCGGGCGGCCCTTGGCATTGGATGAAGCAGAACCGAAGCGCGTGGCGGAAGCGGTGAGGATCCTGGGGTTGCGGCACGCGGTTATCACCTCGGTCAATCGCGACGAACTGCCGGATGGCGGAGCGGCGATCTTTGCGGAGACGATCCGAGCCGTCCGGCATGAGCTTCCCAGTTGCACGATCGAAGTTCTCATCCCGGATTTCATGGGCGATGAGGCCGCGCTCGATACGGTCCTTGCGGCCATGCCTCACATCCTGAATCATAATATCGAAACCGTTCCTCGCTTATTTCCTTCGGTCAGGCCACAAGGCAAATATTCACGGTCGATCGCGCTGTTGGACCAGGCCGCAAAGAAGGGTGCGCTGACCAAGTCCGGCCTCATGGTCGGCCTGGGTGAGACCCTCGAAGACGTGCGCGATGTGATGCGGGACCTGCGCCTCGCCGGCGTTTCGATCCTCTCGATCGGGCAATACCTGCAGCCCACCAAGGCGCATTGGCCGATCAGGCGGTTCTACGAGCCGGAGGAATTTCAGCGGCTCAAAGAAGAAGGCCTCGGTCTCGGCTTTCGACACGTCGAATCAGGGCCGCTGGTCAGGAGTTCATATCATGCCGAGGAAGGCGCTCGACACGGCACCGGCAGCTCATCGTGATAGCCAAGGGATTTCTCTCGCAAAAGATCAGTGGCCTCCAATCCAAACTCCGAGACGCCTTTGCCGCGGCGCCTGCGGAACCGCTCTCGCCGGCCGATCTTGCTCTGCTTGAGCGCGTGGCCGATGCGATTGTCCAGCGCGGGATGGCTGCCCCGGCGGTCCTATTTTTAGAATCGCTCGGGCCTATGAATTTTCTCGGCAGCCAAGCCCTGCATTTCCTGACGCCGATCCTGAGTGTTGTCTTCGCGCAACGGGAAGTGGAACGCGTGGCTTTGCTTCTGGAGCGCCGCGATATCCTCTCAAGGCTCTCGGTTCTCATAGATGCGCGCGAGCATGAGCGTCATCCTTGAGTATAGACTCCCAATCCTCGACCGACCGGCCACTGAGCACAATTGTTGCCACGGACTGCGGCAGCACCACCACAAAGGCCATTCTGATCGAGAAAATCGGGAACGAGTACCGCCAAACATACCGCGGCGAAGCGCCCACGACCGTGGAAGCTCCTTTCGAAGATGTGACCCGGGGCGTCCTCAACGCCATTGCTGAGATCGAGGAGCTCTCCGGACGTAAGATCCTGGATGGAGAACACATCATCACCCCGTCGGGATCGGGCGGCAACCCGAAGACCGGGGTGGATCTCTACATCTCTACCAGCAGCGCCGGCGGCGGGCTCCAAATGATGGTCGCCGGCGTGGTGCAAAGTATGACCGGCGAGAGCGCGCAACGCTGCGCACTTGGCGCCGGCGCGATCGTCATGGACGTGTTGGCGTCGAACGACGGCCGCCTGCCTCACGAAAAGATCGAGCGCATCCGATCATTGCGGCCGGATATGATCCTGTTGTCCGGCGGCACCGACGGAGGCACCATCACCCACGTGGTAGAGATGGCCGAGTATATCGCCGCGGCCGAGCCGCGGCCCCGCCTGGGTATGAGTTATAACCTGCCGCTGATCTACGCGGGCAACAAGGAAGCCCGCGGACGCATCAGCGAGATCCTCGGCAAGAAGACCGCCCTGACGGTCACTGAGAACCTGCGCCCGACGATGGAGCGGGAAAACCTCGTCCCGGCGCGCAACAAAATCCACGACCTGTTTCTCGAGCATGTCATGGCGCAAGCCCCCGGGTATCGTAAGCTGATTGAATGGGCAGGAGCTCCCATTATGCCCACACCGGCTGCCGTGGGCTTGATTATGGAGACGATCGCAAAGAAGCAGGGAATCAATCTCATCGGGGTGGATATCGGGGGCGCCACGACGGATGTCTTCTCAATCTTTCATGGAGCCTTCAACCGCACGGTGTCCGCCAATCTGGGAATGAGCTACAGCATTTCAAATGTCCTGGCCGAAAGCGGTCTGGAAAACATCATGCGCTGGGTGCCTTTTTCCATTGAAGAGCAGGACCTGCGCAATCGCATCAAGAACAAAATGATTCGGCCGACGACGGTCCCGCAAACACTCGAGGAGCTTCAGGTCGAGCAGGCTATTGCTCGTGAAGCACTCCGGCTGGCGCTCGGGCATCACAAGACTCTTGCCACCGGTCTTAAAGGCGTGCAACAGGAGCGCTCCATCTCCGATGTGTTTGAGCAGAAAGGCTCAGGGCAAACGCTTATCAACATGTTGGATCTGGACCTGATCGTGGGGAGCGGAGGGATCCTGTCCCATGCGCCGCGCCGGGTACAATCGATGCTGATGATGGTAGACGCCTACGAACCTCTGGGGGTCACGGAGCTGTCCGTGGACAGCATCTTTATGATGCCGCATCTCGGGGTCCTTTCGACGGTGAATGAGCAGGCGGCCATGGAGGTGTTCGTCCACGACTGCATGATCTATCTGGGAACCTGCATTGCGCCCATCGGCCTAGACAAAGCCGGTGAGCGGTGTCTCGATTACACGATTGCCCTGCCAACCGGAGAGTTGAAGGGAACATTGAAGTTTGGAGAGATCCGGCTGCTCCCGCTCGGAGTTTCGGAAGAGGCGATGGTGCACTTGAAGCCGGCGAGAAATGTGGATGTTGGAGCCGGCCGTGGGGAGACCCTTGAGCGTCGGGTGCGCGGCGGCGTGGTCGGCCTGTTGCTGGATGGCCGCGGACGGCCTTTGCGCCTGCCCTCCCGACATGAAGATCGTGTAAGCCTTCTTACCCAGTGGCATCAAGCGTTGAACCTGTATCCCGCTTCCGTTCCTCCCGCCATCGTGGCTGGAGAGACGACACAAGGTAAACGTTAAGGTATGGCACACAGCTACACGCCGGGATTGACCGTGACCCCTTGGTCGGTCATCACAAAGAAAAGAATCCTTCCGATTCCGGGCGCAGTGCATGTACAGGATGGCGAGTCGGTCAGCTCAGAGAAAGTTGTCGCTAGTGCTGAATTGCCGGGCAAGGTGCATGTCATCAATGTGGTAAACCAGATGGGCATCCAGCCTGAAGACCTCAAGGAGTATATGACCAAAGGGGAAGGGGACCGGGTTGAGCAGGGCGAGGTCCTCGCCGAGACCAAACCGCTGATCAAATGGTTCAAGTCATCCGTCACCTCGCCGGTGACCGGTTTCATTGAAACGATCTCGAACTCAACGGGACAGGTCCTGTTGCGCGAACCACCGCGTCGTTTAGATTTGTTTAGTTATATCGATGGCCGGGTCGTCGAAGTCATTCCCGGGCAGGGGGTGCGGATCGAAACCACGTGCGCTTTTATCCAGGGCATTTTTGGCATCGGCGGTGAGACCTGGGGAACCCTGATCCTCGCGTCGGAGAGTCCCGAGGAGCCATTGAACGCCCGGCAACTGACTCCTGAGCATGCCGGTAAGATCGTCATCGGAGGCTCCTTTGTAGGAGCTGATGCTCTTCAGCGGGCGAAGGCTGTCGGGGTCAAAGGCCTGGTCATCGGCGGCATGCACGATAAAGATCTCAGAGCGCTGCTTGGTTATGATCTTGGCGTTGCCATTACCGGAACCGAGAACATCGGTTTTACGCTCGTCTTGACTGAGGGATTCGGCCACATTCCGATGGCGAGAAAGACCTTTGATTTGCTTCGGGGATTGAGCGGGCGCAAGGCCTGCCTCTCCGGGGCTACACAAATCCGCGCCGGTGTAATCCGCCCGGAAATTATTGTTCCCCTGACACCCGAAGAATCAAGCAGACGGGAGGATCGTTCCGTTCTAGTCAAGGAGGGTGCGAAGATCGGAGATCCAGTGCGGGTCATTCGGGAACCCTATTTCGGGCGCATCGGAGAAGTCGTCGCGCTGCCTTCGGAGCTCGCCATGATTCCGACCGAGAGCCGCGTACGGGTCATGGAGGTCCAATTTGCTGACGGTTCCAAAGTTGTTGTTCCCCGGGCAAATGTAGAAATTATCGAAGAGTCGTAGATTTCGCTTATTGGTATAGGTAAAATTGGCCCCCTTAGCAGATTTGTTTAACACACAAAGGGGGTGGTTATGACGATCAGTAGATTCGGCCTGTGTGCAGCGATTCTTGGCCTCATCGGGATGGGCCTTCTGCCGGGTATCGCGCTTGCGGCGGATGAGGAGGCAACGGAAACTGGGCGGCTTCTTGCCATTCTTTTGGATTCCGGCCGGGTGACGGTGGGGGCGAATCAGTCGCTGATCAACGATCCTGATAAGGGAGACAAGGGATTCACGCCCGAGGCGTTCGAAAAACAGCTCACAGAGAAGTTCAAAGAGCGGGCCAAGGTAGATCTCAGCAAGCTCAAAGATGAGAAGGTGCCTGCCCAAGCGAAGCAACTGCTGCCGCAACTGGTTGATGCCAGCAAGAAAACGGTCGCAGATTATCAGCCGGTGATCAATAAGCAGGGCGTGGGCTTCAAAGGATTCATCCCGGCGACCTTCGGGACGCAGGCCGCCGCGAAGTTCAGCTCGAAGTCCGGGATCTATCTGAAACAGACGACGCTTGACGCCTTCCTGCGCAACCCGAAGAACAAGGCGGACGAATTCGAGGCAGAAATCCTGAAAAAATTTGCCGACCCTTCCTACCCCCGACAAGGAGAGAAAATCGTAAGCGAGGCCACAGATGGAGGCAAGACCACTCGCGTCATGCTTCCGCTCTTTTATGGTAAGGGCTGTCTCGGCTGCCACGGCGAGCCCAAAGGCGAGAAGGACATCTCCGGCTACATGAAGGAAGGAGCGAAGGAAGGCGATCTTGGGGGAGCTATCAGCGTAAAATTGGCTCAGAAGTGATCCTTGTTTCGCTTTTTCTTCTTCTGCTGATCCACGGGGCGGCTTTCGCCGCCCCGTTCCCACTCACCCCTCCCGAAGGCTTTCGCGCACTGGACACTCCGAACGACGCCGGAACAAGCATTAGCCTGGTCTGGAAGGCTTCACCCGGCGACAGCAAGGATCGTAAGGTCCAGGTATGGCTGGCCGAGAAAAAAGCGAACGGGTCTGTCGGAGAGTTTAAAAAAATCACAGAGCTTCCGTCCAAATCCCGCTACATCAAGCCGGGCGACTTCCCGTGGTGGGACCAACCGGCCGCGAAGGGCGATCACTATGTGAAAATTCCTTCCTCGCAAAGCTTTCCCATCGAAGATGGCAAGGGCTATGCCGCGAAATTGGTGATTCGCGAGGGTGACCAGGAGGTCAGCTCACCGGTCTCCGAGGCAACGCCTGCGCCGAACTGGGTTAATCTGGCGCAGATCAATAACCTTGCCTTCGTTGTAGTGTTCACGGGCATTTTGCTGACAAGCATCGGCGCATCGCGCCGAAATCCGCACATGTATTTGCGCCGGATCGCCGGGCTGGATGCTGTCGAGGAAGCGATCGGGCGGTCGACCGAGATGGGCCGGCCGATCTTGTATCTCACGGGCGCCGGGGACATGGGAGACGTCTCCACGATCGCGGCAACGGTGATCCTGGGAGAAGTGGCTAAGAAGGTGGCGCGCTATGATACGACGTTGAAAGTGCCGCATCGGGACCCGATCGTGATGGCGGTCTGCCAGGAGGTCGTGAAGGAAGCGTATGTGGAGGTGGGTCGGCCGGACGCCTACCGGGAGGACTCTAATTTCTTCATCACCGGCGACCAGTTCAGCTATACGGCGGCCGTGGACGGGATCATGCTGCGCGAGAAGCCGGCCGCGAACTTCTTTATGGGGTCCTATTTTGCTGAATCCTTATTGCTGACGGAAACCGGGGCGAGTACGGGCGCGATCCAGATCGCCGGAACAGATTCTGATCACCAGCTCCCCTTTTTCGTCACCACCTGTGACTACACCCTCATTGGGGAAGAGCTATACGCTGCCAGTGCCTATCTTTCGCGCGAGCCGGTCCTCGTCGGCACTTTGCGCGGGCAAGATATTGGCAAAGCCATCATCATGGCCGCGTTGATCCTGGGCACGACTTTGGCGACCTTGGGGGTGCTCGTCCAGAGCGACGCCGTGAATTATATTTTGGACCTGTTCAAGGACTTCAAATGATTTTCTTCAAACGGCAGCTGCCCTTGGCAATCACTCTGATCATGGGAGTCGTCTTTGCGCTTCAATACTACATTCCTCATCCGGTCTCCGAGGATGCCATTACGCATCTCTCGAAGTGGATGCAGATTATCTCAGGATTCGCGATGGTGTTGGGGCTCGCCAGCTTGTTTCAGGTTCACGCGATGAAGATCAAACGGCAGGTCCCCGGCTGGGGTTACAGCGGCATTTTGTTTTTCGCGATGCTCGCCACGCTAGCAGTAGGGCTTTTCTGGAGCAAAGGTGAGACTACGGCCAATGGCGTGCAGACCGCATTCGGTTGGATCTACAGTTACACGATGGTGCCGCTCCAAGCCACCATGTTTTCGATCCTGGCCTTCTTCATTGCTTCGGCTGCCTATCGGGCGTTTCGAGCGCGCTCTCGGGAGGCTGCGCTGCTGCTCACGGCCGCCGTCGTCGTTATGATGGGACGCGTACCCCTCGGTCAGTTTCTGCTGCCTTGGACCTGGGATGTGACACAGTGGTTGCTGAATGTGATCAACAGTGCAGTACGGCGCGCGATCCTGATCGGCGTCAGCATGGGTTCCGTTGCCTTGTCGCTAAAGATCATTCTTGGCTATGAGCGCTCCTACCTGGGCGGAGGGAAAGACCAGTGAAGGAGTTTGCCCGGTGGATGGTCAGCATCGACCGACGGATCATCTTTGTTCTGATCGCGCTGGGAACTCTTTTGCCGCTGCTTCATCCGTTCGGGCTGCCGATCAAGGTGTCTCCCGAAGTGCGAGGAGTCTACGATTACATCGAAAACCTGCCGGAAGGATCGGTATTTTTCCTCTCACTCGACTTCGACCCCTCTTCAAAACCGGAGCTCGAACCGCAGGCCGTCGCGCTGCTGCGACATGCGTTTCGAAAGCATCTGCGCGTGATCGGGATGACCCACTGGTTGCCGGGAACAGGATTGGCGGACAGCATTTTCGCAAGAGTGGCTAAAGAGATGGGAAAACAAGCAGAGAAGGATTATGTTTTTCTCGGCTGGAGTCCGGGCACCGGCTCATTGGTCATCGCCATGGGTCAGGACCTGTACAAAGCCTTTCCCTCAGATAACGCCAAGCACCCCACAGTCGGCATGCCGGTCCTGGAAGGCGTGCGGAACCTGCGCGATGTGAACTACCTCATCAGCCTTGCGGCAGGCAATCCGGGTATTGAAATGTGGTACGTGTTCGGCAAGGACAAGTACCGGTTTGAAATGGCCGGCGGGTCAACGGGAGTCATGGCGCCGGGCTTGTACCCATTTCTGAGGAGCGGTCAGATTAACGGCCTGATCGGCGGACTACAAGGCGCCGCGGAATACGAAACGCTGATCGGCCAGAAGGGCACCGCGGTGGCCGGTATGGATGCGCAATCGGCGGACCATTTTGTAATCATCACCCTGGTGCTGCTGTGCAATGTTTTTTATTTCGTCCTGCGCGGAGATAAGGGACGGCCGGCCTGATGCCTGAACACCTGATCCCGACACATGCCTTGATCGGCGCCTGGATAGCCGTTGGGCTCACGCTCTTTATCTTTAGCTTTCTCTACAAGGACAACCCGCTTTTTAAGATCGGCGAGCATTTGTATGTCGGCATCTCTGTCGGTTATTCGGTCGTCGTGGTCTGGTACACGGTCTTTATCAGGCTGATCTGGGAGGAAATCGCCAAGGGCAATCCAATGGCCATTCTTGGCGGCGACTTTAGCGATTTGAAACATTACGAGCCTCTCATTCCGGTGATGATCGGCTTGCTGATCTGGACCCGATTCATTCCCAAGATTGCCTGGCTGTCCCGGCTGGCCTTCGCGTTCGTCGTCGGATTCGGCTCCGGAGTGGCCATTCCGCGTACGGTTTCGTCGACCATCCTCAAGCAGATCGAGGATACCGTGAATCCTCTCCTCACCATGAGCAACGGCGGCTTTTCGTTCAGCCTCGATCTTGCCAACCCCCAAAGCGGCGTGAATACGGTGATCTTGCTCGTCGGGGTGATCTCGGTGCTGTTCTATTTCTTCTTCTCGGTCGAGCACAGCGGCGCCGGCTATGTGACCGCGCGCACAGGGGTGTACTTCCTGATGATCGGCTTCGGGGCCGCCTTTGGTTACACGGTCATGTCCCGTATGTCGCTGCTCATCGGGCGCTTTGGCGACTTGTTAAAGTTTTCGACGGCGGACTATGGTTATGCAACACCGATTCTTCTGCTGCTCACTATTGTCTGCTTGGTTATTTGGGAGAGGTCCCGCCCCCGGGGGGCCGGCTCAGAATAGTGGTATAATCGACCGTTTCACGAGGATGAATCGTCGTCATTATGGATAGTCCGACTCGCGCCGAAAATGTCAGTGCGCTGGAAAATCCCAAGCTGCGCAATCTGGAGTTCTTTCCGGTGCGCGAAGCCGAGAACCAGTCGGTAGGTCTTCGAGACCCCCAGGGCATTTCAAAAGAGATCCTGTTTCTTCCACCGAATGTCTTTTATCTTATCCAATTTCTCGACGGTCGACACACCCGAAACCAGATTGCCGGCGAGTATTTGAAACGTTTTGGGGAGCTTCTACTCCCGAACTGGGTCGACAAGTTTCTCGCCGACCTTGATGAAAAGCTATTCCTGGAAGGTGACCGATTCGAGGAGGCGAAAAAATCTCTCGCAGAAGGGTACCGAAAGGAAACCATCCGGGCTGTGGCCTATGCGGGAAAAAGCTACGAGGCCGATGCGGAAAAGTTAAAGGCCCAACTCGATGGCTTTTTTACGTCAAAGGAAGGTCCGGAGAGCGGGCGCTCGGAGCATGCCGGCCAGCGCATCAAAGCGATTGTCGCTCCCCATGTGGAACTTGCCATGGCCGGACCGGTTTACGCCTGGGCGTATAAGGAACTGCGCGAGGCGGACTGTCCGGATGTCTTTATCATCCTCGGTGCGGCGCGGGGAATCATCAACACGCTGTTCGCATGTACGGATAAAAACTTTGAGACTCCGCTCGGCACGGTCCATACCGATCGAGAGTTCGCGCGACTGTTTCGGCAGCATGGCGGGGAGCCCTTCTATGAGGAGGAGATTGCCCATCGCAACGATCACGCGATAGAGTTTCAAACATTATTTCTTCAGCATGTGTTCGGGGGCAAGAAGCCTTTCACTATCGTGCCGGTTCTCTGTTCTTTCTCGCACATGCACTTCAGTCACCCCGACCTCGTCCAACAAGGGGAACGCATTCCGGAATTCATCGGCGCGTTAAAAAAGACGCTGGAATCTTTGGGCAAGGATGTGTGTTTCATCGTCAGCGGGGATCTGGCGCATATCGGCATGCGGTACGGTGATCCTAGGCCACCGACGGATTTTCAATTCAACAAAACGATGCAGGCCGATCTGGCCATGCTAAAACATGCGGAAAAGGGGGACGCCCGCGGGTTCTTGGAGTTCATCCAGCGGGAAGACGACGCCCGCCGCATCGGGATCCTGCCTCCGCTCTACACCATGCTAAATCTTCTCAATGCTGCGAACGGAGCCGTTCTGCGCTACGATCGCGCCACGGTGGACCAGTACAATTCCACGGTCACCTACTGCGCCATGGCTTATTATTGAACTTGCGGCGGGTCCTGTCGTCGATCGGCCGCTGCTGTGCGGCGCTCCGCCAAGGGCAAGCAAGTCGCGGCGCGCATCGCGGCCTGGATCGTCGCCACCCGCCACGATCTTCTTTTGGAGAGAAGGGCTCGACTTTTCGCTTGACCTCCTCTTTGTATTGTTCCCATTATCTCGCCGTATCGGCATCATGGCCCGCTCTTCCAAAGGTACCCTGTGCGCCGTCAGAGCACACTTTTAAATCTGCTCTTCTGGAGTGTCCTACTGCAAGCCTTGCCATGCAGCGTTCAGGCCGTTGAGCTGCCCCTGGCCGGTCCGCCTGCTGACGGACACCTTCGGCAGGTTCGGATCGCCTTACTGGATCTGGTCCTCATTCGAGCGGATCTCAAAGGCGAGGACCAGATAGCAGTCTCGTTGCCTGATGAAATCGCGGTCAGGCGCGGAGACGAGTGGGTATTCGCTCCGAGCGCGACGATCATCCCGCCGACCGAGATTGTCCACGCGGCTTTACGCCATGCGGGCTTCAGCGTGGACCGCTATACGAGTCTCCACCACGCGAAAGCAAACGGTGCGCGCCTGGCAATTATGGGGGCAGTCACACCGGGCAGCGTCACCATCGGCGCCCCCGGGCTGCTCTCGACCATGGACAACCTCAGGATCATGGCCCTGTCCCTGGGAACGGTTCAAAGTGAACAAGAGAAGTTAAAAGTCCGCGCCGAAAGCCGGCTGCAGGCCGCCATCATCGATCTACAAGGGCCCAAGGTCGTCTGGTCAGGGCCAGTCACCTCGATGGAAGAGAAGGAAATCTTCGTCAAGGTATTCAGCCGCAAACGCCATTTGCGCGAAGCGGAAGCAGCGTCGCGTCTGGGTGAGCTTTATGTCCACCCGGCACGGGTCGTACTGACCAGCACATACTACAGCTTGGGCATGTCACTCGCATCCAAGATTGAAGAGATCATGGCGCAGAAGTCGAAGCCGTGATTCCTCTGGTCCATTCACGTGTGTTCGCCGCTGCGGTTATGTTGACCGGATGCGCAACGGGGCAGGCCGATGATCCGATGCTGTTTCCGCAGTCTGCGTATAGTAGCCGCGCTGCGGCGGTCATTGGGTATGACGAACCCTATGTCAAAACCCTCTCTGGGATGATCGACAGCTTACGGGCCGAAGGCAATCGCAGCCCCACCCACACGTTGAACCTCCTCTTTGCCCTCGATGAACTGACCGATATCTATACGTATCGCCTTGTGGATTTCGAGAAAGCCGCGCGCATGAATGCGGAAATCGAGAACCTTCTATCAACAATCCCATGTTGTCCCAATCACCTACGCGCTCTTTTTGTTCCACGCCATCGGCAGATGTACCGCTTTCTCTGGCTTGACAGGGAAAAAGAGGGAGGTACCGTCATTCGGGAACTTTCTGCTTCGCAGGTGAAACTTTCCCTCAATCCTCTCTACACGAGCGGCCCAAGCGGCATGGAACGTAATGACCGCGACCTCTATCTCAAAACAGCGTTCACCCCGAAGTTCTTGCAGAAAGTCGCAGAGGAAGACCTCGCGGGCGTTACCCGGCGCGTCAACGAAAGAAAGCGTCTGCTGGAACGCGTGATGGAACACTCCGCCATACCCGCACCGCCTCAGCAAGATCCCAAAGCCAAGATGTTCGGCCTCTGGGAAGTGGAAGTTTGGCGACGCCTCATCGATGTGGAGGCTCCATCTGCGTATGCCCGCGACCTGCTGATGCTGGAGCGCGCCTGGAAACTGGCGGATCTTCAAGACGAGTCCTGGCTCCGGGCTGTTTTGGATTTTGCAAACGAGGCTCTGCGGAATGAGGCCACGGCGGCAAACGCGCCGGAGGCGGATCGAATCCGTCTTCGTTTCCGAGCAGGTCTCGCGAGCTTACGCCTCAATCGACTCACTGAGGGACTGCAACGTTTTGATGAGATGCAGCAGGTGATCACAGAATACGATCGCGCCCAAAAAAGTTTGTACGAGCAGGCGGAGGCTGGAGCCCGAAAAGAAACCGTGTCCACCGTGCTTGCCGTCGGAATTATTAATGCGTTTAGAAATTTCGAAACCCAAACACGCCAACTCCAAGAATCATACGGAAGAGGCGGACATGGGCTGCGGGGTTTTTTGAATGAGCACGAGCGGCTGGCGTTTCACTATGAACTGGGTTACGGCTATGAAAGGGTAGGCCGGCGTCGCGATGCGATCGCACAATATAAGGCGGCGATTGAGATCCTCGAACGGCAACGGGCGACCCTTGGTACAGAAGAGAAGCGCATCCGCTTCATCAAGGACAAGGACGCCCCCTATAAGCGTTTAATTCCCTTGCTCATTGAAGAAGGTGATCTCGATGGCGCCTTCCATTATATGGAACGTGCGCGCTCCAGGGCATTCGTAGATCTACTGGCGACGGGCCGAATACGACTCGGTGCGGCTGGTGAGACGCAGCGATACGAGACGATGATCCGCAAGCAATCTGAAATTCAGCTCTTGGTGGATGACGGTTCGCTTCCTCGAGAAATTGCAGAGGAGACACACCAACGTATGCGTGGAGTCAAAACTGTTAAGGACGAGGCTCGCATGGCAACGACAGCGGAGTTCGACTCGCTGTCGGATGTTGCGACCGCAGCGCTTCCAGAGATTCAGCGCGTCGTGGGAAAGGAAGCGGCTCTGCTCGCATTCTTCATCAGCGATGAAAAAACATCTGTCATCTTGTTGCAAGACGGCCGGCTTCAGGCTTGGGTGAAGCCACTGAGTCGTGACATCATCGCCAATCGCATCCAAGCGTACCGATCGCTCCTCGAAACTCCCGGGAAGGCGGCATCCGTTCGCGCGATACAACAGCAGGGACGGACGCTGTATGTCGATCTCATCGAGGAAGCAATCGGTCAACTGACTAAACGCGTGGTCTATGTGCTTCCGCACGGGCCGCTGCACTATCTCCCGTTTGCAACACTGCATGACGGCGCCGGCTATGTCATCGACCGCCTGACATTGCTGACAGTGCCGAGCGCCACCGTGCTCACGTATTTAGACATGAAGCAGCGAACACTGCAGGGGTCGCCATTGATCTTTGCCAATCCAGATCTCGGAGACACACGGCTGGATCTCCCTTTTGCGCAGGAAGAAGGAGTTGCGGTCCAAAGCCACCTTCCCGGCGCTGTGTTGCTGATGCGCAAGGATGCAACGGAATCATATGCCCGAAGGGTGGCTGCTCAGGCCAACGTGCTGCATTTTGCCGCGCACGCCACCTTCAAGCAGGAACACCCGCTGGATTCTGCGGTGATGCTGGCCCCGGGGGAAGGGGAGGACGGCGCGCTCACCGTCGCGGAGATCTTCAGCCTCAAACTGCCCGGGAGCCTCGTGGTGCTGAGCGGGTGTGAAACCGGCATGGGAACGGTCGCCGCCGGCGACGAACTGATTGGGCTGACGCGCGCCTTTATGTACGCGGGCGCGCCGCAACTATTGGCGACGCTCTGGCAGGTGGATGATCAAGCCACCGCCAGTCTTATGACTGAATTCTATAAGCAGCTCACCACACGTCCCGCCGCGGACGCGCTAAGGCTGGCGCAGATCAGCGTCCGCGCCAGCCATCCGCATCCATTTTACTGGGCCGCTTTCACTACCTACGGCCAGCACCGATAAAGAATTGCGTCTCACTCTCACTCCTGTACTGGATTAGATGGGCAGGGAATCCGGTCAGTGTCCCTGAGTCCACCTGCGACCCAAGAATCTACGCGTGCCATCCACTGCGCCATTGTCACGCCAGGGATGCGGTGTATTGACCAAAGAAGCAGAGGCTCCTGTTCAAGATGCTCCTTCGTGCGGTTAAGCAACCAGACTTGTTCATATCCTACGATGTTCCTGGGACGACCCCCAGGGTAAAGGATCTTTATGCATGTGTCGGAGACAGATAATCCAGTGAAATCTGAAACGCCAGGTGCGCGCCAATTGTCCACAAAACCACTATTGGCGCGATGACAATTTACGCATACACGCGAATCGTATAAATATGTTTCAGGCTGAAAGCGACCTTCGTTGATGTGCTGCTGATATTTAGCATTGTGGCTATCCATGCCATGACAATTGGTACACTTACTATTCTGAAACACCGGATATAGCCAATAAAAGCTGTCAGGCGGCACCTGGAATGTGATCGGCCGTGGCGTCGACGCGGTACAGATTCCATTCGCCGCGCACGCGCTCGCTCCCCATTGATACGCAACTCCTCCTTCTGCGTTGTCCCAGAAATGCCGAGACAGCGCAAGGCTCACGCTGGTATCAGTTCCGTGGTAGTCAACATTGGATATGCATGTAGCACCAAGTCGGAAGAGGCAGAGTTTGTAGAAGCTGGCTCCCTGCACTGCTTGCCAACTGAAGGTAACCGAACCTCTCGGCAAGACAGTATCACTGGCGGGACTGACCAGGGTCGGCGCTGCTGGAACGACTCGTATACCGCGCGCCTGCTGCTGGTACCAGCACTCCGCAGCTCGGCAGGTCGCGACAGTCCAATGGACGGTTCGGCCATCGAACGGAACGAGTCCATGCGGAAGCGTGGCTTGTTGCAAAGTATTAGTTGGGCCAGGTCGCGCACGCACATCGAGTACTACCGTGTCTGGTGTCTCCCCGGCCTGCAGCCCACAGTTCGCAACAGTACGTAGAGTCACACAGAGCTTGTAGGATGTCGCTCCTTCCACGCCATACCAACTAAATGTCGGTTGGTAATTGCCAGAAGCGCCGTCCACCGGATTTATCAGAAACGGCGCATTAAGTCCTGGAATAAACCAGATCAGCTGACGATCGGGCGAAGACGTACACTTAGGCTGCGCCCCCAAGAGGTTTGCGCAGGCCATCACATTCCATCTCAGAGTCTTGCCTTGGAAGGTTGTCGGGAGTCCTCTGGGCGGCGTATAGACCGTAGGCCCCGTGATCGTCGGCCCTCCTGTCGGGCTGCCCGGCGTGATGACGGCCGGTATCCCACTGAAAACATACACGCTGGCGGTGGGCGAGTCACAGGTTTGGTTTTCTTCTCTCACACAGATCTTGTAGAAGTCCGGCTTCGGATAGCCAGAAGGCTCGACCCATTTGAACGTGACAATGCCATCGGTGATCATTTCATTGTCGGCGGGTAGTTGTAAGGCTGGCACGGGTGGACGGATGACTTTCTGCATCTCAAGCTGCGGGTAAAGCTGGGCAGCGGCGGCTTGTTGTAATTGCGAAGGGGTGAGTGGGTTAGGCAACAGTCCTCGCTCGCGCACGCCGCTCGGTGATCCTACCGCATCAAGGCTCTGCCCACCCGGCAGCAGCAGCACAACATGATGCTGACTTTCGTTCACGGGGATAGAAAGAGCTGCTGGTTCAGCAAGCTGTTCCAAGTGCCTGGATGCGGTCGCCTGTATCGCGAGTGCGTTCTTCCCTTCATCCGGAATAAGCCTTAGCCCAGTAGCTTCCACCGCTTCAACGCGGTAGACACCCGGTCCGATAATGACATCCGATCCATCCGGAGCCGAGAACTGGACCGCTCGATCGAAAGAGATGGTTGGTGAGGGGGAAGCCTCCTGTGTCGAGGCACAGCCCGGGAGGGCTATGCAGAGCACGAGGCTTAGAGAAAGCAGATTGCATTGCGCCCATAATTTTGTCCAGAACATGACAGCCTCCTACTTCTACTGGATGAACCACCGCTGATGGTTGTTCGTCGTCTGGACATTGACACAAGCGAAAGACTCGCCACGGAAACCTAAAATAAATCTGTCCCCAATTCTTCACTATACGGCCAGCATCGGTAAAAACGACTGCTAGAATGCAGTCCGTCTTGTTCCGATCAGAACTTTTTGCTAATCGGTACGATGAGATCGGCGACTCCCTGAATCTGCCAGCGTTGATTTGGTCCGGTGTGACAACCATACTGTTGTACGTTGGCTTGATCCGCCTTACTGCCACCGGTGACATCGATGCACTTTCCGCTTGATGCAGCGGCGATTTGGTAGACATCCGGTCCGACCGGCGTGAGTCGCCACCGCTGATTAGCTCCCTGATGGCACCCATACTGCTGGACGTTCGCCTGATCAGCCTGGCTGCCCCCTGCGACGTCCAGACATTTTCCGCTATGCTCAGCGATGATCTGGTATTCCCCAGTGGAGACCGGTCTAAGCAGCCATCTCTGGTTTGCGCCATTGTTGCAGGCATATTGCTGAATGTTTGCCTGATCGTTCAGGCTGCCCGCCGCGACGTCCAAACACTTGCCGCTGTTCTGATTGATGATGGTGGGATTGGTTGGTTGCTTGGCTTTAATCTTTGTTCCACCTGGTTTAAGATCCAGCTTCGCCGCGAGTCCGCCGGGCCGTATAGGCATAATGATCGCGGGTGGCGGTCCGCTGGCCGGAATGATCGTGACTTGGCCCTGAGGACTCACGGTAATCGTCGAAGCCTGATTTTGAAACTGGACGTGATATTGACCCGGCGTGAGGTTGGGAACGACGAGGTTCCCTGTGCCTTTGGCCACGGCGACATGGATCGGAACCTGGTTAGCGGCTAAAGGCGTAAGCACTGCGGTCCCGCCCTGAGCCGCGGCAGTTCCAAGCGATCCCGCTAATAGAAAATTGCCGGCTTGGGCGCTTGCAACGGTCTGGAACGTGTTAAGTGTGCGGTCGCGGACTTTAAGTTGGTTCATCGCATTGTTGATCCCTGCTTGCTGGGTCGGCGTGCTGCAATCCAGGAACGCGAACGTCCCAAATAATTCATCGAGGTACACATCGGCGCACAGCTCCTTATTGGGGTTGCTGTCCGCGATCTCGTACTCCGCTAATATACTATGCGTGATTTCGCGCCCAACGGTGTTCCGAATTTCGACTGTGGATGTCGTAGTCTCAGTGTGACGAGATGTAAAATCCGGCACCGGCAAAACTCCGCCGACCGGCCCAGCAAGAGATCCGATCGCGCTTAGTGGCACGGTAAAACCCTCACTGGCGGTTGTGGATGTGCTGCGCGCATAGGCATTGGTCACGTCGTCCCCATGGATTTGGCCGGGCTGGGAACCGCCGCCGACCCCAGCCCCTACGAATGGTGGGACATAGGCCCTTCTGACATACAGATACCGATTTGTAGGCAACGGACCGCGAGGATTGCTCAGGAGCGGGTCCAGCGCGGCGAGTTCCGCCTTCTCATTGACAGTCAGGTTCGCAGGGATACTGCCTGGTGGAGATATGCGCAGTGTGTCCATTCGGATAGGAATCACTTTCTGGTCGAGGTTGTCCCGTTGGTTAACCACTGCATCTCTGTCGAGCGCCGATTGGTAAAGATCAAAGGTGGGCCGGACCACAGCGATCATGAGATCCCCAGCTCCAGGTCCCATGGGATTATTGTTACGGTATGAGGTGAAACTTGCCACACTGACCTTCTGGTAAATGTCGTCGCCTGATCCACGTGTGACCGTTTCGGTTGGTGATGTATAACTGATCGGCCCGATCCCCCAGCTGTCCTGTGCGGCCACCGAATTGGAAGACCCCTCGTAAACGCTCACTTTTGCGCCCACTGCGGTTGACACAGTCATCTTCGACCAGCTTTGGTCCCCTGGTGGCCGGTAGATAATCGCCAGTGGAAGTAGATAGGGCGCCATCTGGGAATTGGGACGCTTGACGGTCTGCAGTGTGGATGGAAGATTCACTAAATAATGGCCGCTGGAGAATGATTCCGCGATGGACGGGTCAAGCCACACTTCCACACTCAGATTAACCGACTGGTGAATCCACCAAACCCTCCCACCGGGTTGGATCGTGAAAGGGAAGCCTGAACTTCCCTCGTTATCCCCCAACGCGGTTGTGTAAGGCATGGTTTGCGGCTGGATGGCTCCGGCCTGGTCCCAATGCGGCCGTGCAGTCACCTTGAACTGCACATTGATTTTGTCGCGTATCGCACGTGGAATGCCCCAAAACGTGGAGTGATACTCAATCTGAACGGGGTAGTAAATGTAGTCGGCAGAAACTTGAGCCTGAGGCGCGGCGGTATTGGGAATGACGTCCACATGAATCTGACCCCCTCCGCCCGGGTCGCCGAGCCCTGGTTTGA
The DNA here is from genome assembly GCA_036505795.1 of Nitrospirales bacterium. Classification (GTDB taxonomy): domain Bacteria; phylum Nitrospirota; class Nitrospiria; order Nitrospirales; family NS-4; genus NS-11. The sequence goes on from DASXSU010000091.1 coordinate 73,013, forward strand.
GTTTCCACCATCCGGAAGCCGGAGTGTTCTGGCCACCATAGGCATAGTAGGTGAAGCGCAACGTCATGACGGAAGAACCACCGGTGACGGGATAATTTTCGCTTAAGCTGGCATTCGCAGACGCTGCAGATAACGAGCAGCAAAACAGCAGAGCAAACAATAATTTGGTTCTCATGACGGGACTCCTTATCCGCGCATAGTTATTTCCACTGAATGAACCAGCGCTGATGGTTATTCGTCGTCTGGCCGTTGACACAAGCAGCCTGTTGCACAGGAACGCCATTCGCCGAGTTATTCGGCCCACCCGACACGCTTAAGCACATGTCAGCGTTGGCTTGAGTCGCCTGCTTCGGCGCGTATTTCAACCCTGATCCCTGAGGGTTGAAGAAACTTTGTCCCCATTGCTGATTGGGTCCACCGTGGCAATGGTATTGCTGAACATTGACGCCGGAACTCACGCTGCCGTTCGCGACGTCGATGCACTTGCCGCTATTCACGCTCACAAAGGCCGGATTGCTGGCGTCAGCACGAGGGTCCAAGTACCAGAGCTGGTTTGCCCCACCGTGGCAGTCATACTGGTTAATCGTCACGCTGTCGCGGAGATCCCCGTTTGGAATATCCAGGCACTTTCGTACTTGCGGTTGACCGGGATTCGGTATGGTGAATAGACTCAATGGTCTTGGCCGCAGGCTACCTGTCGTTCCTGCTGATATGACTTGCGACAGATTTACCATTCCCGGAATCCAGTCCTTGAAGAACGGCGATCCAATCTGGGTATGCTCGGTATTCTGTGGATTCGTGCTTAACGCAATTCCGGTAATGATAGCCGTCGGAACTCCGTTCTGCTGTGTGACACACGGCATGCCGTCATCATCATTTTCCACTATGTCGGTCTGCCGTCGTGACACCGCGACATACCCGTTTCCCGCGGAGCGTTGGACTTGGAGTTCGGCCCGCTTTAAGACGCTTTGGGGGGAAAAGCCGAGGCAGAACAGGGGTTCGTTATTGGGAAGCGTGGCGCGTTGGTCAAACGTAAAGACTGCCCCATTC
>DASXSU010000092.1:0-5680 GCA_036505795.1 Nitrospirales bacterium
TCGATAATCGGACGCAACATATCAAGTTGAAGCCGAAGCTTGTCACAAGCGATCTGCGCGTGAGACTTCAAGCGGCGATACACGGCATCGGTATCGCATTGCTGCCGGAACAAGTCGTTTCCGCACCGCTAAAAGAGCGGCATGTTGAACGCGTCCTGCCGGAATGGTCCGGAGCGAAGAATATCCTTCACCTGGTTTACCCGACGCCTCGCGGAATGCTGCCGTCGGTACGGAGTCTCATTGATTATTTGCTGATCCATGTTCCTGCCTGGCTCCAGGAAAGGAGCATTTAGAGCTGGAATAGAGAGCCTTAACCGATTGGCAGAATTCAAGGGATGAATGTCATTGAGGACGCACGACAGGTAGAAGATAGTGTGAGCCCAGGATGGTAAAATGCTCGGTTTTGTTGTGGTAGAGACTGGCAAGAGCGTCGGAGAATGCCGAGTTTAATACAAGACTGGTTGGCGGAGAGGGCGGGATTTGAACCCGCGAGACAGTTTCCCGTCTACGGCATTTCCAATGCCGCGCCTTCGGCCACTCGGCCACCTCTCCTTATAGACCAGCTTGAATCGGCTTCTTCCGCAGACTGCTGAAGAATTCTTGCAGCAACTCGCGACTCTCCTGCTCCAGAATTCCGACCGATACCTCGAGACGGTGGTTCAATCGCCGCTCTTCCGGAATATTGAAGATCGACCCACACGCCCCGGCCTTAGGATCACGAACCGCGAACACGAGCCGTTTTATCCTCGCTAGAATTGCCGCGCCGACGCACATCACGCATGGTTCCATCGTGACGTACAAAGTACTGTCAAGCAGACGCCAGCTGTGTAGCGTCTCGGCAGCCCCTCGTATGGCGATCATCTCCGCATGGGCGGTCGGGTCCTGCCAATTTTCCCGCTGATTGTGTCCGCGGCCGATGATAGACCCGTCCACCACCAGGACAGCGCCGATCGGCACCTCACCGGCGGCAGCGGCAGCGCGCGCTTCTTCAAGCGCGAGTGTCATATAAACAATGTCTGCGTCCGGGATGATCGTCACTTTCGGGAAAGTCCTGTTCAGATTTTGAGCGCTGATGCTACCATAGCCAAAGGATGATGTCATGCGGCTGATCGTTCTCGGCTCCGGTACAAATCTGCATCCAAAACGTGCGGCCGCAGGCTATCTGGTCGAAACCGACCACCTCTGCTTGTTTGACTTAGGCCCGCGGACATTAACGAATCTTATCAAAATCGGCGTGGATCGCCACCGCATCCAACACATCTTTTTCAGCCATTACCATGCGGATCATTTTTCGGACTTCATCACGTTCTTTTTTGATGCCGTGATCCAGTCCAAATTGGTGCGGCCGCGCCCGTCTCTGACGATCTATGGTCCGAAGGGCACTCGCAGGCTGTTCATGACGATCCTCAAGGAGTTTCCGACCTTCACCCCGACCCCTTTTAGGGTCACGATCAAAGAGGTGACCAATCAGACGATCCGGCTTGGAGAAACCCGGATAACTGCCGCCACCGTTGTCCACAGCGCGCGGCTGCATTGCCAGGGCTATCGTGTGGAGTACGGCGGCCAGGTGTTTGTCTATTCCGGCGACTCGGAGTATTGCGAGGGTCTTGTAAGCCTTTGCGGTGAAGCCGATGTCGCGGTGTTGGATTGCTCATTCCCGGCACAACGCCCCGGCAAAGGGCATATGAGCGCGCGCGACTGCGGTCGGATGGCGCGAGCGGCAGGTATCGGACGGCTGATACTGTCGCATTTCTATCCGGTGGCCGAACGCTACGATCTGATCGGGCAGGCAGGGGAGGAATTCGCCGGCCGGATTGCCCTGGCGCGGGACCGCATGAAGATAGAGATATGAGATAAGCGAGGCTCCGGCTTCGCCGGGCCAGCGGGTGAAATAGCGCGGGGTACCAGCGTAACGGAGTTTGCCTTTAAACTCTGAAGGGCGGGTGCCAGGGGAAGAGGGAATCTGTCTCGGCAGATTCCAGGGCGGGCGGGTGTAATGGGCATCGGAGGAATTCTGATTCCGCACGGGCCCCCGCTAAATTAGTCCTCTTTATCGGGAAGACCGAGGATCTCGATATAGCGGGTCAGACGGGCAGCCCTGGGTATGTCACCCATCTTGTTGTAGATAGCCACCAGATTCTTGATCATCCGTATCAGGATAGAGCGGGCCGGCGTCTTTTGTAGAAACCGCTCGTCAAACCCGTACCCGGCTTGATCCAAAAAGCGGGCGCAGTCGCGTTGGGTCAACAGCGCCCCACCATTAAAAGAATCCACAAAGATCCGATAGCGGGCCGTTTCATATTTCACCAAGAAGTGGCCAGGCATGCCCACGCCGTAGAGAGGCAGATCGAGGCGTTTGCCGATCAACAAATACACCGTACTCAGGCTGATCGGAATTCCGGTCTTTCGCTCCAGGACTTTGTTGAGATAGCTGTTCTCCACATCATAGTATTGAGTCGTGTTTCCCGAGAACCCCTGCTCCACAAACAGGTAGCGGTTGATCGCTTTCACCGCCTCCTCTCCGGATGCCTTTTGGCCCAACCGCTCCGCGATCTCGCCGGCCATGGCATCCATGGTGGCACTATAGTGCGCTCGGTCAAGGTCGGGGTATGCGGAGTGGGCGATCAGAAAGGCGCCGGTTTCAAGGTCCAGATTCTCATCATGCGCAGCGGAAAGCTCGTTAAATTCCGCGTCGAGACGCTGCCCCTGGATATCTTCCAACACCAACCGGATCCGTTCGGCCATCTCCGGTTGTTCGATTTCGGCCTCCCGCAGCATGGGTATTGCGCGGTCTCCGATCTCGACCAACTTCCCGGTAATCGTCTGCGCGACCCGGGTGTCTTCATCGGACAACAGCCGAATTAACGCTCTGATCTGAGTTTCGGGCAGCATAGGCAGCATCCTAACAGAGACATCGCTTCGTTGGAAGTCCAGCAACAAAGAGCCTGGACGGCTGCTACTTACGGCATCGCATTGAACTTCACGTCGGTCACCGGCAAACCGCGGCCCCCTCTGCCGTCATCCAGAAGGGGGATGCATGTCCCCGTGCCTTCGATCCGGTCCTTGCCCACGCGACTAAGGGCAAAGCTGCAGTCGCCTTTGTCCGACTTGAGCACCGACTGGCCGCCGCTCGCCGTCTGAACCCAGAATCCTCCGATGTTTTTCTTGCCATATCGCTTAGGCCCCGAAATGTTCACGATGTGCATGGAGACCTTGTCCATATCATCCCCGGCATACAGCAAGGTTAAATTTCGGATCTCTGCCGGTTTCTTGCCAAAGCTCAGCTGCATCGCTTCAAGGCGGCCCTTCTGCAAAGGAACTCGAAAAGGCTTCCCCCCATGCTTAAACTCAATAGCGCCTTGGGTGAACTTCATCCCTTCTTTCGGCGCCTCTGCAGGGGTTGATGCTCCCCACCCGGCGACGGTCAGCGCAAGGATGGCTGCGATGCCTAATTTGAGACGAGACCGCATTGTTCTGCCTCCTGCTTCAGGTCCTTTTTGTCGCCGGGCGACAAAGTCGCATTCATAGGTATTATATACTAGATACGAATTATAGAAAGGAACAATTCGGCCTGACACCAAGGCACCGGACCCCCTGCGGCTATAGCCATTATTAGGTGCCAGCGGTGCAAAAACACGGAGATAAGGCCCCGGTGTAGCCATTCGGGTGGCGTATGTGCATAATTTGGCAGGGATCACATGAGCGAAGAAAAGACGACACTCAGCGGGCCTGATCTGACCCAGGGAGTTGAGCTCTCCATGGTCCCTGACGGGACCATGCTGCTCGGGCACGCACACACCGAACCTGTGCTCCTTGCCAGACGCGGCGATGAACTGTTCGCGATTGGTGCCGTCTGTACACACTATGGCGGCCCGCTTGCCAATGGGCTCCTCGTGGAGGATACGGTTCGGTGCCCTTGGCATCATGCCTGCTTTAGCCTGCGCACAGGTGAGCCCCTCCACGCGCCGGCGCTCAACCCGGTTTCCTGTTGGCGGGTCGAAAAGGTGGGCAGCGCCGTCTATATTCGAGAGAAGCTGGAGAGCATAAGTCCGAAACCGCCTGCAGTAGCGGCCGGCATGCCGGAATCCGTGATTATCGTGGGTGGTGGTGCGGCGGGCAATGCCGCTGCGGAAACACTCCGCCGCGAAGCCTACGCGGGCCGTATCACGATGCTGAGCGCCGATGAGTCACTGCCCAGTGATCGGCCTAACCTATCAAAGGGCTACCTGGCCGGGACTGCACCGGAGGAGTGGACTATCCTCCGATCGGCGGAATTTTATAAAGAGCACAACATCGACTTGAGACTGAAAGCGCCCGTCACAAAGATCGACACAAGGAGCGCGCATGTAGAGCTGGCGGACGGCAGCCGGCACGCCTATGGCGCGCTCCTGCTCGCCACCGGCGCCGAACCGGTACGGTTGGAGGTCCCTGGTGGTGACCTTCCGCACGTGCACTATCTGCGTACGCTGATGGACAGCCGGGCTCTTATCTCCAAAGCTCTGGCATCACGACAAGCCGTCGTGATTGGCGCCAGCTTCATCGGTCTCGAGGTGGCAGCGTCGCTCCGCGCCCGGAATATCGACGTCCATGTGGTCGGGCCTGAGACAATTCCGATGGAGCGAATTTTGGGGGCAGAGGTCGGAAAGTTTCTGCGCAAGGTCCACGAGGAACATGGGGTGACGTTCCATCTCGGCACGACCGCGGCTTCGATCGACAAGCGAAGCGTCACGCTGAAAGATGGAGAACAGCTCCAAGCCGATCTCGTCGTCGTAGGCATCGGGGTCCGACCGGCGACCTTATTGGCGGAACGAGCAGGGCTCGCCGTTGATCGCGGCGTCACAGTGAACGAGTATCTTGAGACGAGCGTCCCGCACATCTTCGCAGCCGGCGACATCGCCCGCTGGCCCGATCGGCTCACCGGCGAACGGATCCGCATCGAGCATTTTGTCGTGGCTGAGCGCCAGGGACAGACGGCTGCACGCAACATTCTTGGCCGCGGGGAAGTATTTAACGCGGTTCCATTCTTCTGGACCGAGCAGTACGACCTTACGATTGCGTATGTCGGGCATGCTGAACGATGGGAGACGGCCGACATCGACGGGCAGCTTGAGACGCGAAACTGCACCATCACCTATCGACTAAGCGGCAGGAAGTTGGCGGTCGCGACGATTGGCCGGGATCTCGAAAGCCTTCGCGCCGAGCTCGAATTTGAGAGAACCATCGCCGGCAAGAAGTAGGCTCGATACTTAAATAGTCTATGAACACTAAAACGATGTGGTTCTTCTTTATGCTCCTCCTTATGACGGGCTGTGCTTCTAGACCGTTATGGGTACAGGAAGGAAAGACAGAGACCGAAACGCAACGGGATTTCAATGCCTGCTATGCTCAGGCTCAACAGAGACTCGGCACGAATCTCGAGTCACCGGCCTTTACCGCAGCTGTCAATCAATGTATGGAGTCGCGAGGGTATAAGCAGATCAGGATTGAGGATCGCACGCCTAAATCATCTGTAGCGCCCGTCCCGCCAGGGCCGTAATCACCGCCTCCTTGGTTCTTCTCCTCCTGGTTCTTCTCCTTGTCATCCTGAGGTTCGACGAAGGATCTAGCAGTAGCCGCAGCCTTGAAGCGGTCTCTCGCCTCCGACATTAATTCATAAAATAGTCTTTAATAGCCCTATTCT
>DASXSU010000093.1:0-12481 GCA_036505795.1 Nitrospirales bacterium
CAACCAATTTACAATGCATCTCATCTACGATGCCGAAGCCGCTCTTTACCACTCGATCCGCCTTTTGAAGCCAGGTGGCGTCTTGCTCATAAACTTCTCGTGCGTGGATTACTATTTTCCACGCGGCCTTGATATGGGCACAGGTGAACCGCTCTTCCTGTATAGGTGGTATACGCCAATTCAGGTCGAGAACTTGCTTCGAAGTCTTAGCCTGCGGGCAGAGGATTACACGATGGATGTCTACGGCAATCTATTTGCCCGTATCGCTTATCAGATGAATATGCCAGCGCAAGAACTTACCCAGCGCGAGCTGGACTTTGTAGATCCCGGCCATCCGTTACTGATTTGCGTGCGAGTGGTAAAACCGGCCGACTGGCGAGCGACGAAGCCGGAGTATCGTACTCCATGGCTACCTGAAGTCACACCAGCTCGATGGAATCCGGTGATGGGACACTATGCCACATGAATCAGAACAAAGATTATTCGCTCGCGCTGCAAAGGCTGGAACGTTCTGAGCGAGAGCAAGCAGCAGCGAGTGGTGAGCCATAGGCCGCAGTTCACCTCCTGCGGCCGAGGACCCGCAAAGCGTACCTTCTCTTTCCCGCCGCCGCCCTCTGATCGCAGGCAGTATATGCGCATCTGCCATTGGTTATACACCACTGAAAATTCTCGGCGCAATTTTTGAGATGATTCTAGAACTATCAGTCGTCGTCCCTGTGTATAAAGAGGAAGATAATATCTCGGAGTTTCTCCAACGCATCGTTCCGATATTAAACGGATCGTTAAACGACTTCGAGATCATTTTCGTCCTTGACCCCTCCCCCGACAGGACTGAAGAGATAATTCTTGCACACCATGTAGAGGATAAGAGAATTAAACTGCTTAAGTTGTCTCGACGATTCGGACAGCCGATGGCCATTCTCGCGGGGTTGAGTCGTTCGTCTGGCTTGGCGGTGGTCGTAATCGACGTGGATCTGCAGGATCCTCCTGAGTTAATACCTCAGATGGTCGTCAAGTGGAAGGAAGGATATGACGTCGTCTATGCCCAGAGAAGGACGCGTGAAGGAGAGACCCTCGTTAAAAGAATGGTCGCATGGGCTGGCTACAAACTGATTAGTGTCATTTCGGATGTGCCCATACCGGCGAATACCGGGGAATTTCGACTCATGAGCCGTCGCGTTGTCGAGGAACTGAACAGACTCCAGGAAACCCACGGATTCCTGCGGGGAATGGTAGCCACAGTGGGATTCAGGCAAACCGCAATTCTGTTTGATCGTCCGGCTCGAGTTTCAGGAAAGACCAAGTACAATCGCTGGTTCGGTTCGATCCGGATTGGCATGCATGGTCTGATCGGGTATTCCAACTTTCTTCTCAATGTGAGTACGTTCACGGGTTTCGCGATTGCCGGTTTTTCTTTTCTGCTCGGGTTGGCGTATCTGATTATGAAGCTACGCGGCTTTCCATTTCCCCTGAGTAACCCCACAATCGTCATCTTGATCCTTTTTCTCGGCGGAATCCAGCTAATCAGCGTGGGAATCTTGGGGCAGTACATCGGTCGGATCTATGAGGAGGTCAAGAGGCGCCCGAAATTCATTCTGGACCGAGCTATTGGTTTTAACAACAACTGAGCAGGGTATCGAACAGTATCGGCAAGGTGCCCAGGCCTAACCAGGTGGTACGCTGATGAAAACTCCGTTGGCGAAAGTGTGTATAACCGGGGGATGCGGTTTTATAGGAAGCCATCTTGTAGATGCGTGTGTGGCGCGAGGGATAGAGGTCACTGTGATCGATAACCTGTCGAGCGGGAAAGTCGAATATATAGCCGGCCACGTACGATCGGGGAACGTGCAGTTCATCAAAGGCACTATTCTGGACCCCTATTTGGCGAAGACGGCGCTTGCGAGTGTTGATACAGTATTTCATCTCGCCGCAAATCCGGACGCCCGTCGCGGTATAGAGGACCCCTCGGTCGACCTGGAGTTGGAGGTTGTTACGACATTCCAAGTTCTCGAGACGATGAGGAGACAGGCCGGTCCGCGTCGAATCATATTCGCGTCCTCGGGTACGGTGTGCGGTGACGTGGGGGGGCTCGAGGTTAATGAGGATTTTGGGCCGTGTCAGCCAATCTCTCCGTATGGGGCGGGGAAACTTGCAGCCGAAGCGTTCATCTCCGCGTATGCGGGATCATTTGGAATCAGTGGGATCGTCTGTCGTTTTGGCAACGTGGTCGGGGAAAGGGCCACACACGGAGCACTTTTCGACTTCGCCAATAGGCTGAAAGAGAACCTCAGCGTGTTGCCAATTTTAGGTGACGGCAGCCAGGCGAAGCCTTATATCTACGTTCGAGACATAGTAGACGGCCTGCTTTTTGTCGCGGAGCGAGCGGATGCTCAGTTTGATGTTTTCAACATGGCGCCTCAAGGGGCAAGCACCGTGGAGTTTCTCGCACGTGTACTGCTCAGAGAGCTGGGTCTAACGGATACTATGATAAAGACCGGGAATACCCCTTATGGCTGGATCGGCGATATTCCACAAAGCCGGATGAGTGGCCAGAAGCTGGCTAAACTCGGTTGGTCGCCGTCCTATACCTCGGATCAGGCGGTAGAGGTGGGAGTGAAGGCATTTGCGGAGGATCTTAAGCTGGCGGAGCCGTTTCGTACACCCTCCGGGAGTGTCGGGCAGGCATAGATGAAGCGGATCGAGAACGGACGAGCATTTCGTCAACTGTTTTCGTTGCTGCGGCGAGCGGACGTCGTTTTCCTGAAGATCCTGAGGTTTTGGCATCAGGCATGGAGCGTGGTGATGGTCGGGGAGCAATGAGGATGGTGAGCCGCAGCATTCGTGGGGCCGTCATCGGTGCAGGGCTGATCGGGAGACAGCGAAGCCACAGCTTTATCTCGGTCGGCGATACTTGCCTCAAGTACGTGTGTGACCCGGAGCGGGCCGCCGGCATAAAGCTAGCCAATGAGGTAGCGGCATTACAGGGCCAGCCATGTGAATGGGTTCAAGATTATGAGGCCTTATTGACCCGCGATATTGATCTAGCATTTGTAGCGGTTCCCCATCATATTGCGGCTGAAATCGTGATGCGGCTTTTGGAGAATCGCATTAATGTCCTCATGGAAAAGCCGATGGGCATAAACGTGGAAGAAGCGCAAGCCATTGCGAGCATAGCGCGAGACAGCAAGGCCACATTGGCGGTGGGTTTTAATTACCGGCATTATCCCGCCATCGCACGCGCGAAACAGCTCGTCCAACAGGGAGTGATCGGTAACGTCATATACGTACGAATGATTTTGGGACATGGCGGACGGCCGGGATACGAGAAGGAATGGAAGCTCAGCCGGGCAAAATGTGGTGGCGGAGTGCTTTTCGACCCCGGAGTGCACCTGGTGGACCTCGGCAGGTTTTTCCTGGGTGAACTTGAGCCCGTGCAGGCGCATATCGCGACGCTGCATTGGTCCGTTGATGTGGAGGATATAGCGGTTGCTATCGCGCGGAATCACCAGGGTGCAGAGTTTCATCTCCACACGAGCCTGATAGAGTGGGAAAATCATTTCTTCGTCGGAATTTTCGGAGACGGTGGCTACATCAAGATTAACGGACGAATGGGCAACTATGGCGTTCAGGAGTTAGTATACGGAAAAAAATGGGCATGGCTGGAAAACGGTTCTCAGCGTGAGAGGAATGTTGTCGAAGTGTTCGGGAATGAAGACACCAGCTTCAGCCAGCAAACAAAGCTGGTTGTTGAAGCGATTAGAAGTGGCCGACCGGTGCCGGAAAACCATGAGGATGGTCTAAGGGCGACCGAGTTAGTTGACCAGTTATATCGAATGGCAACCGTAAAGCCATGACTATCCGCGGCAAGGTTGTCATCGTGACTGGAGCTGCCAGAGGAATCGGTAAAGCAATAGCGGAGGAATTTGGCAAGGCGGGAGCGTGTCTTTTCTTGATCGCACGCTCGAAAGATGAACTGGAACAGATTGCTTTACACCTCGCCCGTTACGAATGTGACGTTCTCGCTGAGTCGTATGATATCGCAGATCCACGGCAAGTCGACCTTGCCGTTGAAGCGGGTTTGAAGAGGTTCGGTCGCGTAGATGTGCTTGTAAACAACGCGGGTGTCCAGGGCCCCATAGGGCCGGTGGAAGATCTCGACTTCTGGGAGTGCAAGCGAGTTGTCGAGGTAAATCTTCTGGCCACGTTGCGTTTCATTCAAAAGGTGATACCGGGAATGAAGCGGCACGCCTGGGGGCGGATCATTAACATGTCTGGCGGTGGAGGGACCGGTCCTCTTCCCAGGTTTTGCCCCTACGCCGCGTCGAAGGCTGCAATCGTGAGACTTACAGAAACGGTTGCAGAGGAAGTAAAGGCGTACGGCATCACAGTGAATGCGATAGCACCGGGAAATGTCAAAACGAGGATGACCGAACAGGCGCTCTCTGCTGGAGAGAGGGCAGGAACGGAGTACCTGCAAGAGTTGAAAGAGTTGGCCAAGGGAGGAGGTGTGTCTCCATATTTAGCTGCGGAGTTGGCTCTTATTTTGGCCTCTGACGAGGCACAATCAATCACTGGGCGTCTAATCAGTGCGGTATGGGACGATTGGAGAGAGCTAATAGGTCGCGCCGAACAGATCCAGGCTACGGATATTTACACGTTACGGCGGATTCTGCCGAAGGATCGGGGTTTCGACTGGTAAGTGATTGGCCGATTGGAGACAAGATGATAATAACTCGTAGCCCACTACGAATCTCAGTGGCGGGCGGTGGAACCGATCTTCCTTCCTACTATAGGGAACACAGCGGGTTTGTCATCGCTGCCGCGATCGACAAGTACGTCTATATCAGTCTCCACCCTATGTTCGAGCAGCAGATCTTCATCAGGTATTCCCGGTTGGAGCGGGTTCAATCAATCGAGGAGATACAGCATCCGATAGTTAGAGAGGCCTTAGGGCTGATGAAAATCTGCCAACCTTATCTCCAGATCACGAGTATTGCCGACATCCCGGCCGGCACCGGCCTGGGCTCATCGGGAAGCTTTACCACCGCTCTCTTGAAAGCGCTGCATGCGTTGAAAAAGAATCTCGTTCTCCCGCAAGAGCTGGCCGAGCAGGCCTGTCACATCGAAATCGATCTTCTCAAAGAGCCGGTCGGCAAACAGGATCAGTATATTGCCGCGTATGGCGGGATTACTTGCTTCCGCTTCCTACCCAACAATCAGGTCGAGGCATGGCCGCTCAACATCGACACCGATACCCTGTATAACTTGGAGGACAACCTCCTGATGTTCTATACGGGCTACTCCCGGTCGGCCTCGACCGTGCTCCACGAGCAGGATGTCAAAAGTAAACAGAACGATAAGGAGATGATTGCGAACCTGCATTTTATCAAGGACGTGGGTCGAGAAAGCAAAGCCGCGCTGGAAGCCGGCGATCTTGAACGCTTTGCTGAGCTGATGAATATTCATTGGGAGTATAAGAAACAGCGCTCGGCCGACATGAGTAATAACCACATCGACCAGTGGTACCAGTTGGCACGCGGTAACGGCGCGTTGGGGGGCAAACTGACCGGGGCGGGCGGCGGCGGCTTCTTGATCTTTTATGCGGATGATAGGGTGCGTCTCCGGCGAGCGATGCGGGAGGCAGGCTTGCAGGAGGTCCGCTTCCGCTTCGATTTTGAGGGTACGAAGCTGATCGCGCAATCATGAACCATGGGATGCTCCCCGTTGCAATTCTGGCCGGCGGCGTCGCGATGCGGCTACGACCTCTGACGCAGACCATCCCCAAGGCCCTGATCGATGTGAATGGGGAGCCATTTATTGCTCATCAACTGCGTCTGCTGCGTGCCAATGGGATAGAGCGCGTGATCGTTTGTACGGGTTACCTGGACGAGATGATTCAGAGCTACATTGGCGACGGCGTACGGTTCGGGTTGCAAGTCGGTTTTTCTTTTGATGGCCCTCGCCTGCTGGGAACCGGCGGCGCGATCAAAAAGGCCTTGCCATTGCTGGGCGACGCCTTCTTTGTGCTGTATGGCGATTCCTACCTGCCTTGCGATTATCGCGCAGTGCAGAGCGAATTTGAGAGGCGCGGTAGATTGGCGCTGATGACGGTCTTCCGAAACGACGGTCGTTGGGATCGAAGCAATGTCGAATTTGTTGATGGGCAGATCCTGGCCTACGATAAGCAGAACCAAACACTCTGGATGCACTACCTCGATTATGGGCTGGGGATATTTAAGCGAGCTGCCTTTGAGAACGTTCCTGATGACCAGCAATATGATCTGGCTACGTTGTATCAGGATCTTCTGGCCCATGGTGAACTTGCGGCCTACGAGACCAGCCAACGCTTTTATGAGGTCGGGTCGTTGGAGGGCTTAGAGGAGACGCGTCGCTATCTGGCGGTGCAATCCCATCCCTGAAAGGGGACCATCTATGAATTTCACAAGACAGTACCTTGCTGAGGTGGGTCAGATTTTGCTGCAATTGGATGCCGATGCCATTGAGCGGGTTGTACCCTTACTGGCCGAGACCCGGGCAAGAGGCGGACGGCTGTTTATCCTGGGGGTCGGCGGAAGCGCGGCCAATGCTTCGCATGCGGTCAACGATTTTCGCAAACTCGCTCACTTAGAAGCCTATGCCCCGACGGATAACGTGTCGGAGTTGACCGCGCGCACAAACGATGAGGGATGGGCGAGCGTGTTCGAAGGATGGCTTCGCGTAAGTCGGGTGGGAGCTGACGATATCGTGCTTGTGCTCTCGGTGGGAGGGGGCGATGCGGAGAAAAACATCAGTCCCAACCTCGTGGCTGCCCTGCAGTACGCAAAGCATGTCGGCGCGCGGGTCATCGGAATCGTCGGGCGGGACGGCGGATACACCGCGCAGGTTGCGGATACTTGCGTGATCGTTCCGACAGTCAACTCTGTCCACGTCACCCCGCACACGGAGGCCTTTCAGGCGGTGATCTGGCACCTGCTGGTCTCGCACCCGCAGCTCAAGGCCGCACAGACGAAGTGGGAATCCGTACGATGAGGGAACCGTTGCGTCGCGCCGTGTTCCTGGACCGTGACGGGGTCCTGAATCGCGCCATCGTACGGAATGGAACGCCTCATCCCCCTGCCACCTTCGCGGAACTGGAGATCGTGCCTGATGCGTCTCGAGCGCTCGAAGACCTCAAGGCTGCGGGATTTCTTCTGATCGGTGTCACGAACCAACCCGATGTCGCACGCGGCACCCAATCCAGAGCGGTGGTAGAATCGATCAACGCCGCCCTCCTTGCATCCTTGCCCCTTCAGGAGATCCTGGTCTGCTACCATGACGATGGCGACGGTTGTGACTGTCGCAAGCCTCGCCCTGGCCTCCTATTCCAGGGATCTGTGCGGCACGCGCTTGACTTGTCATCAAGCTTCATCGTTGGCGACCGATGGAAAGATGTGGAGACCGGCCGTCGAGCCGGCTGCGCGACCATTTTTCTAGATTACGGCTACGGCGAACGTGGCCCTGACAGCCCACCAGACTATACAGCGCATTCGCTTTCTGAGGCGGCAGCGTGGATTCTGCGCCGCGCCGGCGGGAGGGACAGATGACAACCCTCCAAACCGCAAGGCGCGCCTTTGCCGTTCCCGGTTTACCTGCGCGCGCCACGACGGTGACTTCTTCAAACTTCGCACACCGTTGAGCGCATAGCGCGTGTCATCCTTGGAAGCCACACCGCGTTAGCTCCAGCACTTTTTTGTTAATTAGCATCTGTCTTACCCTCCATCCGGGTTGAGCACGTTACTGTTTGTCGTTGCCGCCGATCAGTATCTATCCGACATCATCGCTACAAGGAGGAGGAAAAAACGATGAGTGATAACGAACAACCACAGGCGCAGTTCAATCCGCTAACGCCGGAACAGCTAGCGTGGTCAAAATCGGTCCGCTCGTGTGTCCCTGGAATCGCCGACTTAAAAGTCAAGATCTTCGCCGATGGCGCGGACACGGCGGGCATGTTGGAGCTGTCTCGCAACCCTCTGATAAAGGGGTTTACGACCAACCCCACCTTGATGCTGAAGGAGGGGATAACGGACTATCAGGCGTTCGCACTTGACATCCTCCAGGCGATTCCCGATCGACCCATTTCCTTTGAGGTGTTTTCGGATGACTTCGCCGAGATGGAACGGCAGGCGCGCAAGATCGCAGGGTGGGGCGAAAACGTCTATGTGAAGATTCCTGTAACAAACACCCTTGGCGAATCGTCCATGAAGTTAGTCCAAGATCTCGCTCAGGCTGGCGTAAAACTGAACGTGACTGCGCTGACAGCTCTCGATCAGGTGCGCGATGCAAGCGCGGCGCTGGCAGGGGGACCTCCTGCCTTTGTATCAGTGTTCGCCGGCCGTGTGGCCGATACCGGCCGTGATCCGGTGCCCCATATGGCAGCCGCGGTGGAGCTGGTACGTCGCTACCCGGACATTGAGTTAATCTGGGCCAGTCCGCGTGAGCTGCTCAATATCTTCCAGGCGGATGCCGTTGGCTGTCACATCATTACGGCGACAAGCGACATCCTGAAGAAATTGCACCTGGTCGGCAAGAATCTGCATGAGTATTCACTGGAAACCGTCAAAATGTTTCACGATGATGCTGCAAAGGCTGGTTACACGCTGTAGAGCCTGAAACGCCGGTAGCGTCGGCAAAATTGCCTCCCCCCGTATCTGGTCAGTTTCCCTGTTTGCATTGCGAATGTCCGAGCGCCATGAGAGAATCGCCAGCGGCACTCATCACCGCTGGCGCCAGTGGGCTGAACCGCAGTCCATGCGGAGGCGTCTGAACATCCACGTCCTCCCCGCCTACGCGCTGGTTACTCTGGCGCTGGCGTACTTCGGGGTTATGGCTAGCAGACACATCGCTCTCCCAGGGCTGAACGTCGACGAAGTGCTCGGTGTCAGACCAGCAGTTGGCGGCCCCGTCGCTAGGCGCATTTTCGGCATTCCGGTCCTAACCATATCGTATATGGGCGCGCTAAAGAGCAATATCTATTTTCCCATCTTCGCGCTCTTCGGCGGGTCACCGGAGACGATCCGGCTACCGACCATCTTTATCTCCCTCTTGACACTCGCGCTCACTTTCAAGCTTTCGCGACTGCACTTTCGGCCATCATACGGCGCACTGCTGGTCTTGCTCATGGCTGCCGATCCCATATTCATTTTCATGAGCAAGGCGGATTATGGTCCATCGTCCTAATGATGTTCTTTAAGATGCTGGCACTCTACTTCTTCTTTCGTTTCATCGCCACTTCATCACCACGCTATAAGTTCCGGCGAATGTGGCAAGTGTGAATCTTGCTGGACCGAAGCGAGAAAAACCGCGACGGGTATCGACTTCGATTTGGGCGCCGCGGTCCTACAATTTGACACATTCTGGCTGCCAGCCAGCCTGGTTTTTGATTGCGAGCATCGCGAATGGAGTTGTGAGGGGATTTTCACAGTCGACTATCTGGCGTAAATGCAAAAAACGGGACTGGAATCCGGACCACCTGAAAACAGCGAAGCAGATCGGCCTGACGATTCCGCCTAATGTGCTCGCGCGGGCGGATCAAGTAATTAGATGACAATATCAGTGGTGAGTTGTCAGTTGTCGGCGACAACACGGGAGCGAAACTAATGAGTGGACAAATCCTTGTCTGGCCACTGACAACAACTGTCTTGCTGGGAACTGTTTCGGCCGAGGTGCAGCAGCCGAAGAAAGGCCCCTCGGAATAGGGTATCTATCGAATGGTGACGCAGCTACTGACACCCGTTCCGAGGCAATTCGGCTGGCTGCTATGTGGATGTCAATCACTAACACACGAATGCTCTCTTAATTCTCCTATGACTTTTCTTCCTTACCCACCCAAGAGAGACTCGCTGCTATGCGTGGCGCGGCACAAAGCCGTCACACGGACTTGCTCTCTAAGGCACTACGCCCGGGCTCTCTGTCTCAGAGGTCGAACCTTCAGGAGTTTGTTCTCTCCCGGTACTGAGCACACAATTATCAGCGGCGCGATCGCAAAAGGTATTCGATAGCGTAAGATCGAGAGTGTTCCCGTAAATGTCGATATAGTTTCCCCAGCAGTTACTGAGTGTGTTGTTATCGATCACGGCGTCCCTCGAATCCTCTACTTGAAGACAAACATCCACGCCCGATATTGTATTGTTTAAGACCGTGCAACCGTCGCACCCGAACCATACCGATATTCCAGTTGATCCGTTGTAGACGACATTGTTGTAAGCATGGTTGCGGGGACCTGACGATAGAAGAATTCCGTCCGCACGGTTATCTCCATAGCCGAAGTCATGAATACTGTTGTTCTGCACAACGTTGTCAGAAGGCCCGCCGTTGCGCTGGTTTTGGTCGTAAATATGAAAAACCCATGAGGCAACATCGAATATCTCATTATCGGAAAAAAGGTTATTAGATCCCATGACGTAAAATGCATACCCAAAACAATGTACCTGTCCGCAGTCAGTAGATTCTTCGAAGCCGCCATGTAATTTGTTACTAACGACCTCGATATGATGGGCGGCGATAAAAAGGCCACCAAACCGGTTGTTTATGAATTCGTTGTTCTGAAGTCGTATGAAACCCGGTTGCGGGTCACAACAATTGCTGATTAGGGCCTGGCCGGCCCAAGTATTCGCCGCATCGAAAACGAACCCATCGATGACGGAGTAATAATCTATCCCGTCGGCAATGTAGACATTCGTTTCACCATCGCCCCTAATTGTTACCACCTCACCCCGTCTCGCAAACAACGTGAAGGGCTGGTCCCAGGACGTTCCGCTGGGAAGATTGAAAATAAGACTTTCATTGTAGGTCCCGCCGGCAACCTCCACTGCTTGTCCGGCGCCGGCGCCAGGCACCGTTCCGATGACAGCAAGCGCTCTGCTGATGGTCTGGAAAGGCGCGTCTGCCGTGCCCGGATTCGAATCTGCTCCTTCCGGACTAACATAGTATGTTTCGGCATGGGCTACTGAGACCATGAGACAAATACTCATTACCCAAAAAAGTTGTTGCAGGTTGGGTCTCTTGTTGATCAAGCTCACGAGCGCCGTCCAGTCCCATGCGGCGGCGTATTTTTTTTCTTTCCGCATCTTCACCTCTCTAAATAGTAAATTTTTTGTGCTTAGTCTATCGTCACTGGGCGGGTCAGTGATACTGCACAAACTTTCTCCAGTCGGCGCAATGCGTATGCCAGGAACACAACTTTTGGCACAAAGAAGCCGATCAGCGCATTGTCGAATCGAGGAATATCATGCGATTTAGCCTGTTAAAAAAAAGTTCCAAAGTTGTTTGTAATGATTCAATCCGGCCACAACGGTGCCCACCTTATGAATGAAAACTCATTCGGCTTTGTATGAAGAATCCTTCGTTCAAAGATAAGCGCGATCCTGTTGCCGAAGGATTCGTTGCCAGCCTCGCGCGACCTGGTGGAAACATTACTGGACTCTCCAATCTTGACTCGGAGTTAAGAGGAAAACGCCTGGAGCTACTAAAAGAAGTAGTTCCCAAGCTCTCCCGCGTGGCCGTCTTCGGGAGTTCAGCCAACCGGGCCAACGCGCAATCGTTAAAAGAGATTGAACTCGGCGCAGGGGCGTTGGGAGTGAAGCTTCAATATCTCGACGTAATAGTTTCAAAGGATATTGAGCCCGCATTCCGAACGGCGGTGACGGGGCGAGCTAACGCAGTTCTGATGCTGATCGGAGGTCCACTCCTCAATTCTCACGGAAGACAGATTGTAGACCTCGCGGCGAAGAGCCGCCTCCCGGCCATCTCTGGGGGTTGCCATCTCGTGCGGCCTGGGCCTGTTCGATAAGTTCAACCTCATGTGGTTCGTACTCGCCCTTGTCGTTGCTGCTGTCGTCGTCTTCAGACACGAGCTACGTTCGGCCGTGGCTCAGTCTCGTTCTCAATTCATCTGGCCGTTGGGGGCGTTGCTGGTTGCCCTCACTGTTACCGCTCGCTATTCCATACCACTCTTTCTGCAGACGCATTCCCGCGCCGTGTCTGCTTCCAGTTCCGTAACAAGTGATCCGCTGGGGCGCATCGAGTTCGTTTCGGACCTCTATCTCCAGACGATGAATAGTAAAGATGAGTGGTTTAGGCAAAAATCGGCCCTCATGGGAACGATTACCAATTGGATCACACTACCGATCATCGACTGGTCGTTCTTGCTGCCACGGCGCGTCTGCTTCGCAGGAGACAATCCCCAATCGCCCAGTTCATCGACCGCGTCGGCCTCTTCTATCTTCTCATTTTCGTGGCCATTCTCGTCCAGATCGTCCTCACCACTGCAGCGGACGGCCCCTATCATATTATGATGCTATATCCCTTCCACTATTGTCCGTAGCGAACCGTCTTTCGGGTCTGAGGTTGGGCGGCGTGCGATCTGATCAGTCGGCGGACGGTGTCCATTCACCGTCAAGCCGAAGGCGATTCGGCCGTATCCTGTGATCGAAGAACTGGAGCG
>DASXSU010000094.1:0-62440 GCA_036505795.1 Nitrospirales bacterium
GAATCCGGAGCAGCTTTCAGCCCTGTTCGAAGGAGAAGACCTCGGAACGCTGTTTCTTGCCCAAGAACAGCAACGTACGAGCCGCAAACACTGGATCGCGCATACCGTCAAAGCCAAGGGCCAGTTAGTTCTAGACGACGGCGCGGTGGAGGCGCTGATGCGCCGCGGTAAGAGCCTGTTGCCGTCGGGCGTCATTGCCGTTCGCGGTACTTTCGAGGCCGGCGACAGCGTGGCCTGCGTGGATCATGCTGACCGCGAAATCGCCAAGGGCCTCGTGAACTACTCCTCGCAAGCCATTACGAGAATCATGGGTCAGAAGAGCACCGACATCCAGAAGACCCTGGGATATAAGGATTACGACGAAGTTATTCATCGTGATAATCTGGTCATCATGTAGGCGGACATCTCGACAACGATGACTCTCACTGATTACGTCATTCAGAAGGTCTCGCAAGCCAAGGCGGCGGCTCAAAAGCTTGCGACCCTCCCTACGGACCAGAAGAATGCCGCGCTCTTGGCTATGGCCGATGCTCTCGAGAGCCGCGAAGCGGAACTACTGAAGGCCAATCAGGTTGACCTGAGCGCGGCCATTGCGCTCAATGCAGCGGCCAAGGATCGCCTGACACTCACCTCCAAGCGCATCCAGGAAATGGCCACCGGGCTGCGGCAGGTCGCCGCGCTCCCCGATCCGGTGGGCCATGTCTTTGGTTTGGCTTCGAGGCCGAATGGGATGCAGGTCGGGAGGATGCGCGTTCCCATCGGGGTCATCGGCATCATCTATGAATCCCGTCCCAATGTGACGGCAGACGCGGCATCCCTGTGTCTCAAATCGGGTAATGCGGTCGTGCTGCGTGGCGGGTCCGAAGCCATCGAATCCAATGCCGCTATCGTGAAGGTGATCTCGGAGGCGGCGGAGAAAACCGGTATTCCCCAGGGCGCCTTGACGTTTATCGAAAACCCCGACCGTGAGATTTCCACTCTCTTGCTGAAGCAGGACAAGTACATCGACCTTATTATTCCGAGAGGGGGCGAAGGGCTCATGGCATTCGTGACCAAAGAGTCTCGCATCCCGGTGATCAAACACGACAAAGGCGTCTGCCATACCTATGTGGATGCGAGCGCCAATCTCGACATGGCCGCGGCGATCTGCTTTAACGCCAAGGTGCAGCGACCGGGCACCTGTAACGCCATGGAAACCCTCCTGGTCCATGAGGGAGTTGCTCATAAGTTCTTGCCTGACTTGATTGGCCGCTATCAAGGCGCCGGCGTCGAGGTGCGCGGGTGTCCCCGAACAGCAATTCTCGCGCCGACGGTCACGCCGGCCAAAGAGTCGGACTGGGGAACGGAGTTTCTGGATCTGATCCTGGCAGTGCGGGTCGTCAAAGACATGCAGCAGGCCATGGAGCACATCGCGCGGTATGGTTCGCAGCATTCGGAAGCCATTATCACGCAGGACGACAGTCGCGCCCTACGCTTTCTCAGGGAAATCGATGCCGCGGCCGTCTTCGTCAACGTCTCGACCCGTTTGCATGACGGCTATGAGTTCGGTCTCGGCGCGGAGATCGGCATCAGCACAAGCCGCATTCATGCCCGGGGGGCCATGGGGCTCGAAGAGCTCACGACGAGTAAGTTCATTGTATTGGGGTCGGGACAGCTTCGGGAATGAAGCTCGGCCTGTATGGCGGCGCCTTTAACCCTGTCCATCGGTGCCATCTCATCGTTGCCGATGCCGCGTACCGCCGGCTCGGCCTTGATGCCGTTCTCTTCATTCCCACAGGAGATCCGCCGCATAAGCCTTTCTCAGAACTCATCCCCTCCGCGTATCGCTTGGAGATGCTAAAGCTGGCGATCGCTCCGTATCCTTATTTTCAGGTCTCGGATATCGAGACGCGACGGCCCACCAAATCGTATTCTATCGAGACTATCCGTGAGATCCAGCAACGTTACCCCCCAGACACGGAACTGGTCTTTATCATTGGCCTAGATGCCTTCCTCGACCTTCCGACCTGGAGAGAGCCGGAAGCCCTCCTGAGTACCTGCGACTTCGCGGTCGTCGCCCGTTCAGGGTGTACGTTTGCGTCCTTGGACGAATTGCCGTTTTTCGAAGGACAGAACAAGGCTGACCTCGCGAAGATCGACGCGGGAGCGCGCGACTTAGCGAAGGTTCCCCTCAAAAGCGGCCGCGCTCTTTGGGTCATTCGCATTCCGCCGTGCGAGGTGTCGGGCAAAGAGATCAGAAGCCGGTTGCGGAATGGAGGGGACCTGGAAAACTTCTTGCCCGCTGATGTCGAATCCTACATCCGCCGGATGGACCTTCATTAACGTCGTCACTGGAAGCAGGTGTTCTTGAAAGACGGTACGCTGATAAGATATAGTAGAAAGCAGAAGGGTCGCGTCGTGGCATCCGGACCGGTCGCGAGCTTCCCACGCAGGCAAATAGGATTCAGAGGAGGGCCCCGCTATAACACGAGATTCACGAGCGAAAGCTCGTTTGGCTGCCTTGGCAGCCGAAGAGAAAAAAGCTTCTGACATTGTCATCTTAGACGTTTCCCGCGTGTCTTGGATGAACGACGCTTTGGTCATCTGCAGCGCTGAGTCAGAGCGTCAAGTACTCGCGATCAAGGATTACCTTGATAAGGTCCTCTCCGAAAAGGGACATCGACTCTTTGGACTCGAAGGCACTGAGGTTGGCGCCTGGGTCCTCATGGATTATGATGACGTCGTCGTGCATATTTTTAAGCGCGGCGTGCGCGAATCCTACGGCCTGGACCGGATCTGGAGCGATGCCGCGCATGTGGCGTTGCGAGGACTCCCCAAACGATCACGATTGGAGCCGCAGGGAGCGGTCCGCGCGCCACTTCTGCGTAAGGAGCCGTCGCTTAAACAACGAGGGTAGGGGATGAAGTTCTTCGTTTGGATCGTCACCCTCATCCTTGCGATTGTTGCATCCGTCGTCTTCAGCGACCTCAATCCCGATCCGATCACTATTCGCTTTCCGGCCCATACATTCAATAAGGTTTCACCGATTTCGCTCGTGCTCGTGTGCGTGATCGTCGGTGCCCTTGCCATCACTCTACTGGTGTGGCTACGTGAGATACGCAGCATCATTCTGAACTGGCAGAGCAGCCGACGCCGCAAGCGTGAAGAACGAATCGACGCATATTATGCCGATGGTCTGCTTGCATCGCTCTCCCGGCGGACCGCGGAGGCGATCTCTTCGCTTCAGAAGGTCCTGGCTCTTGACCCAAACCATGTTCGCGCATTGATCTTGTTGGGCAATATTTTCCGGATGGAGAAGCATTACAACGAGGCCATCCGGCTTCATCGCAAGGCTCGGCAATTAGATGAAGCCAATGTGGAGATCGTCTTCATGCTGGCGAAAGATCTTCTAGAGGCGAAGCGGCATGATGAAGCGATTCAAGCGCTTGAGGAGGTCCTCAAGATAGATGCGACGAACCCCGCTGCCCTCTATCGCATTCGGGACATTCATATCGGTCTCGATAAATGGACGGAAGCCCATGGCGTGCAGGAGCGGTTACTGAAGGCCGGTTTGCCGGATCGGGAGTTGAAGATCCAGATGCAAATCATGACCGGGTTGAAGTACGAGGTGGGCCGCAGCTATCTCGCGCGCGGTGACCGCGAGCAAGCCCGGCGCTTTTTTAAAGACGCCATTAAACTGGACAAGGGATTTCTCCCTGCCCGCCTGGGATTCGGGGAAATCTTGATTCAGGAAGGCAAGGAGCGCCAGGCGGCTGAATCCTGGGAGAAATCCTATATCAAAACCGGGAACCCGATTTTCCTTCAGCGCCTGGAGGATCTGTTTCTACAGATGGGCGAGCCAGGCGAAATGATCCGGATCTATCAAAATGCCCTGCCGCGGACAGGCATGGAGGCAGGTCTCAAACTTGCTCTCGGGAGGCTGTATTACCGCCTTGAAATGATCGACGACGCTTTTGACCTGCTCTCCACGCTCGAGGGTCACTCCGATCCGACCGGGAGTATTCATAAGATGATGGCGAGTCTTTACATTCGGAAAGGCAACACCGAGGCGGCACTTGCTGAGATACAAGAAGACTTGAGCGCTGCGGGTCCCGGCTGCATGGCATACCGATGCACGGTCTGCCTTTATGAGACGCAAGAATGGAGCGGACGCTGCATAGGATGCGCCCGTTGGAATACCATCGCCGTCAGTCCCACCATGGGCATTACCCACACTCCTTCCGAAAGCAGGCAGGAGTCGGACATCGTCTCTTTGCCTACGGCGAGAGCGCCGTTCGAGATCGTCTGATTAAAGAAAAAATGGGGTCAGAGTCGATTAATTGGCTCGACTCGCACTGTCTAACTCACAGCAATTAATCGCAGCCAATTAATCGACTCTGACACTCACCCATGAATCCTCCACCCAAATCTGTAGCCCTTATCATCCTCGACGGATGGGGCGAAAATCCCAATCCCGAAGCGAACGCTATCGCCCAGGCACACTTGCCGTTTTACCGTTCGCTCTTAAAGCAATATCCGCATACACTACTCTCTGCGTCCGGGGAAGATACCGGCCTTCCGGACAATCAAATGGGAAACTCCGAAGTCGGCCATATGAACATCGGTGCCGGTCGCATTGTCTATCAGGACTTTACCCGCATTAACCGGGCGATACGGGACGGCTCGTTCGCTTCGAACCCCGTCTTGAACGAGACGATGCGAAAGACACGGGCGGCCGGCGGGCGTCTCCATCTGCTCGGTCTCTTGTCCGATGGCGGAGTCCATAGTCACATCGCGCATTTGTATGCCCTTCTCAGGATGGCCAAATTAGCCGAACTGCCGGTCTTCGTGCACGCGTTTCTTGATGGGAGAGATACACCGCCTCAGAGCGGGCTCGGGTACGTCCGAGAGGTCGCGTCCGAGATGCAGGCGCTGAAGGTCGGTACAATTGCGAGCGTGATAGGCCGATACTACGCCATGGACCGGGACAATCGGTGGGAACGCGTCGAGAAGGCGTACAGAGCGCTGGTCGAGGGGGAGGGGGAGCGCCGAGCGTCTGCGGAAGAGGCGGTGCTCAAGAGTTACGAAGCCAAGGTTACGGATGAATTCATACTGCCGGCTATCATTGCAGGAAATGAGAGCTCCCCAAGCGGCACGATTCGAGACGGCGATGGCGTCATCTTCTACAACTTCAGAGCCGATCGGGCACGGGAACTGACCCGCGCGTTGACGGACGCTCACTTTTCCGGCTTTCCCCGCCGCGTTGTTCCGAAACTCTCGGCCTTCGCCACAATGACTTCATACGACGACACGTTCCCGATTCCGACAGCGTTCGGGCCTACGCGGCTCACTCGAATCCTCGCTGAGATCATCAGCGAGCTGGGCCTAAACCAGCTTCGCATTGCCGAAACCGAGAAGTACGCCCACGTCACCTACTTCTTTAACGGCGGGGACGAAAAGAGCTATCCCGGCGAGGACCGCGTCCTCATTCCCTCTCCACGTGATGTTCCGACGTACGACTTAAAGCCGCAAATGTCGGCCCGCGAGGTGGCCAAGGAAGTCTCCCGGCGGATTGGCTCTGGAAAATATTCCTTGATTGTGGTGAACTTCGCGAACCCGGATATGGTCGGCCACACGGGCATCTTAAAGGCAGCGATCCAGGCCGCCGAGGTGATTGATGACTGCCTCAAGGAAGTAATCTCCTCGATGCAGGACCAGGGTGGCGCATCGATCATCACAGCAGATCATGGCAATCTCGAGCAGATGGTGGACTATGTCACGGGCGAGCCTTACACGGCCCATACGCTCAATCCGGTTCCGTGCATTGTCGTAGACGATCGCCCACACGCCCTTCGGCCGTCTGGGGTGCTCGCGGATATCGCGCCGACGATTCTGAAATTGATGGACATTCCGCAACCACTTGAGATGACCGGCGTCTCACTCATCAAGGAGTAATGCCATGCACCAACGCGTATCGAGGGGGCCTCAGGACTATCGTGCAATGGCGGACAAAGCGCTTGCCGGCGACACGCTGACGCGGGACGAGGCACGCGCTGTCTTGGCAGCACCCGACGAAGATCTCCTGGGACTCCTGGACGCCGCCTTCGTGGTCCGCCGGCGCTTCTTCGGGCGCAAGGTCCGCCTTCAAATGCTGCAGAACGCCAAAAGCGGCGCTTGCCAGGAGGACTGTGGCTATTGCTCGCAGTCCAAAATTTCGACGGCCGCTATTGACCAATACGGCTTATTGTCAAAAGCCGACATGGTCGAGGGCGCCCAGCGGGCGGCAGCCTCCAAAGCGATCAGGTACTGCATTGTGATCAGCGGACGCGGGCCTTTGGACCGCGAGCTCGCCGCAATCTCAGAGGCAGTGCGTGAGATCAAAGGTACACTTCCCATCCAGGTGTGTTGTTCTTTAGGACTGTTGAGTGAACCGGACGCGCGACGGCTCAAAGAGGCCGGCGTAGATCGCATCAACCACAATCTCAACAGCTCGGAGCGCTTTCATCCAGAGATCGTCACAACACACACCTACGAGGACCGGCTCACCACCATCCGCAACGCGCGAGCGGCGGGCCTCGAGATCTGCTCGGGCGGCATCGCCGGCATGGGTGAAGCCGACGAGGACCTCATCGATCTGGCGCTGGCCCTGCGTGACGTGGCACCACACTCGATCCCGATGAACTTTCTGCATCCCGTCGAGGGCACGCCAATGGAGAGCCGCCGCGAGCTGACCCCGCAACGCTGCCTAAAGATCCTCTGTCTTTTCCGGTTTCTACATCCCCGTACCGAGCTTCGGGTCGCAGGCGGACGCGAATTCAATTTCCGGTCGCTTCAGGCTTTGGCGCTCTACCCAGCCGATTCGCTGTTCGTCGGCGGATATCTCACCACGCCCGGTATGCCGGCCCCTGAAGCTTGGAAGATGATCAACGACCTGGGGTTCGAGGTCGATACCGTCGGGGACAGCCAGGGGACAGACAACTTTTCTCCCGGCAGCTTTCCAATCTGCTCACAACCGGTCGAGGAAGTCTAAAAAAAGTAGCCTGTCCCCTTCATTCTGACTCAGCCGCCTCCTTTGGAGGATGAGAGCAACACCGCGCGCAAATTGCGCGCTTGGCCCGCGTCGCTGGCGAACTTATCCGCGTCGCGGCTCACCTCCTCCGCATTGCCGGCTAGAAATTCCGTCGTGCGATTCACCGTCTTCACGCCCTTCGTAAGCTTGTTGTTGATGATGCCCTGAAGGATCGGCCGGAGCAGCTTGACCAAGTTGGCCAGGAAGCGATTATCAAGCCGGGAAAAAACGGTCACTTTCGTATCGATACCTTCCCGCCCATCGGAGCCGCGCGCTGTTTGGTAGCTGAGCATCAAGATTCCGGCGCCCGTGATCGTGGGAATAACCTGGCCCCGCTGGCTTCCGCGCAGGTGATACACCCGCCGGGTCGTGTCCTGATATAAAAGCGTGACTGTGGCCTCCCCACCCTCCCTGTCCACGCCGGTGAACACAGTCGGCGAGATCTCGGTCACGACATAGCCCCCGAACTTGTAATACCGCACCGCATTGGATGTGAGGGCCGGGTGGTCCAACAGAAACTCGTACACCGACCTGTTAATGGGAACATGGACGAGCGGAAGCATCTGATAGGTGGTGTAATCATTGACCACCTCCGCGAGGCGGCAGACCGCGTCACCGTCCATCTTCTCCAGCGGAAAGTCGACATCGGGAAGTTCAACGGTGACAGTGCAGGCGAGTAATCTTGACGGCCAGACGGCCAAGATTAGCAGAAAGATAAGACAGGTCGGAAAAGGGCACAGCCAACTTTTCTGCGGGAAGGCGGTTCTCCACTGGTGTCCAACAGACCCGCCTGCCCTATTTTGCACTCCTACTCCCCGATCAACTGAATGATCAGATCTCGGGTTCGCGCGCGGGTATCGAAGTCCACGACCACGATCTGCTGCCAGGTCCCAAGCAGCAGCGACCCGTCGGCAAATGGCACCGTGACAGAGCATCCCTGAAGATGCGCGCGCAGATGGCTGTGGGCGTTGTCGTCTTCATTTAGCGTATTGTGCTGCCATTGACTGTCCGGCGGGATCAGCCTTTCCCAGATGGTTTTGGTATCAGCCCGAATGCCGGGTTCATCCTCAACAACCATGACCGCAGCGGTCGTGTGCTTGATAAAGACGACAGCGATGCCCGCCGTAAGCTGGCTTTTGGAGACGGCGTCGGTCACGCGCTTCGTGATGTTCTCGACCTGGGTATCGCCCCGCAGCTTGAGCTGCAACGGGAAGCTTTTCACGCTCATCGTCTGATTCCTTATTTCGCCGTATTCGGCTGCGTGGCCGACATCTGGCCCGTGCCCGTCTTCTCCGCCAAACTTCGAAGATACTTCGCCTCGGCGGAGGACAACGGCATACCTCGCGATTCTGTCAGCATCCGATCGAAGACGCCTTCCGCCGCAGATCCACGCACGGCATTGAGCACTCGCTCGCCGAGCATTCCCTCCCCACGCAATTTTTCGAGATAGGCGAACGCAGCGGGCAGGCTTTCATTGCGCCTCGTATAATAGTCGCGGCCGCGCTCACGGTTACTGTAGGCCTCGACCTGTTCGCAAGCCACCAGCACTTCCGCCAACTCTCGAACCCAGTTAGGCGCTGTCTTGAGCTTCTCGGGATAATAATAGTACAGCATCACGCGCTTCATCCACGGCTTCCATACGACCTTGAGCGCGTCGAGCCTCGGCTTGACAGCTCGCAATTGTCGCGATAGACGTCTCGCATATCCAAGGCGCATTTCAACCTGTTCGCGCGTCCAACCATCAATAGGAACGTCGAGCTTCACAAGGTCATCGTGATAGCGCGCCATGAAGGATTCGGTTTCGCGGCCGTAAGGAGTGGAAGGATGAATCGCGCGCCACTCCCGGGGCCTGGTCGGAATTCCGTGGCGGCGAGCCCATGACCAGATTGTGCCGAACAGCTTTTGGTCAAGTCCCGCTCGTCCAAGGTCATGCAGCAAGCAGGCGATTTGGTAGCTATAGATCCTCGGCTCTGGGTGACCAAGCCGCCGGGCGACAGCGGCGCACATCCGTGCCGTGCGCAGTGCATGAGGCCGATCGTAACCGCCGATCATCCGGCCAGGCCGTCGGGGATCCGGAAAGTCATACAGGTCTAAGAGCTTTCGTGCCAACGTAGCGGGCACGACGAGACGAGCATTGTCTTTCTTCATCTAAAGTCTCATCACCGATGCCCACCAGTCCCCGACCCAGGCCACTCTCATCCTGACCGTCCACGTCGCCGTCATCCTGACTATCTGCCGCTGTCAGCTGAACACGTACGCCACTGCCATCCTGAGCATCAACACTTTTGTCATCCTGAGCCTTTTCACCCTCCCGCCCTGGAATCTATTGCACCCACCCGACCCCAAGCCTGCCTAGACAGGCTTTTGTCCCTGGGACAGATTCCTTTTCCCCTAGCGAAGGATCTGGTTTTTAGCCATTACGTTGATAGAAGAGTTCCAAGGCGTCGCGATAGCCGGCCTTCTGCCCGTCGTCCCACGCATTTTCAAGCCGCTTCTTCAGCCTATCCACATCCGACTCCCGCTTGGGATCGGCTGCTCGTTGCTTGAGCAGATTGAACAGCGCAACATGGATGATCTTGCTGCGGCGCACCTCCATCTCCTCGTCGATCCAGCCGGCAAAGGCCTCTGCCGCGTGGTCCATGACGATTTGCGGCTTGAACGCGTCGTAGCCGATCTTCTCTTTCGTCAGGCGACGGACCACTTCGATCTCCTCTCTGAGCTTGGCGATGTTATTGAGCAGGTATCCCTGAATGTCACTGTGCCCTGCTTCGTACAGCTTCTCCAGCATCTGACTGACAAAGATCTCGGGGTTGATGGGCTGCTCCTTGACCCCATACGTCCCGTGGCCGCCGAATCGGAGACGATCGTAATCCCCTTTGGCAGCGGCATCGCCGACGACGCCGTACGCTTCGCTAACCTCCTTGAAGCGGGCTTCCGCCTTCTTATCGCCGGGATGATGGTCAGGGTGGTTCTCCTTGGCCAGGCGTCGGAACGCCGTTTTGATCTCCTGGAGAGTCGCATCCTTCTCGATCCCCAGCACATGGTAGTAATCCTTCACTAATTCTCCGCTCAACTTGTGAAGAAAGACTATACCATTGTCACTCGAACCCTTTCATCTCCAGCGGCGGCTGGGTCCTGTCGACGATCAGATCATAAAAAAAGGTCAGCAATAAATCTCACTCTAGCAAAACCCAACTCATCAACTTTCTCAGCCACCTGATGGCGGGTGGCGCCGCATGGGACCCTGGCGGAGCGGAGTGGCGTGCAGCCGAGTCTACGGGGCTGCGACGGCGAAACGCCGCGAGCACGTCTGGGTGATGCGGCGACAGGCCCCGCGCAAAGAGCAACGGGTACCCCGGTGGCTCGGCGACAGGACCCGCCGTTGCGTTGCGAAGCGGATGATAAGCAGAGTACCATGTCATCAATGAGCGACACGCACGACACTACGAAGCAGGCGAACCGCCTGATCCACGAGACGAGTCCTTATCTCAAGCAGCATGCGCACAACCCTGTCGAGTGGTATCCCTGGGGCCCAGAAGCTTTAGCCCGCGCTAAATCTGAAAACAAGCCGATTCTCTTATCCATCGGCTATTCGGCCTGTCACTGGTGTCATGTGATGGAGCGGGAGTCCTTTGAAAATCCGGACATTGCAAAGCTGATGAACCAGCACTTCATCAACATCAAGGTGGATCGCGAAGAGCGTCCCGATTTGGACGACATCTATCAAAAATCCGCCCAGGCCTTCATGCAGCGGGGCGGAGGATGGCCGCTGACGGTGTTCCTCACACCGGATCAAGAGCCTTTTTGGGGCGGCACGTACTTTCCTCCCGTCTCGCGCTACGGCATGCCGGGCTTTCCCGAAGTCTTGCTCGGCGTGGTCGAAGCCTTTCAAAAGGAACCCGGACAGGTTCAGGCAAATATCCATAAAGTTCGTACCGGTCTGCGACGCATCAATGCCCTCCAGGCCTCGGATGCTCCTCTGACTGTAGATCTCATAGACGGCGCGGTCCGCGATCTGAGCTCATTCTATGAACCGGTCAACGGCGGTTTCGGCGACGCGCCCAAATTTCCCACGCCGCCCCCGTTTCAGCTCCTGCTCCGGCAATACAGTCGTATTAAAGAGGCAAAAATTCTTGACATGACGCTTCATTCGCTTTGGAAGATGGCCGCCGGGGGCATCTATGACCATGTCGGCGGCGGCTTTCATCGCTATTCCACCGATGCGCAGTGGTTGGTCCCGCACTTTGAAAAGATGTTGTACGACAACGCCCAGCTCGTGCGTCTGTATTTGAACGCCTGGCGACTGAGCCGGGAAGCACGTTTTCGGGATGTCGTTGAGGAAACATTGGCCTACGTCCAGCGTGAAATGGTCCATGCGGACGGCGGTTTCTATACCGCGCAGGACGCTGACAGCGAGGGCCATGAGGGCAAATTTTTTGTCTGGACGCCCGGCGAGATTAAAGCCGTTCTGGGTGCCGAGGTTGGAGACATCTTTTGCCGGGTCTACGACATTACCGAGCAAGGAAATTTCGAAGGCAAAAATATTCCGAATCTTATTAAGAACAACGGAAAAATTGACATTCCGGACATCCCCCAGGCCGAGCAAGTGATGGCTCGGGCCCGGCAACAGCTTTTGGAGGCGCGCGACCAGCGAGTCAAACCTTTGCGCGACGAAAAGATCCTCACGAGCTGGAATGGCCTGATGATTTCCGGCGTATTGGAGGCTTATCAAGCGTTGGGCAACCCTGCGTATCTCACCATGGCGAAAAACGCCATCGAGTTCCTCCTCGCGAAGGCCTATAAGGATGGACGTCTTTACAGAACCGTGACCGATGGCGTGGCGCGTTTGAACGGATATCTGGACGACTACGCGTTCTTGACGGCGGCGCTGATCGATGCATTCGAGGCCACGTCGGAGCCCAGATATCTCGAGAAGGCCCGCGAGCTGACGGCGATTCTGCTGGAGCAGTTCTGGGACGCGCAGACGGGGGGCTGTTTTTTTACCGGCCGGGACCATGAAGCCCTGATCCAGCGCATGAAGAGCGGCGAGGACTCCGCGATCCCCTCCGGCAATGCGATCGCCGCAATGAACTTTCTCCGATTATCCTCGTATACCGGCGAGCACATCTATTTCGACCGGGCGGAGCAAACGTTGAAGCTGTTTCGGGAGCAGATGGACCGGAATCCCTACGGCACGTCCTCCCTGCTGGGCGCCCTTGACTTCTATTTGTCGAAACCGAAGGAGATCGTGCTGGTTGGCTTGCGTACTGATGCCGCCATGAACGAGCTTCTCAGCAAGATTCATGGCCGTTATCTGCCCAATAAGACCCTGGTGGTGGTGAGCGAAAAGACTGTGGGAGGATCAATCGGCGTGCCCGCCCCGGCCAAAGGCAAAACCGCCATCGATGGCAAACCCACCGCCTACGTCTGCCACAACTACACCTGCTCACAGCCGGTGACTGAGTGGGAGGCTCTCGACAAGCTCCTGTCGTCCTGATGACCCGTCAGTGTACTCCCAACAGTGTCGGGACGATCGTTCTGACCATCTTCAGTCTCCCTGGTGCTCTGGCATGGGGGTCCCTTGTAGCCGACAACACGGCCGTACTCGCCAATCGCAACAGTCCGGAAAGCGTGGCCGTCGCACAGCATTATGCGGAGCGTCGGGGGCTGACCTCTGACCACATCATCTCTCTGGATCTGACTACGACAGAGACCATCAGCCGACAGCAATACGAACAGTATGTGATTCAGCCGCTGCGCCGGGTGCTTGAGGCCAGAAATCTTGCCTCCCGGATCAAGTGCCTAGTCACGACTTACGGAGTACCGCTCCGAGTGTCGGCACCTCAACCGACAGAGGAAGAGCGCCGATGGGCCAAGGACACGGCACACCGACAGGAAAAAGCGCTTATTCACCTCGAGCTCCTCGAAGGGTGGGTGAAACAACTCGCGGCGTCTGAATCTGCGCGAGGCGAATCCCCTCCCCTGACAAAAGATGTTCCTTCGGATACCCAAAGGGGGTCGAGTGCGCTTTTAAATAGCGTGGCTGTAGCCATTCGGGAAGCTATCACGCGTGTGGGAACGATCCAGGATCCACAGATGGCCCGGCAGAAGCGCCAAGAGCTTGCGGTCCTCGTCCAGCAATTCGGGGGAACGGACGCGATACTTCAAGAACAGCAACTGCTCGACCCGGCGAATCCCCAGCAGGGGCGCCAGCAGGTCGAAGAGTACCGTCAACAGATCGCCACTGCCGAAAAGGTGATTCGGGTTTTAAGCGCGGCGCCGTCGGATCCCCACAGGCAACGAGCTTATCGGCTGGCACAACGTGTTTTCGGCCTTAGGGGTATTCTTGTCCTCGCCCAGGACGAATCGGAAAGATTCTCCTACCAGAACGGCGACGCGAGTCTCGATAGCGAGCTGACTCTTCTTTGGTGGGACTCAGGTGATTACCGGATAGCGGGTCGTATCCCGAATCCACTTCTCAAAAATCAAGCGACAACCCTGCCGGTCGGAACCATACCGATCGTCATGGTCGCCCGAGTGGACGCTCCGACGGCAGAATTAGCGCGGCACCTGGTGGATCACGCTCTCACGGCGGAACAACACGGCCTCTCTGGAAAATTTTATCTGGATGCGCAAGGCTTGAAGCCGGACGCGTCACCGAGTTACGGATTCTATGATCAAAGCCTACGAGACTTGGCAGCCTTCGTCCGGCGCGCCACTTCCTATGAGGTGCGGCTCGACGACAGTCCGCAGCGCTTCAGCAAGCCGGGCGAGGCTCCCGATGTCGCGCTGTATATCGGATGGTACCGGTTGCGCTACTATGAAGACGCCTTTTCTTTCAATCCGGGCGCGATCGGTTATCACATTGCCTCCGGTGAGGCCGTCAGCCTGCACGACCCAGATGAGCCCGGTTGGTGCAAGAATGCTTTAGAGCACGGGATCACGGCAACGTTGGGATCGATTGGCGAACCGTTTCTCGACTCCTTCCCGCCCCCTAAGGATTTTGTTTCTTTGTTTCTTACCGGTCAGTACACGTTGGTAGAAGCGTATTACCTGACAACTCGGTACGTCAGTTGGCGCATGGTGCTTGTGGGAGATCCCTTATATAACCCCTGGCGCAACAAGGGAACGGCCGCCGAAGTGCTCCCCTTGCCTATTCCCCCTGGCGACCTGAAATTCCCGGATCCTCTTAAAGCTCGGCAGCAATACCATTCGCTTATGCAGGATTCGATCGCTCAAGCGGAGCGCTTGCTGGAACAGCTGGGATCGGACAGTGGGCGACCATAAGTCTAGAAGGAGGAGACGATGCCTACATTAGACGACCTACTCAAGATCAACGGCGTCATAGCCGCGGGCGAGTTTACGCCTGACGGCAAACTGGTGGATTTCAAGGCGAAGACCGACATGCCAAAAGACATCGGAGCTTTGACGGCGCAGTTCTGCGCGACTGTGACAATGTTGTTCAACACGCTGGCCACCGCCCATTCTAAGATGAGCGGCATGAACTGGCTGCCGCAGCATGGATGGATGTATGCAGGCGGCGAATGGACCGTCGCAATCGGAGGGAACCGCGGCGTGTTTATCGAAACGGCGAAGGCTGACTTCAATCAGCTGTATAAAACTCTTATCGGCGGGAAATAGCTTGCGCTGAGTCGGGGTGCAACTCTAATCTCTTTCCCTTTTCTTTCCAGGACCAGATTTGATTATGGTCGAGGACGTGGTTTGAACTGACGTAGAGTGCCAACAGCCGCCGGAACCGTGCCGCCACGGAAGGATCGCTGACGGCATGCCGCACACCCTCTCCTTCAAGTTTCAGGCCCGCTTCGTAGAGGAAAGAGGTACGCAGAGAATAGAGTAGCAGGCCGTCCTTGTCTGCGAGTCCGATCAGATCGTCATACACGCTGCTCAAAAAGGCCCAGTTGTCCTGAGCGCAATCGGTGGTCAGAAGGCAGCTGACGTCTCGACCGAGAAACGGCGATACCGGCGGCATTAATCCATTCAGAGCCAGGATTGTAGGCTCCAGATCGACTTGGCTGGCGATACGGGAGACGACCCGCGGGCGATACACTTCCGGCGTCCGCAAGGACTCATCCATCCAGATAAAGAGCGGTGAAAGGAAGTGCCCTGCTTGGCGCTCAATATCGGTGCGGCCGATCGCTTCGTGCCGGCCATGGTCACCCAGGATGAACACGACCGTGTTCTTGAGCAGTCCATCACGCTGCAGCCCTACAAACCACCGCTCCATTTCCAAATCCAGATATCGCAAGGCTGCGATGTACCGATCCGGTTCCTCCGACAAGGCCCGGACTTCCGGATGCGTCATGGGCACGGTGAACGGGTGATGAGTATTGACCGTGAGAGTCGTCAGGAAAAACGGCCGGTCTGAGCGCTGCAGAGTTTCGATGCGTGACCGAACACCATCGAAGAGCGCTCCGTCCGTCACCCCAAGACCCATTCGTTCGACGCTCTGCGGGAAATCGTCTTCTGCGAACAACTGGTGCAGACCATTTCGAGCCATGAACAAGTGCAGCCGGTTCAGGTCTCTGTGCTGGCCGATGACCATTTCTGTCCGATAGCCCGCTCTGCTTAAAAGCTCGGGCAGGCAGACATAATCGTGCGCGTATCGGGTCTTCATCGCCGGCGAGCCCTGGCTCGGATAGTACGAGCACAGGGACGCAAAAAGGCCGTGGGCAGTCTGCACGCCGTTTGCGAAGAAGTTTTCGAAGTACACGCTATCACCTTTGAGGCGATCCAAAAATGGCGTAACACGAACCGAAGCGATGGTGCGATCCAAATAGCGCCGGTCGAGACCTTCGGCAAAAATGAGCAGCACATTGACCGGCTTCGCAAACCGGGCGCCCTGCTGGGCCATCTGACGAACGAAAGGGTATCGGGGATCGGGAAACACCGCTGCTTTCCCGACCGCTTCCTGGGACAGATGAATGGCTTCATCAATCCTCATATCCTCACGCACCCAGGACGGTGTCCCGAGGGTACGGGACTCAAGCGTCGCCCGCAGAGCTTCACCGGCATAGAGAATCGGATTCTGAGCGAGCGTGTAGTACACGGCGCTGTTAATGTCGGCGATCCGAATGGCGTAGGCGCCTTGGGGGTGAAATCCCAGGACTCCCCCCACCAGAGCCAGCAATAAGATTGTGTTCGCGACAGCAGGAGAGAACGCGCGCCATCGGGTCAACAGAGGCTGGAGGCTCCTGAAACACCACCACCAGAGGGCGATCGCGAGCCCTTCAGCCAGAGCAAACCCCAGGAGGCTCGCTGCCAATCGGCCGCCGTCTTGCAGTTCTGCGCTTGTCTGCTGCTCAGCCTGTTTGCTCGGCATCCCGGAATCGTGATGTGGCGCAAACATATCACTCAGATATTCGAAGAAGACGAAGTTCAGATGCTGGTGGTTGTAGTGGGAGTAAACCATGTCCACGGCCAGCAAAATCAGAAATAAAATGGCGATAAGACTAGCCGCGAGGGAGAGTCCCAAGCGATAGGGCGACCCTGCCTTGCGAGGGAAAGCGAACCATCTTCCGATTGACGAGAAGATCACCCCAAGACCACCGCCCAGCAACGCGGCGATGGCAATACCAAGCGTCGAGGTGATGAGATCCGCTCGAAACCCTGTGACGAGGGCCTTCACCAGCAGCGGCGGCGTCGGATTCTCCAACGAGAGCGCCTGCGGAAGCAAAAATAAGCGTTCTGTTTGTTGAATGACGAGATACAGTATCCACCAGAACACGACAGCCCGCCGGAAGGACCAGGTGCGGCTCAAACTATCTCAACCCCAATACATCCTGCATGTCGTAAAGGCCCTGCGGCTGACTGACGACCCACTCGGCCGCGCGCAATGCGCCCACGGCAAAGGTGTCGCGGCTAGAGGCGCGGTGGGTCACCTCAAGGCGCTCGCCGATACCCCCGAACAGCACGGTATGGTCGCCGATGATATCGCCGGCGCGGATGACCTGCATCCCGATCTCGCCGCGTTTTCGCTCTCCGATCACGCCTTTGCGTCCGTAGACGGCGGCCTCGTCCAGATTTTTGCCGGTCGCCAAGGCCAATACCTCCGCGATCTTCAAGGCGGTCCCGCTGGGCGCGTCCTTCTTAAGGCGGTGGTGAGCTTCCAATACCTCAATATCGTAATCGTCACCCAACCGACGCGCTAGGTCGGCGATGACCTTGAGCATCAGATTTACCCCCACGCTCATGTTGGGAGCAAAGACACATGCCATCTTCTTCACCGTGATCTTCAATTGGCTGACCTGTTCGGGAGACAAGCCGGTTGTGCCGATAACAGCAGCCTTGTTACGCTTAGCCATGATATCAAGGTTCGCGAGCGTCGCTTCCGGAGCGGTGAAATCAATCAGCACATCGCCGCAATCGGCCAGTGCCCCTAGATCGTCCCCGATCATAATTCGCAGCGGGCTGCCGCCTGCTACTTCTCCTGCGTCCCGACCGACTGCCGGATGTCCCTTCTTTTCGAGAGCGGCCGCAAGCTGCAACGACTTGGATTCACGTATGAGGCTGATTAGTCGTCCACCCATACGACCGCCGGCCCCCGCCACAATCACCTTAATCATGCTGCCGCCTTTGGCACTGGCTTGTTGAGCCAGTTCTCGAAACCGTTTCGGATCAATTCCAACCCCCTTCAATCTTTCCCTTTTCGATCCGGGTCTCAAAAAGAGGACAGGCAACTTTTGCCAGCCTGCCTGATCACCAACAATAAAACACGTTTTGACAGTCTGAAAAAGTAGCCTGTTCCCTTTTCCCCCTATCGTAGGTTGATTGTTGGACGGGTGGCCGCGAACCCGCCTCTTTGCACCCGCCCACCCCGGACGCGCTAAGACGCGTCCTTTTCCTCATGGCGCAGCGGGGTCCCTACACCGGGCGGGGTGCGAGCACGGCGGATCGCCGCCAGGACCCGCCCATGGATCTTCTCTTTTTCCCCCACACCCAATCGAAGGTTGATTGCTGTAGCGGGTGACGCCGATTCAGGTTGCGATGTGCGGCCGCGACTTGCTTGCCCTTGGCGGAGTGTCGCACGGAAGCAACCGATCGGCGGCAGGACCCGCCATTGATCTTATCTTTTCCCCCACACCCAATCGGAGGTTGATTGCTGCAGCGGGTGGCACCGAGGGGGACCCTGGCAGAGCGGAATGGACTGCAGCCGAGTCTGCGGGGCTGCAACGGCGAAGGACATGAGCACGTCAGGGTGACTCGGTGACAGGACCCGCATAAAGTCTAAATCAACCGGAGATCTTTCATGACCTGCGTCAGCTTATCGAGATTCTCTTGAGACATGGCGCAGAGCGGCAAACGAAGTTCAGAAGTGGCCTTGCCCATGAGAGCAACTGCCTGTTTGACCGGAATGGGATTGGTCTCCAAAAAAAGCGCCTGGAAGAGCGGATACAGCTTGTAATGTAGCTGGCGAGCTTTGGCCAGATCGCCCTCGGCCCACGCATCGATCATCCCCGCCATGTCGGCGGGCGCGACATTGGCAGTCACGGTGACCACGCCTTTTGCGCCGACGGCCAGCATGGGCAGCGTCAGCGCGTCATCGCCGGCGAGCACCGTGAATCGATCGCTGCACAGATGCACAATGTCGCAGACTTGTTGGAGTGACCCCGAGCCTTCCTTGATGCCGACGATCTGTTTGATCTTTGACAGTCGAGCCACCGTTTGCGGCGTCATGTTGACAGCGGTACGGCCCGGAATGTTGTAGAGGATCTGTGGAATGTCCACCGCTTCGGCGACAGCGCGATGGTGCAGAAATAAGCCTTCCTGCGTCGGCTTGTTATAGTAGGGTGAGATCAGCAGCGCGCCGTCTGCGCCCACCTCTTTGGCATGCCGTGTCAGCGCGATCGCTTCTTCCGTTGAATTGGATCCCGTGCCCGCAATGACCGGAACACGTCGCTTGACCGTCTGTACGGTGATCTCGATGACACGGTTGTGCTCTTCGTACGTCAGGGTCGCGGATTCTCCGCTCGTGCCGCACGGAACAATGCCGTCCGTCCCACTGGCGATCTGCCAGTCGATCAGGTCTCGCAGGGCCTGTTCATCCACCTTCCCGTTCCGAAACGGCGTGATAATGGCAACGATCGAGCCGGTAAAGGTCATGGCATCTCATACTCCCACGCGTCAGCGCGCATCATGCCGTCATAAATTGCCCGCGCTTCGCCGGTCAGCGTCACATCCTTGAAGCGCTCTCCATCCTTTTGAAACGTGATGACCAACGGGAGGCCGCTCTTCGGGACGACCGTGACGGGCGATTCGACCTTGTGGACCAGCGCGGCGATGAGGGCCGCTGCGATGGACCCGCTCCCGCAAGCCAGCGTTTCCGCTTCAACCCCCCGCTCATAGGTCCGTAGGTGGATCGTGTGGCGATCGACAATCCGAGCAAAGTTGGCATTCGTGCCGGTGGGATCAAAAATCTTATGAAACCGCGTCGCCCGCCCGAGCCCAAGGACATCAGCCTGAACTGTGTCCGGGACGAAATAGACACAATGCGGAACCCCGGTATGGATGGTATGGCCTTCGTGCACCGTACCCTCGATCGGGATATGAAGATTCAGTTGCGCCGCCGATGGATCGGGAACGCGGACTGTGACCCGATACCCGTGCACCTCGGCTTCCACGATCCCGGCGGTGCCTTCAAACCTCATTGTCTTCGGCGCAATTTTCTTAAGATAGGCGAAGCGCGCCGCACAACGGGCCCCGTTTCCGCAGAAGTTCGCCTCGCCCCCGTCATCATTGAAGAAGCGCCAGCGGAAGTCGGCCTTGCGGGATTTCTCAATAAAGATTAAGCCGTCTGCCCCGACCGAGAGATGATGGCGGCAGACATGAGCGACGAAGGAGGGCACGGCCTTTGGCTGGATGACACGATGCCGGTTGTCGATCACGATAAAGTCATTGCCGGCGCCGGAGAACTTCATGAACGGAATTTTCTTCATGGGATCACTGCAAAAATGCGGGGATCGTCTCTCCCCGGACCAGATCCGGATATTCATCCCGAGCACGAATCACGTGGATCTCACGATCCTTTACCAGGACTTCGGCGATGCGGAGTCTGGAATTATAGTTTGACGCCATGCTGAAACCATAGGCCCCGGCGCTCATGACCGCGAGGAGGTCTCCCGGCTCAGCTAACGGCATCATCCGGTCTTTCGCGAGGAAGTCGCCGGATTCGCACACAGGCCCGACGACATCGACCAGAACCTGCTTGCGAGCCTTCTCTCGAAGGTCATGCACCGGTTTGATCTCATGATACGCGCCATACAAAGACGGCCTGATCAGATCATTCATGGCGGCATCCACGATTAGAAATGTTTTATCGGGGTTCGCCTTATGATACAGGATTTTGGTCAAGAGCACCCCGGCGTTGCCGACGATCGAGCGGCCCGGCTCGAGAATCAACACGCATTTGAGATCTTTGAGGAGCGGCGAGATCGCCTGTGCGAGATCTTCGGGTTGCGGCGGCACCTCATCCTGATAGGTGATGCCGAGCCCGCCGCCGACGTTCAGATACCGGATCTGCACCCCTATCCCTTTGAGCTGCTCTACGAGATCTAGAATTTTCTTCAGCGCCTCGACATAGGGACTGACGTGCATCAACTGCGACCCAATGTGCTTGTGCACCCCGACGATTTCGATATTCTTAAGAGTCGAAGCCAGCTTGAAATCGTCGAGGGCCTGCTCGGCGCTGATGCCGAACTTACTCTTCTTGAGACCCGTGGAAATGTACGGATGCGTTTTCGGGTCGATGTCCGGATTAATCCGCAGCGCGACGCGCGCGGAAGTGTGCAGCTCCCCTGCCACGCGATCGATGGCAAGAAGCTCCGCGGAGGACTCCACATTGAACATGAGAATATTGGACCGCAGCGCGTAGCGGATCTCGTCATCCGTCTTACCGACGCCGGCGAATACGATCCGCTGAGGAGCGAGACCGGCCATCAAGGCGCGATACAGCTCGCCGCCGGAGACGATATCCCCGCCCGCACCTTCAAGTGCCAGAAGCCGCAGAACGGCAATGTTTGAGTTGGCCTTGATCGCATAGGCCGTGATATGCGGAACGTCTTTAAACGCAGCGTCGAAGGCGCGAAACTGGCGAACGAGCCGCGCATGACTGTAGACGTAACACGGTGTGCCGACGGCCTCGGCGATTTTCCGAAACGGGACGGATTCGCAGTGGAACTCCCCGTCCAGGTACCGGAACTCAGGCATTCTGGGGCTCCTCTTCGAACAGGTCCAGGCCGTGGAAGTTGATCTCTGAAGTCGCTGTGCCGAATGCATCCCTCAGCTTTCGGTAGCGCACTCGGGCCGAAGGGGCCGCGCGCTGAAAGAAGTCACTATCCAGCAACGTGTGTAAGGCCTGGGGCGTGGCATGGCGCAGATGCTCGAAATTCAAAATGATATCCAGCTTGGCCTTGTTCGCAGCATCCGCAAGGCGCGTCTTCAGCTCCGCTGCGTTCAAATGATCCAGCGCACCCTCCAATTCCACCATCAGAGCAGTGAGTTTTTCATGCTTACGCGTCTTGATACTCAGGAACTGGTCCACCTGACCCGACACTTTTTTGAGCGCCAGCAGCGCATTCGGGATGGAATTCTCCATCTTCACCGACGGCAGCTTGGCCTGCAACGTCTTGATCACGGAGGCCACCGGGCTGAGTTGGCCCTCCGGGCAAGCGCGCTTGATCACGCGGCGAAACTCCCAGTTCATGATGAACCGGGGGGCCAGGCGCTGAGTCGTGTGCGCCAGCCGCCGGTAGATGTTGGGAATCGAATAGAAGGTATGGTTCGCCCAGTTAAAACCGTTTTGCAACTGCTCGGGCGTCATGCGCGTGGGATGGAATGTGACATGCTTGCCGTCGTAGTGGGCCCAATTGCGATCGAAGATCCGTCCTGCGGCCTCGTAGCGCGCGTGCAGCGGTGTTCCAGGCAGCGGGGTGAGGACATTGAAGTACGCGAGCTCGCACTTGTTGCGGACCAGAAATTCGACGGTGCGCTCAAAGACCGACTCGTCGTCGTTGTCGAAGCCGAACACGATCCCGGGGTTCACCATAATCCCGTACTTGTGGAACATCCCGATCTCTTCCTCGAACTTCTTGACGCGATTGAAGGGCTTGTGAGTCTCCCCCAGGCTCTCCTCAAAGATCGATTCCATGCCCACGAAAACCGAGAC
This sequence comes from Nitrospirales bacterium, assembly GCA_036505795.1. Lineage (GTDB taxonomy): Bacteria > Nitrospirota > Nitrospiria > Nitrospirales > NS-4 > NS-11. Next base: position 22,230 of record DASXSU010000094.1, read on the forward strand.
GCAGCCGCTTTCAGCCGCCAGCTTGACCATTTCCTCGTCATCTCCAAGGAAGAGCGTGGACTGGCAGCCCCACTTGAGACCGAGCGGCTTGAGCGCCGCCCACAGCTCCCGGCAGTAGGCACGGTTGCTGTTGTGCAGATCGTCCACAAATGCGACGATGCCGCCGTCCTCGATGCCGAACCGAATTTTGGCGGCCAGCCCAAGGGCGCTCAGCATTGAACCCTTACCCAATCGCGCCACGAGTTCACCGCAGACGAACTCCCTCACGCGCTTGATCTCGGTGATGACCTCCGGCACCGGCCGGCGGCGGGTACTTTTTCCGTTGAAGGGAGAAACGCTGCAGAACTCACAGTCGAAATGGCATCCCCGGGTGGTAAACGTGCATTGGCGCGTCATGTAGGCCGAGTCGGCCAGGAGCTCTACGCGGGGGCGGCGATAGTTCTCAAGCGCAGGAAAGCCGTCCATCTTATAGTGACGCTGCATCTGGCCTTTTTCAAAATCGCTGACCACGCGTGGCCAGGAATCTTCGGCCTCACCCGTGACAATCGCATCACAATGCTGTAATGCCTCGTCCGCGCAATAGGTCGGGTGCACTCCGCCCAGCACCACGGTCACGCCACGCTTTCTAAATTCGGCCGCAATCTCGTATGCACGCGGAGCGTAACAGGTCATGATTGAAATGCCGACCATGTCCGCGGGATACTCGAAATCAATGTCGCGCACCGCCTCATCCTGGATCTCCACATCCCAATGGTCGGGCGTGTAGGCCGCGATCACCGGCAGGCTCAACTTTGGAAACCAGATGGCCTTCCTTTCGCTGGGCCCTAAATGATAAGGATTCTCGCGGGGATAGGGGTCAATCAACAATAGTTTTCTTCGCTTAGACTGTGACAATCGCACGAGCTGCATTACATCACCTCATCCTTGTCTCGGGGAAATTTAACTGCCGGAAGTCATAGACGTAAGATTGTACTCCTGCTCCGCGAAAAATGCTCTTCCTCATTGAGGGGGCAGCGGCCGACGATCTTGGTCCATGCCCGACGGCGATGGGCTATCCTGCCGGGGCGACTCAAGCGGGGGCAGGGGTCGACGGTGTTGCTCCACGTCCGACGGCGATTGACGATCATCCCGGGGCGGCTCGGGTGGCGGCATGGGAGCACCTTTTTTGCCGCATGCCCCGGTAAAGACCAAGGTCCCGAGAGTCAAGAGCACAACCGCGACAGTGGCCGGATCAACAACCGGACGGCCTATCATGCTTGGACCCGCAATTCCTTCTCTAAAGCCCGTAGGCGGGAAGCAACCCGCTGGCGGGCGGTCCCGCCGACTTGAGCCTTCCGCTCCAAGGAGCCTTCGATCGTCAACATGTCGAGCGCGTCTTTCTCGAACGCTTTGGAGAAGCGTCGGAGCTCCTCCAAGGTCACGTCGGCCAGATCTTTCCTGCGGTCCAAGCGGTCTCGAACAAGACGGCCGACGATCCCATGCGCCGTCCGGAACGGTACTCCTTTGAGGACCAGATAATCGGCAAGCTCGGTCGCCAGGAGGAATCCCGATGATGCGGCGGCCATCAACGCCTGCCGCCGAACCGTCAGTCCCTCCATCGTCTTCGTGAGCATCGCAATCGAGCCGTGAACCGTATCGAGCGCGTCGAAGATCGATGCTTTATCTTCTTGCAAATCACGGTTGTAGGTCAATGGGAGACCTTTGAGGGTTGTGAGCAGTCCGACCAAATGGCCGTAAACTCTGCCGGTCTTGCCGCGAATGAGCTCCGGGACGTCGGGATTCTTTTTGTGCGGCATCATGCTACTGCCGGTGCAAACGGAGTCGGGAAGCTCCACAAACCCAAATTCCTGAGAGGACCACAGGATGAGCTCCTCCGCCAGACGAGAGGCATGGGCCATGATGAGCGACAAGGCAGCCAGCGTTTCCACCACAAAATCCCGATCAGAGACCGCATCCAAGCTATTCTCGCTGATCGCCGGAAAATCCAGGAGCTGTGCCGTATAGGCTCGGTCGATCGGATAGTTTGTGCCGGCCAGCGCTCCAGAGCCCAACGGCATGACATTGATCCGCACAACGGCATCGCGCAACCGGCCCTTGTCTCGCTCGGCCATTTCGACATACGCAAGCAGATGGTGCGAAAAGAGCACGGGTTGCGCGCGCTGGAGGTGTGTATAGCCGGGCATGACCGTGCCCAACTCCCGGCGGGCAATCGTCACGAGGGTTTGCTGAAACGTCCGCAACTCTAAGATGAGAATCCCGACGGCATCTCGCAGATATAGCCGCAGATCAAGCGCCACCTGGTCATTGCGGCTGCGCCCGGTGTGCAGCTTGCCTCCGACCCTCCCGACGATCTCGGTCAACCGCGACTCGATCGCCATATGGATGTCTTCCTGTCCCGCGACAAATCGAAAGCGTCCCTGGACGATCTCGCGCTCTACCTGCTTCAGGCCTCTCGCCAACTTGGCGGTCTCTCGTGAGGTCAGCACTCCAGCACGCTCGAGGGTGCGGCAGTGCGCGAGGCTCCCGGCAATGTCGTGGCGATAAAGTCGGCGATCGACCTCTAACGAAGAGGTGAAGGCCTCGACATCCGGATCGGTGGCGCCGCGAAAACGGCCGGCCCATGGCTTGTCCATCGGCCGGATGCGCGCTTGCGAAGTTTTCTTGTTCTTCATGCCCGCCCGACGCCTTTAGTCCGTTTTCGGGATGCGCGGATGGCGAGGCGCAACCCGTTCAGGCGGATAAAGCCTTCCGCATCCTTCTGCCGGTACACTTCATCTTCCTCGAAGGTGGCCATGTCGAGCCGATAGAGCGAGCGGGGAGCCTCCCGGGCAACGACGGCGCAGCTCCCTTTGTAGAGTTTCAGCCGCGCAGTTCCGGTCACGTCCCGCTGGGCTTCATCGACCGCGGCCTGTAACATTTCCCGCTCCGGCGCGTTCCAATACCCGTAATAGACCATTTCGGCATACCGGGGGATAAGTGAGTCCCGCAGATGAAGGACTTCCCGATCGAGTGTGAGCGATTCCACCGCCCGATGGGCCGAATGTAGTATGGTGCCCCCCGGCGTTTCATAGACACCGCGCGATTTCATGCCGACGTAGCGGTTCTCTACGATATCGATCCGCCCGATGCCATGGGCACCACCCAACAAATTAAGCTCCGTTAATAAGGCGGCCGGGGAAAGACGCTTGCCGTCCACCGCCACCGGATTTCCCTGCTCATACCCGATCTCGACATACGCCGGCTTGGCCGGGGCTTTTTCGGGCGCCACGGTCATTTGAAAGATCTCGTCCGGCGCTTCCTCCCAAGGGTCCTCCAGAATTCCGCCCTCATAGCTCACATGAAACGAGTTTCGATCGGTGCTGTAGGGTTTCGCTTTGGTGGCGGTCACCGGAATGCCGTGCCGCTTGGCATATTCAATCAGGTGTTGGCGGGACCGAAAGGTCCATTCTCGCCACGGGGCAATGATCTTGATTCGAGGATTCAGCGCCAGATAGGTCAGCTCAAAACGCACTTGATCGTTGCCTTTGCCGGTAGCCCCGTGCGCGACCGCGTCGGTATCCTCACGCTCGGCGATCTCGATCTGCCGCTTCGCAATCAGGGGTCGGGCAATCGAGGTCCCCAATAGATAGCTGCCTTCGTAGACAGCGTTGGCGCGAAGCATAGGAAAAATATAGTCGCGTGCAAACTGCTCGCGCAGGTCCTCGATGTACACCTTGCTGGCGCCGAGCTTGAGGGCCTTCGCTTTGACTGCCTTCATATCTTCGCCCTGGCCCAAATCGGCGCAGAAGGCGATGACCTGATAACCGAGCGTCTCTCGCATCCATTTCAAAATGACGGAGGTATCCAGTCCGCCGGAGTACGCGAGGACAACTTTCTTGGTACGAGGGTCCGGACTCGACATCCTGGTCACTGGTCCCGCAGCAGCCGAATAAGGATCGCCTTCTGGACGTGCAGGCGGTTTTCCGCCTGATCCAAAATAACCGAGTGCGGGCCATCTAAGACCGAGCTGGTAATTTCCTGGCCGCGATGGGCGGGCAGGCAATGCATCACAATCGCATCCTGTTTGCCGGCTCCCAGCAGACGGTCGTTCAACTGATACGGCCCTAACACTTTCACTCGGCGGGCTTGCTCCTTCTCCTGGCCCATGCTGGTCCATACATCGGTGTAGAGGACGTCGGCGCCTTTGACCGCCACAAATGGATCGCGGAGGATCTCAAGAGAACCACCGGTCCGTTGAGCCAGCTCCCGCGACCAATCTACGATGACCGGATCCGGCTCGTATCCGGAGGGGCAGGCAATGCTGATCGACATGCCCATGATCGCCGCGCCTTCCAGGAGAGAGTTCGCGACATTGTTACCATCGCCGACGTAGGCGATCTTGATCCCTTTGAGTCGAGTTTTTTTCTCGCGGATGGTAAACAGGTCGGACAAGCCCTGGCAAGGATGGTGCAGATCGGTTAGGCCGTTAATCACAGGAATCGTGGCGTTTTTGGCCCATTCTTCGACCATTTGGTGCTCATAGGCGCGAATCACAAGTCCATCGAGATAGCGAGACAGCACGCGGGCCGTGTCGGCAACACTTTCTCCGCGCCGCATCTGGATATCCGCGACCGAAAGAAATAGGGATTGGCCGCCGAGCTGGTTCATACCGGCCTCAAACGAAACGCGAGTGCGGGTCGAGGGCTTTTCAAAAAATAGCCCGAGCGTTTTTCCGCTCAATCGTTGCGCTGACAGCCCACGGCGCCGCATGGCTTTGAGGTCCGCGGCCTCTCGAAACAGAGCCAGAATCTCGGCGCGGGAGAGATCGTGCACGGCCAGAAGATGCGGTTTCGACGACGTCACCGGCGTGCCTCGATGACTTCACCGAGAAGCAGGACGACCCTGTCGATCTCAGCTTGTGACACGAGCAGAGGGGGCACAAACCGCAGCATGCGCTCGCTCGTGGCATTGGCCAGAATCCCCCGTTTGATCAAATCCTGAACGATGTCGCGCGCGTTGATCGTAACTTCCACGCCGATCATCAAGCCAAGCCCTTCGACATGTGTGATCACAGGGCAGCCCGCCTGAAGTTCGATAAGCGCTTTGAGGAAGTGCTCTCCCATCCGGGCGCAATGCCCCAGAACGTCTTGATCCTCAAGAATCACCTCCAGGACAGCCAGCGCGGCCGCGCAGGCGAGTGGATTGCCGCCCAGGGTTGATCCATGACTCCCCGGCGTAAACGCCGCCGCCACGGAGTCGGTGGCTAGGCACGCGCCGATCGGCATTCCGCCGCCCAGCCCCTTGGCGAGGGTCATGACATCAGGGACGACGCCGCTGTGTTCATAAGCAAAGAGTTTGCCGGTCCGGCCGATGCCGGTCTGGACTTCATCGAACATCAGCAACGCCCCCCGCTCTCGCGTGATCTCTCTGCACGCCTTTAAGAAGCCCGGTGTGGCTACACGTATCCCGCCTTCTCCTTGCACCGGTTCCACGAGAACCGCGGCGGTCCGCGCCGAGACCGCCTCAGCGACCGCCTTTTCATCATTAAAAGGGACGTAACGAAAGCCTGGCATTAAAGGCTCAAAACCCTTTTGCAGTTTTTCCTGCCCGGACGCCGCGATGGTCGCCAGCGTTCGTCCATGGAAAGAATTGACCATGGAAATGATCTCAAAGCGTTGGTCGCCGGCCTGCTGTGCCCACCGCCGCACGAGCTTGATGGCGGCCTCATTCGCTTCGGCGCCGCTGTTGCAGAAAAAGACCTTGCCGGCGAAAGAATGATCAACCAGAACCCGCGCCAATCTAACTTGAGGCTCGGTATAAAAGAGGTTGGAAGTCTGCAATAGGTGTTGCGCCTGCTGCTGAATCGCCAACGTGACCTTCGGATGGCAATGGCCCAGGACGTTCACCGCCACTCCGGCTAGAAAGTCCAGATATTCCCGTCCTTCAACATCCCAGACTCGCGTCCCCTGCCCACGAATGAGGGCAAGCGGATAGCGCGTGTACGTATTCATTAAGTACTGCTTGGCGCCTTGGACTAGTTCTTCGGTGATCATCGTTCCGCGCCAGTTCTACAGGAGAAAATTCATGCGGGCACTTTCCTTCCGCGACTTGTCTTTACCCTTCTTCTTTCACGGCAGAAGGGCTGGCACCAAACGCGTTTTTGAGCAGGGGCTCAATCTCGCCATTTTTCTCCATGGGATCGAGGATATCGGTGTCCCCGTAAAATGTCCCATTGATAAAGACCTTGGGCAACGTCGGCCAGTTCGTCATCTTCGCCAACGCCTCCCGCTTGGCCGGGTCCTGCAGGACGTTGATGACCTCATAGGGATACCCGTATTTGTCAAAGAACCTCATGGTCTCCATCGTAAACCCGCATTGAGGCGCGGATTTGGTGCCTTTTCCATAGATCAGGATCTTGTGTTTCTTGATCTCTTGTTCGATTGCTTCCTGCATTGCATCTCCCATGATATTCTCCTCGTTGAAGTCTATGCTCCGTCCTTCGTGTCCGCCTTAATTTCCAGCGCATGAATGCGGCCGTCCTTCATCGGTTCGGCCAGAGCTTCGTACACCAATCGATGCCGGTCCAACAGATTCTTCCCCTTAAACACGTCCGAGATGACCCGGATGCTGAAATGATCCATCGTGCCCGTTCGGTCCGTCACGGAAACAGACGCATCGGGCATACGTTGCTGGATGTAATTTGTGAGAGACTCTGTGCTGATCATGTTGCTTTTAAAAAGCTCAGAACAAAGAGCTCTCTCGCGTTAGACACTATCCACTCCTTCGGCATGGGTCGGTCAAAGCACGTGCGGTATTCAAAATTCCGGCATATTTGATCGAGATGCCGGCACGCGCAAGCTACGAATCGGTCAAGCACAACAATAACATCCGTCGGCGTTCAACAATCATCACGCTTCCGGATCGAGCACGATTGATATGGTGGAGGGTAGGGGATTTGAACCCCCGACCCCGACGTTGCGAACGTCGTGCTCTCCCAACTGAGCTAACCCCCCAGCCATTCCACCCGCCCGCCCTGGAGTTTGCCAAGACAAACTCCTTTACCCCTTTTCCGGACAAGTGGTTGAGTATACAACAGCTTACGCTAAAATGTCACTGAGATAGACGCCGCTCAAGAAGAGTGGTCTGCGGTCCTTTGAATACCGGCATGAGCGTGTTCATGCTTGGGATCTGCGTCCAGTGCCCGACCGTAATATTGGCGCGCGGTGGCATGATCGCCTTTGGCCTCATGGCATGCTCCCATGAAATACAGTGAATCTATATCCGGGCCAAGAGCTTGCTCTGACGCCTCGAACATCTTCAAACAGTCATCATAGAGGCGTAAGCCAAAGTAGATCCTGCCTAACCAGAGATACGCATTCTGGTCGGATTGGACTTCGTACACATTCGCCGCCGTCGACTCCAAGACCTCCACTAGGGATTCCTCTCGGTTCCGGTTGATCCCGTCCAAAGCTTGCAATATCTTTTCTCCGCAAGAGCTGAGCGCTACAGGATCGAAGTTGCTCATACGCAGAAAAGATAGATAGCTCGTGATGTTCGCGTGGGTCGCGCCCTGGAGAAACTCTCGACATTGACAGAGATAATTGATCGGGTTCCGGCGAATAATGATTTCATCAAAGGCATATCGACTGTATTCCACGGAGCATGGATTTTGGCTCAGGAGCATGTTCATGGTCGTCTGCACAATCAAGGTACTATCCGAGGTGGAAAGGGTGCGGCCCCCCAGATTTTCAAAATATCGGCCTATCGCGTGAAAATTCACCTTACAAGATGCCGCGCCACCACCCATGGAATACGTCGGCTGCTCAGGCCCTTCAAAATGCTCTACCGTCGTAACTCCCTTCCCAGAGGCGATCAAGATCAACTTATCGCCAGACAGACGCCGGAGATTTCGAACACAGTCGAAGGCGCCAATGGGAAACAGGATGGTGGCGTCCTTCTGCTGGCGATACTCCTCCAGAAGGGCATTTAACCGCGCATCGGCATAGCGGGCGTCTGTGATCTCCCTATAGGTTTCCGACATCTTTACGCTTTCAGATGTCAAGGGATCGCCCGAGGGGACGGGTTGCGCGTCCCGGTAGGAGTTCACCAGGATCTCCTGCAGCCTCCCATCGCTTATCCTAAACAAATCCTGCCGGGTCTTATCGAAGAAATAATTTGCAATGACGATAAGCGGGTTGCGAAGCCCTCCCGGCTGCAAGGTGATACCAGCATGACGTACAACTACCGAATCCTCTCTTTCGGGGCGGTATACAGCGTAATCCAACAGGCCGGAATTCTGAAAGAGCCTGAGCCGTTCGTGAACTTCCCAGGACGCGACATTCTTCTCGGCAACATCGGTCATCACGTAGCGAAGGTCCAGGCCTTGCAATTCGCTGAAGAAGCTCTTTTGCGTCTGAAGTTCTTTCAAACAATGAAACGCGAACGCGCCCGTGCCCGCTCCCAACTCAAGAATGTAGATGGGTTCATCGCGCTTGAGCCAGGCCCTGGCATCAAACAAAAATGCGAGGATCAACTCCGCATAGGCTCGACCAGTGAAAGGATTGCTTGTCGGGTTAAAAGGTGCTTGGCGCCAGGCAGAGATCCCCGCTGTCTTGAAATTGTCCTCTTGCCCTTTTCCTAACCGAGGTTCAGACAAGCTTTTATCGGTTTCTAGGAATTCTACGCGCTCGGACATCGGTTCAATGGCGGGCGAGGACCGCCCGCCGAATTTTAGAAACTTTGCGTAGAGGTCGCGGTACCCCATAGAACAAGCCTGCCTTATTGCTGAGCTTCCTCTGCTTTAGTGTCGGTCGTAAAGGGCGGCTTCCATCCTCAGGATGCCATTGCGTGCATGAACTGAATCGGGGTCGGTCTCGAGTATCCTCCGGTAGTATCTGAGCGCTGTCTCGCAATCGCCCTGAGACTCATGGCAGAGCGGAATAAAGTAGAGGGACTGCTCATCCGGACCAAAGCTCTTCTCAGACTCTTCAAACATGTGAAGGCAATCTTTATACAGACCAAGGCGGTGGTATATTCTTCCTAGAAAGAGATACGCGTTGTAGTTCGGCGGCAGCACGTAAATATGCTCGATGGTCCGATCCAGTGCTTCGATCAGGACTTCCTCTTCTCTCGCCGTAATGCCTTTCAGAGCCTGGTAGAGGTTATCACCGAAGCATACGACCGCCACCGGGTCATAATTCGTCATCCGAAGAAAGGCCAGGTAGGCAGATAGCGTCATCCGAGAACCGTCCCGCAGCAAGTCCTCACAATAGAACAGATAATTGATCGGATTCTCCTCAATCACCCGCTGGTGAAAAACGTACCGCGTCCTTTCAAGTGCGCGGTCCGGCTGGATCAGAATATTCATGCTGGTATGAAGCCATAGAGCCTTATCGGTGGTCGAAAAAGACTGCCCGCCCTGGTCCTTAAAATACTGGGCAATCGCATGAAAATTGACCCTGAAGGACCTCCAGAGCGGCAGGTCCTGCACAAAGAGTTCTTGGTGGACTTTATCGTCGACGGCCGTAAAGCCCTCATCCGAGATCAGGAGCACCAGCTTGTCACCCGAGAGGGTTTGAAGGCTTTGGACGCACTGGAAGGCGCCGACGGGAAATGGAATCGTTGCATTCTGGAAATCACGCTTGTACGAATCCAGCACCGCGTTCCAGCGGGCGTCAGGGAACGCCTCTCCTTGGACAGCTGCATAGCTCTTAGCGCATTCTAAGGTGTCTAAGGTCAGAGGATCGCCCGAATGGTTGCGATCGCGCGAGAAGGTGAGGCGAAGCTGTTGAAGATCGCCATTCTCCAGGCGAAAGATGTCATAGGCAAGAGCGATAAAGAAGTAGTTGGCGATGACGAGGAGAGGATTTTTGAGCTCCCCTGGACGTAGCGATCGGCCGGAACGCCGCAAGACAATGTCATCCTCGGCGCCGGAACGGTACACCGCAAAATCCAGCAGGCCCGTTTCCATAAACGGCCGGAACTTCTCATGACTCTCCCAAAACGCCAGGTTCTTTTCGGCAAAATCCGTCATCACGTAGCGGAGATCCAAGCCTTGCAATTCGCTGAAGGAATTCTTTTTCGCTTGAAGTTCCTTCAACAAATAAAAGGCGAAAGCGCCTGTGCCCGCCCCTAACTCAAGAAAGTAGACCGGCTCATCGCGCTTGAGCCATGGTTCGTAATCCAGGAGAAAGGCCAGGAGCAACTCGACGTAGGTCCGCGCTATGAAGGGATTGCTGGTCGCGTAGAACGGCACCTCCTTCCAAGCGCCGATCCCGGATTGCTGATAGAACTCCTCGGTCAGCCGCCATAGAAGAGACTCTGATAAGCGCTGGTCGGATTCGACGATCTCCTGGTCCTCCACGCGCCCGCGAGGCTTATTGAAATCCAGAATGCTTCTTGAACCAGGTGTGGATGCGTCAGGTTCCATCCAGCTCCCGAACAGATCGCGGTAGCTCATCATCGGATTCGTACCTGACGGCCCTCAACGGTCAGCCGGCCTTGCGCAAAAAGTTGGATGGCCTCCGGATAAATCCTATGCTCTTCGACCAGGATGCGCGCCGCTAAGCTCTCCTCCGTATCCGTCTCCAGAACCGGTACCGCCGCTTGGCGGATGATTGGGCCCGCATCGACCCCCTCCGTCACGAAATGCACCGTGCAGCCGGACACTTTCGCGCCCCAGTCCAGTGCTTGCTTCTGAGGGGTTAACCCCGGGAAGGCGGGTAATAACGACGGGTGGATGTTCATCATGCGCTCAGCGTAGGCGTCGAGCAGGACGGAGGTCACGATCTTCATATAGCCGGCGAGGACCACAAGCGTCACATCATACAGGCGCAGCTGTTCCAGAATATTGCGATCGTAGTCTTCGCGACCGGGGGCGGCTTTCGGATCCAGAAAGACTGCCGCGGCCCCATGCTTGCGTGCCCGCTCGAGCGCGGGCGCTACGATTTTATTGCTGATGACCACGGCCAGAACGGCGTCTAACGTCCCCTTCTCGATCGCGTCGATAATGGCCTGCAGATTAGAGCCTCGGCCGGAGGCCAGCACGCCTAACCGGATGCGCTCAGGCATAGTGCACGGCGCGCGCGCCCTTTTCGACGACGCCGATGCGGAAGGCTCGATCTCCGCTCTGCGCTGCTCGATCGAGCGTCTCCTGTGCCTGTTCCGGCGGGACAATGACCACGAGACCGATACCGAGATTAAATACCCGTGCCATCTCCTCCGGCTGAACACTGCCGCGACTTTGGATCATCTCGAAAATCGGCGGCACAACCCACGTACCCCGCGTGATCACGGCTGCGCATCCTTCAGGAAGCACTCGAGGAATATTTTCGGTCAGACCTCCGCCGGTAATATGCGCAATGGCGCGAACCTGACCCGATTGGATCAACCGGAGAATCGTCTTCACGTAGATCCTGGTCGGCTTTAAAAGCACCTCGCCCACCGTTTCTTCGCCTCCCGGCGCCTGTTCCTTCAATGCGGACTGATTGTTGTCTAATAACACCCTACGCGCCAGCGAGTAGCCATTGCTATGAAGCCCCGTCGAGGCCAGCCCGATTAGCACATCTCCTGGTTGAACCCGGCTTCCGTCGATAATCTTATCCCTCTCTACGACGCCTACGGCGAAGCCGGCAAGATCGTATTCTCCTTCCGGATAAGACCCCGGCATCTCCGCCGTCTCGCCCCCAATCAATGCGCAGCCTGCTTGGCGGCACCCGTCGGCGATCCCGCCGAGAATCGCCTCCGCTTGTCCCACAACTAACTTCGCCACCGCGAGGTAATCCAGAAAAAACAGCGGCTCGGCTCCGCAGACTGCCACGTCGTTCACACACATCGCCACCAGATCCACGCCAATCGTATCGTGGCGTCCCATTAGAGTGGCGATCTTCAGCTTGGTCCCCACCCCGTCTGTCCCCGACACCAGAACCGGTTCCCGATACCGGGCCGAATCGAGGCGGAACAAACCACCGAACCCCCCGATATCAGTCAGAACTTCGGGCCGGAAGGTCGATCTTACTAATGGGCGGATGCGGCGTACGAACTCGTTGCCGGCCTCAATATCAACCCCTGCTTTCTTGTAATCCATGGGTCTTATGCCAATTTTTGCCTAGTGGATAGGGCATCTTAGCGGAAGGATAGAATGAGGTCAACGCCGCCGCTTTTGTATGTTATTGAAAGGTATGTCTTATGTTCACAGCTTTTTATGGCCCTTGTCTTGCAGTGTCTTAAGTTCAGTTGCTATAGCACCGAGAAGGACACAAGAGGCCCAGCAAGGCCCGGGAGGGGAACTAGATGCTAGCGATCAAACACGAAAAACCTAAGAGCAAGCTGTTAACCGTGAAGGAAGTTGCGAGCTACCTCGTCGTCACCGAGCGCACGGTCTACCGGCTGATCAAGGATCCCCGCTTTCCGGCTTTCAAGGTCGGCGGACAATGGCGATTCAAGATCGAGCTGATCGATGACTGGATGCGAGGCGATCGAGCCAATGTCCGCTCCGGCGCCCAGTTCTCGGACGAAGGTGAGCGGTTAATGGAGGGCGGGGCACTCGCCGCGCACTAATTCCACGAGAGTTTCAATGTGCATGGTCTGGGGAAACAGATCATATCCTTGCAGACGAGCCACACGATAACCGGCTTTGACGAATGCCCGCAGGTCTCGCGCGAGCGTCGACGGATCGCAGGAGACGTACAGAATCCGCGGGGACCCCAACCGGGTAAGACCGACCAGTGCTTCCTTGCTCAACCCGGTTCGTGGAGGGTCGAGCACCACCAGGTCGTATTCGCCCGCCGCGCTAGCCTCCAACATTGCTTCCGCCGACATCTCCCTGAATCGACAGCGTCCGATATGATTAATCTTCGCATTCTCACGGGCATCCGCCAGCGCTGTCCGACTTCCCTCCACTAAGGTAACAAGGGCGCCCTCTCGCGCGATTGGGAGACCGAAATTGCCGATTCCGGCATAGAGCTCAAGCACCCGCAACGGGAACGCTGCCAATCCGTTGACCGCCCAGTTCTGTACATTTGCGGCAAGGGCGGTGTTTAACTTCGTATTCGCCTGCGCGAACGAACCATCGCTACATTGGAAGGTGCATCCGGCAATCCTCTCAGTCAATGTCGTCTTTCCCTCCACCCAACGACGGGCCTCCGGGCCGCGACCCGCTATCAACACCTGCCCACTGACTCCTCCACGATCCTGCACCCTTCGAAACCAGGCCTCGGCCTCACGTCGCGTCGCACGCTCCGCGAGGTAACGGATCACAACCTCTCCGGTATCATTCGAGGTGGTGAGGGAGACTTCCAAAAGTCTCATCTGCGCAGAGCCGGGCAGGAGCACATTGAGATGAGCCAGCATCTCATTCAAAGGCGGCGCCAATACAAGACACTCGCTGATCGGAATAAGCCGAGCGCTACCCTCCTGATGGTACGCCAAGGTGGCCTGCCCAGGGCCATCGTGAGAAACCGAGAATCGCGCCCGGTTGCGGTATGCAAAATTATCCGGGGATGGGATCAGGTCAGGGACGCTTAAATCCCGCAGACCGCCCACACGCAAGAGAGTCTCGGCCAGAATTGCCCGCTTGAGCTCAAGCTGAGCGCCCGGGGCGGCATGCTGCAATTGACAGCCCCCGCACAGGCCGTAAACCGGGCACGCCGGCGTGATCCGATCAGCTGACGGTGTCACCACTTCAACCAATCGCCCCTCGGCATAGTCTTTCCGTGGGCGATCCAGCAGAGCGCGGATGGACTCGCCGGGAAGAACGCCCGGCACAAAGACGGCCAGTGAGTCGGTGTGCGCAAGGCCTCGGCCCCCGTGAACGAGCTTCTCAATGTGTAGGAGCACGGGGGTCTCTGTTTCAGTGATTGGGGAAGGCATCGAGAGAGAGTGTAGCACGACGGCCCGCGGGTTTTTGTGAGAACTGGTTCGTCAGTTTTCCGGACGAACTTCGATGCCCAGCAGTTTGATTTTGCGGTGGAGGTGACTGCGTTCGATCTTCAGGTCATCAGCCGTCTTCGAAACATTCCACGATCGCTCGCGAAGCTTGCGTCCGATGTACTCACGCTCAAACGCCGCCCGCGCTTCCCGCAACGAAGTGTAATCAAAGGCCGACGGCGTCTGTGGAGAGTGCAGAATTCCCTGCCGCACGAGGGGCTCCACATCTGAGGCCTCGATATCGGATCCGCGCGACATGATCATGGTCCGCTCCACAAGGTTTCGCAACTCCCTAACATTGCCGGGCCAATCGTGTCTGGAGAGAACATCGAGGGCGTCCTGCGTAATCTCCCTCGGACGAAGGCCCTGCTCCTCGACGTTCATGTGGATAAAGTGGCGGATCAGTGACGGAATGTCCTCCCTGCGCTCACGCAGCGGCGGGACGTCCAGTTGAAGGACCGCGAGCCGGAAGTACAGGTCCTCTCGAAATGTGCGCTTCCGGATCGCGTCCACGAGATTCTTGTTGGATGCTGCAATAACCCTGACGTCGACTTTGATCGGCTTCGTCCCGCCTAGACGCTGGAACCGTTGTTCCTGCAGGACCCGCAGAACTTTCGCCTGGGTCGCCAGGCTCATGTCGCCGACCTCATCCAGGAACAACGTGCCGCTGTCTGCCAGCTCAAACTGTCCGCGCCGCATGACCATGGCTCCGGTAAACGATCCCTTTTCGTGCCCGAACAGTTCGCTCTCGATGAGCGTCTCCGGGATGGCGGCGCAATTCACTTCGATAAACGGACGCTCCGCACGCGGGCTGTGAAGATGAATGGCGCGAGCCACCAACTCTTTGCCCGTCCCGTTTTCACCTGAGATCAGCACGCGACTCGGCGCCGGCCCGGCAGTCTCAATCTGTCGGCGCAATTCCACCATAATCTCGCTCTCGCCGATCATTTTAAGGCGACGGGCCGCCTGCTCTTTGAGCGAGCGGTTCTCCCGCACGAGCTTCAACTCGTGCAAGGCATGCCTAATCAGGAGGGTCACTTTCTCCAGCGAAAGGGGCTTCTCGATGTAGTCGTAGGCGCCAAGCTTGATCGCCTTCACCGCGGATTCGATCGATCCATGGCCGGACATCATGACGACCTGAAGATGGGGAGCGATTTCCAGGGCCCGCCGAAGCGTTTCGATCCCATCGAGTTCGGGCATCCAGATATCGAGGAAGACCAATTCTGGAACCTCGGCCTTGATCAGTTTGAGGGCTTCCTGTCCGCTCTTCGCAGCCAAGACATCGTATCCCTCATCCTCAAGGATTCCGGTCAGCGCATTGAGAATGGCGGGTTCGTCATCAACGATCAGAATTCGGGTATTCATGCAGCGCTCTTATGCGGGCAGCTCGATAGTGAAAATCGCGCCCTTCGGAGCATTATGCGCCGCTCTGATACGGCCGTCATGATCCGAAATGATGCGGTGAACAATTGCGAGGCCCAGGCCGGTCCCGGTTTTCTTTTTGGAGAAATAAGGCAGGAAAAGATTCTCCTGATCTCCCGGCTGGATCCCGCCGCCCTCGTCGGCGACCTCAACGATGATCTTTCTCAGTTTCAGCTCCTGGCGCGTGGTCACCCAGACACAGCCCTTGCCGTTCATCGCCTGCACGGCGTTATCGAAGAGGTTCACAAAGACCCGCTTCATCTGTTCACGATCAATCAGGATGAACGGCAGATTCTCATCAAGCTTTGTCACAAACTCGATATCCCTATGCGCTGCGCTATAGAGCAGAATAACCTCTTGCAGAGCAGCGTGCAATGACTGCCGCTCCATCACCGGCGTCGGCATGCGCGCAAAGTTTGAGAATTCATCCACCATCCGTTTAAGGCTGTTCACCTCGTTCACGATGGTCATCGTGGACTGGTCGAAAATATCGTTGAAATCGGGTGCCTTCTCAAAGAATTTCTTCCGAAGCCGCTGCGCGGAGAGCTGGATCGGGGTCAGCGGGTTCTTGATCTCGTGCGCAATCCGCTGCGCCACCTCCTGCCATGCGGCGGCCTTCTGGCCTTTGATGAGCGCCGATAAGTCATCAAAGACAATCACCGACCCGAGCTCTCGACCGATTTCGTTGCGCAATCGCGAGGCGTTCAACCCCAATACGAGCGCATTTCCTCGCAACTCAGCGTGGCCTTCCCAGGCGACGGTTTCCCGCGCCCCTGCCCGCAGGCGCTCCACCAGCTCCGTAAACATCGTCAAGCCGAGGGGCTTGAAGACGTCCGTTAACGATAAACCGCGAATTTCCTCGGCCTTCACACTCAAAATGCGCTCTGCGGAACGGTTGAAGGTGGCGATACGGTCCTGGGCATCCACTGACAGCACCCCGCTCCCGATGTTGTCCAACACCGTCTCGATGTAGGCGCGGCGGCCGTCTAATTCTATATTGGAATGCTGCAGCGAAACGTTTGCCTGTTCCAATTCAGCTTTACTGATCTTCAGATCCTCCGTCATACGGTTGAAGGAGTCCACCAGCACCCCGATCTCATCGCTGGCTTTCGATATAATCCTGAACGTCAGGTCTCCCGCGGCCACCGCCTTTGTCCCTTCGGCCAATTTTTGGATCGGCACGGTGATGCTTTTCGCGATCTGAAAACCGAACCACGTCCCGGAAAGGATGATCACAAGACCAATCCCAAGCACCAGGGCGATATATTGCGCTTTCACCGGATTCTTGAAGGCCTTCGCCTCTCTGAAGTTTTTGTAGGAATGCACGACCCGGTCCATCTTGGTCACCAGCGATTCCGGCAGGTACATGTCCACGATCACCACTCCGTCCATTTCTCCGGGGCCTTTGATCGAGGGGATCGTCACAGCGGCGCGGTAGAGGTCTCCGGTATCCTTCGCCGCCGGGCGGAACAGGTTCTTCTCACCATTGACGAGAGCCTTTTCGATCAATCCATCCGGAGAATCGAGAATATGAAGCGGAATCTTGGGGTCCACGGCGCGACTGAGGATGTCTTTGTTCGCCGCGTATACCTCCACCCCGCTGACGCCGTATTCCATACGCTTGCGTTGCATCGCCAGCGCGAGTGTTTCGCGGTGATCTGTGTCCAGTAGACCGTCTGCGTAAATCTCCCGGCTGATCGCGCGTGCTGCATAGAGCGTCCTTGTCTGATGGCCTTCGCGATGCGCCTGAACCACATCCTGGGAGTCTTTGAGCGCATGTTCCACCTCTTGGCCGAACCAATGGTCGATACTTTGCGACAGCAATCCGCCGGCTAAGCCGACGAGCAACAACGAAGGAATCAGGGTAAAGCCAACGAAGGCTGCGACCAACTTTGTGCGGAAGCCGGATCCCAGGAGCCGCTGTCGGCGTTCGAAAAACGCCTTCACCAGATTGCGCGAGAGTAATAGAATCAACAAGACCAGCAGAATGATGTCCACATTCAACAGCCCCAGGACCAGGATGTTGCTGGGGACGAATGGCGTGTCTTGCGTCTTGTCGGAGTAGTAGACCGTCAGGTAGACGGTTGGAAGTAGGAATGCTAAGACGATGAGGATCGGGCGGAGGTGATGCCCAGGTCGGTCGACGTCGGCCTTAGGGAGGGGCGGATTCGCAGACCGCTGTGCCACAAAGGGCATTCTAACTTGCCTCTCGATTCAGGTCAATGAACAGACACTCGTTTGGAACTCTGAGTACGCAGGCGGCGGGCTTGAGGCTTTCATTGCAGACGCGAGAAGAAGGCCGCGCTTCCAGTTTTCGAATGGGCTTATTACGACTTTGAGGAGCTGGCTTTCTCCACGTACTTGATTCGGAGGGTATACAACATTTCTTGCAACAGGGTTTCTTCTTCTTGCGTCAAATTGCCCTTCGTTTTGGTTTCCAGCATGGACAGAACGTCGATGATCTCCTGCGCGTGGACAAGATTCTGAGCATGACCCGCGCCTTCCTGAACAGGATTCTCGCCGAGCAACATCAGTGCTGAGGTTCCAAGTGAATACACAAAAGAGAGGAACGTCGGCGGCAGGCGCGGTTCGGTATCCTTGCCCGCCGGAGTGTCCTCGTGTCGCTCTGTCGCAGGTTCCGTGGATGGCGAAGAGGCCGTGTCTTCAGAGCCTGCGCCTCGTCCCCGCCGATCTCTGATGACGAACCCTTTTTCTTCCTCTGCCATGCCGCCTCCGTTGCAAGCCTGTTGAAAGTACCACACCCGGGCGGACGGACACAACCGACGCGTCTTTCACAATTCTCTCTCATTCTCCTATAATGAGGCAGCCAAGGCAGCAGTAAACCCCGTCAATTGAGGCGCGATGTCAAGTCGTTTTGATGAAGTGGTGAAGATTATGGCGCGTTTGCGCGGGGATGGTGGGTGTCCCTGGGATCGCAAACAAACCCGTGAGTCCCTCAAACCCTACCTCCTTGAGGAAGCCTACGAGGTCCTCGAAACTATTGACGCCCAGGACGATTATAAGTTGAAGGAAGAACTCGGCGATGTCTTGCTTCAAATCCTGTTCCACGCCGAGATCGGCCGCGAGCGTAAGACGTTCACTATTGAGGACGTTCTTCAAACCTTGTCGGACAAGCTGATCCGTCGCCATCCGCATGTGTTCAACGAATCGACCGTGACTGGACCGGAAGGCGTCGCTGCTGCCATCACGGCGGCCGAGGTGGTCCATCGCTGGGAGGAGATCAAACGGCAGGAGAAAGCTGAGGAAGCAGGAAACGGCCAGCCCGGATCGGCCCTTGATGGCGTGCCGAAGGTATTGCCTGCCCTGCTTCGCGCATATCAGTTACAAGTAAAAGCCGCCCGCCTGGGCTTTGATTGGCCTGAGGGCGAAGCGGGCTATCGGCAGATTCTTGAAAAGATCCAGGAGGAATTGCAAGAAGTTGACGTCGCCCGGGCGCAATGCCATCAAGATCATGATCAATCCGTGCGCCGGCTGGAGGCCGAAGTCGGCGATGTGTTGTTCGCTGCGGTCAACCTCGCCCGCCATCTCAAACTGAATCCGGAAGAAGCGCTGCGGACAACCGCGAACCGGTTCGCGGATCGGTTTACAAAAATGGAAACCGCCGCCTCCGAGCAAGGCCGTCGACTTTCGGAGATGACCTTGAAAGAACAAGATGTGTTATGGGAGCAGGCCAAGGCGGACGAGCAAAAAGAGTCCTGAGCCATGACGAGCGGCCAGCACGACACGGGTGATTATCGCGCTCCAGGGGGACCCGCACCGGACCAACCGACCGGCGGCCATCCGGTCAAGGCCGTCTTGGGGGGAATCCTGGTGCTCTGGCTGATTCTATGGATCATCATTCCCAATCCAAAAGAACAGCCCATCGATCCCAAGACCGGCATGACGGAACGAACTCCCGGCATGACGACGGGCATTCCCAATGTCCCACACGTCACATCCCGTTCTGCCGCGGTCTTATTGGAGTTCAACGCGGCAGCAGTGCTGGTTCCTCCCGATACAACCAGGGAGCAGGTCGCGCACCTTTTAGAGCGTTTCAAACGCGCACGGATCGATCAAACCATTGGACAGTATGTTCCTCCGACCAGTACAGGGGATAAGTTGGGGCCTCATGCCATTGCGGACATCTACATCTTCTCCGAGAAGGAGTGGGCAACGCCTCAGGCGCTCAGGTCCTTGGGGAAAGGGCCGCACAGCGGCGACAAATCCGTTCCGCCATTTCAGGAGGTCATCCGGCATGTTCGGGGACATTATGTGATTAATCTGCATGACGCGGAGCGTCGGGACCGGGGCTCATTGGGATATGCCGACGAGGACGGCGTGACTTACGGCAGCGATTACAAAGAGCTATTCTAAACGCCTTCGAAACGCTAGTGCCGTAAATTGCTAAGAAATACGCGCTGATAGCTGATTGTGTTCGACTGCTACGTGACAATCCTTCTCGCTTATACGACCCCACCATGACCTGGCCCATGCAGCCTAGGGCTGGCTCCGCAACGAGTTGCATTCAGCCAACCAAAAGTGCCACAATAATGTATTATACTTAAGCAGTAAAACGACCTCTGGGAGTCCATTCTAGTTTTTTCATGCGATCCCATCGATGGTTTGCCGGCGAATGCGCCCAGAAGGAACCAATTTCATGGCCACAATTCTAGAGAACTCTTCTGAAATGAGGTCGGCAACGATCGATCAACCCGTGCTCATCCATCGATTTGTTTTCCATGGGAAAGGGAAGGACTTGTTCGATATCTTCATTGTCAACCTTCTCAGAACCATTGCGACCTTGGGGATCTATTCCTTTTGGGCCAAGACAGCGACACGAAAATATCTTTGGGGACAATCGGAATTCGCCGGCGACCGGTTCGGTTACCACGGGACAGGAAAAGAGCTTCTGCTCGGATGGCTCAAGGCGATAATCCTGTTCGGTGGTCTCATTGCACTGCAATCGCTTATACGCTTTGTCGACCATCCTTCAGCGAAAATCCTATCTGAAGCACTCTTTTATATAGGGTTGGCTTTTCTGGTGCCTTTAGCACAGACAGGCTCAATGCGCTACCGGCTCAGCCGCACTTCTTGGCGGGGTATTCGCTTCACGTTCCGCGGCGACTACACACCTTTCCTCTGGCTCTCCTTGCGTGGGTACTTGCTGACCGCCTTGACGCTGGGCGGTTATTATCCCTACTACCACTGCAATGTGCGTCGCTTCATGACGGAGCATAGCTACTTTGGTTCCACGCCGTTCATGTTCAATGGGAAAGGCAAGGACATCAGTGGAATTTATGGGTCCATCGTCGGAGTCGCTCTTCTCGTCAGCTTTCTCGCAGCCGGGGCCGCGATCTGGTTAGGGCTATTTACGCTTCTTCTTCTCCTTCCCGCCTTGGGAATAATCCAGGTTTGGTTCTCAACTAAAATGCGAAGGTACTACTGGAATCAGACCTCCTTTGAAAACTGTGTTTTTGAATGCACGATTACAACCAAAGAATTGCTTATGTTGCATGCAAGCAATCTTTTCTACCTTATCATTACTTTGGGTATGGCGCTTCCTTGGGTGAAGGTTCGCACAATGAAATACCATCTTGAACACCTACGAATACAAGGCGCCTTAAATCTTGAAGGTATCACACAGCAAGCGATGACTGCGAAAGACGCCGGAGACCAACTGGGGGACCTGCTTAATGTTGATGGCGTCTTCGGGTAAGCGTCGAGCATGACGGAAACCCTGCCGCCTCGTTTGCAGACCGCCTGGACCGGCCACTACTACGATGGCCGGACTCCCACCCGCCAAAGCACCACGATCATCCTTGCTCCTACCGGCCTGGAACTTCAGTTGGCAAACGGCACTCGCGCCTACTGGGCCTACAGAGATGTTGCCCAAACACAGGGAGCCTATGCAAACGAACCGGTTCGGCTGGAGCGACTGACTCCTGGGCAGCAGATTCCTGAGGCATTAGTTATCGAGGACCGTGCGTTTCTTCAGGCCCTGACTGTAGTGTCGAAAGGCCACTCTCGTCAGTTTGCGGCGGCAGAAAACCGCAGAAGCCGGCTCATTCTGGCAGCGGTTGGATCGGTCGCAGCCCTGGCCGTGCTGATCGTCTGGGGAATTCCCGCGCTCGCTGAATTTATCACGCCTTTCGTCCCGGTTTCCTGGGAAGTCGCCCTCGGTCAATCGGTAGCCTCGGAACTGGCGCCGGCTTCCGGTCGCTGTACCAGCAGCAAGTTGCAGAATAGCCTCAATACTATAGTAGCGCGTCTCGTGGTCAACGGATCTCCTAAGGTCTACGATTTCCATATCACCGTCCTGGACAGTCCAATATTTAATGCCTTTGCAGCTCCCGGCGGCTATATCGTGATTTACCGGCCGTTGCTCGAAGCCACAAACACGCCGGACGAACTCGCAGGCGTGCTGGCCCACGAAATGCAGCACGTCTTGCAACGCCATGCGACAAAAGGCCTGGTGCGGGATCTCTCGCTTAGCTTGCTGGTCGGCGCGATTCTTGGCGACGTGAGCGGGGCCGGCGCATTCGGCGTGCAAGCAGCCCGTAGGCTGGCGATTCTGCACTATAGCCGGGCGACAGAAGAGCAGGCGGACCAGGAAGGCATGGCCCTGATCCATGCTGCTCATATCGACCCGCAGGGAATGGTCGCGTTCTTCACCACCCTAGAAGACCACGCGGCAGGAGTCGAACCGCCGGCCTATCTCTCCACTCACCCGGACAGCAACGCCCGCATCGCAGCGCTGAAGAAGATCGCATCGGGGTACCAGTCGGAGCAGCCAACCTCCTTACTGCCCAATGATCAATGGAACGAACTGAAGAAGCTGTGCCGGTGATGCTAGCGACGGACGGGGAACGGACGGAGCTGAACGCTAGAGCTGGAACTGGGCGTTGTAGAGCGTGCGGTAGACGCCGCTGTGGGCAAGCAAGGCTTCATGGCTGCCTGCCTCAACGAGGCGGCCACCATCGAGCACAAAGATGCGGTCCACATTGCGGAGGGTCGACAGCCGATGCGCAATGATGAAGGTCGTGCGTCCTCGGGTCAGTACTTCCAACGCCTCCCGGATTTTGATCTCCGTCTCGGTATCGATATTGGAAGTCGCTTCGTCGAAGATGATGACCGGCGGATCCTTCAGTAGCACCCGCGCAATCGAAATACGCTGCTTCTGACCGACTGAGAGCTTCACGCCGCGTTCCCCGATCCAGGTCTCATACTTCTCCGGCAGTTCCGCGATGAACTCATGCGCGCGAGCGATCCGCGCGACCTCCTCGATCTCCGCCTGGCCGGCCGAAAGGTTCCCGTAGGCAATATTTTCTTTGACGGTGCCGTTAAACAGAAACGGCTCTTGTTGCACGAGTCCCATCTGCTCCCGCAGGTAGGCAAGTGGGTATTCTCTGAGATCTTTCCCATCCAGGAGGATACCACCGTCTGTGACATCGTAGAAGCGCATCAACAGCTTGATGAGGGTGCTCTTCCCCGCGCCTGACGGCCCGACCAAAGCGATTCGCTCGCCGGCGCTCACCTCGAAATCGATCCCCTTTAGGATTGGAATGTCCGCACGGTAATGAAAAAGTACGCTGTGGGCGGCGACCGTGCCGGCGACCTTCCCCGAAAGACGTGGAAGATTGGGTCGGTCTACCACCTCCGGCTTCGTATCCAGCATTTCAAAGACCCGATCGCCGGCCGCGAGAGCGTGTTGCAACATATGATTCACGGAGTGGATCTGGTTGATCGGCACATAAAACAGAGCAAGGTAGCCCAGGAAAGCGACGAGTTCGCCGACCGTTAAGTTCCCCTTGATGACTTCCCCCGTGCCGTACCACAAAATGATGACACTTCCCAGACTGCCGACGAAGATCATGGAGGGTGAGTACATGGACCAAAGCTTCATGACCCGGAGATTGCTGTCGGCATAGGCTTTGCTGCGTTGATTGAAGCGGCGCTGCTCGTAGGATTCACGATTAAATCCCATGATTTCCCGAATGCCGGAGAGCGCGTCCTGCAAATACGCGTTCAATTCAGCCGATCCCTCGCGAACGGCGCGATAAAATCCATGCACTCTTCCGGTGAAGTACGACGCGGAATAGACCAGCACGGGAATCGGCAAGAGCGATAGAGCGGCGAGCTTCCAATTGAGCGAGAACAGAATAATCGAGATTCCAATCAGGGTGAGTGAAGACATCAGCAAAGATTCCAGGCCGTCGATGAAAATCTTCTCGACGTGTTCGACGTCATTGTTGATGCGGCTCATGATCTCGCCGGTCGAGCGATTCTCAAAATAACTGATAGACAGGCGTTGCAGCGCGGCAAACACCTCGCTGCGCAGATCGTAGATGACCTGCTGTTCCAGCGTGTTGTTAAACCGGATGCGCAGCGATGCGGCCAGATTCTTCCCGGTATGCGACAGCAAGAGGCCGCCGATCAGCCACGGCAGGAGAGAAATTTGGTTCTGGCCGATGACGTCGTCGATGACAAGCTTCACCAGCCATGGAGGCAGGAGCTCCAACGCCGCCGCGGCACTGGCTGCGATAAAAGTGAGGGCGGTCAGCCCCCAGTAAGGGCGGATATAGCGGAGGACGCGTAAAAGGGATTTCAAGGGTGAGTGAAAACGATCGGTGCCTAAATGACCTCAGCGTGCTCGGTCCGCCAATACCGGTCGAATTCTTCCAATTGGGTGAGCGTGGACAAATCCGTCATGCGATCCAGAAAGAGCCTACCCTGCAGATGGTCGAGTTCGTGCTGGATGCAGACAGCGTACAGGCCGGCGGCATCGAGTTCGACGGGCTTCCCGTCGCGATCCAAGAATTTTACCCGCACTCCCACCGCCCGTTTTACTCTTCCCCGCAAACCATCGACGCTCAGACAACCTTCCCAACCCTCGGTAGTCACGGGCGAGTGCCCAACGATCTGAGGATTGATGAGGATCGTCAAGGGAAATCCCGGGTCGCCCTTGCATTCCATCACGACGACCTGCTGAGACTGAAACACCTGAGGCGCTGCCAAGCCGATTCCGTCGGCGGCAACCATCGTCTCCAGCATATCATCGAGAAACTGTTGGAAATTACGGCTCCCGATCTTATCGGGGTCGACATTCTGCGCCACTTGCCGAAGAACCGGCGAGCCTAACTTAGCTATGTTCAGAACCGCCATTGATCACTCCTATTCCGCCGAATTCACGCTTTTTCCGAACTTTTATTTTACCATACCGGACGGTTAGCGACAAATCGAAGGCTGGGCCTTATGGCCTATGGGCAGCGAAATTGAAACTGTCGCGGTGCTCATCCCACCAGTGAGCCCAGTCCTCTGACCAGGCTCTGCGCTGCGCCGGGGTCGATTGAAGGAAATCCTGGCGCTCGACCAGCCGTCCGGTAAAGCCGTAGAGTGCCTGCGCGGCGCCATCGGCGATGCTGGGAATGTCATCCGCCAGGAGCGCAATAAGCAGGTCAATGACCGCCTTGTCCTTTACCGCGCGGCTCTCGGTTATAACCGTATGGCGGATCGCTTCTTCTCCGTCATGGGCCATCATCTCCAATGCCGGCATTGCGCTCGTCGGATCCAGACGAATAGCGACGCGCAGCGCCTTCTCCCGCACCGCCGGAATTTCCTTTGGATTGGCAGCCAAGGCATTCAATGACTGTATTGCTGACTTGTCCTTGATCAAATACATCGCCTCGATGGCATTGATCCGCACCCGACGGCTTGGGTGACTCAGAGCCTGGACTAATATAGGAATCGCTGGCGGACCGAGGTGCACGAACTCGCCTATTGCCCAGAATGACTGGCCGCCATCCAGTAACGGAATCAGCGCTTCCGCGCGCTTCGTCTCAGCCTCAGTGAGTGCCAGAGCCAGCGAAGTGTGGCCGGAGATCCCGACCATCATCAGGACCGCGGCCAACCCTACTGCGAAGAGCTTGGGTCCTATCCGGCGAGGAGCCATGATCGAATGCTTATTTCTTCGGAGCCGGATCCGTCGCGACACCGAACGGCCCGCTCGAGCTCGTGCTTTCATCCATGTTGGTATACCGCACCGTATCAAAATACGTCGGAGCGGCGCCGCGGGCCCAGAAGCCGATCTTGCCCTTCTTATACGTTCCAAACTCCCATTTCTCTTCTCGTCCGGAGAGAAACTGTCGGTTATTGTAGATGGCTTCCATCAGCGGACCATGGATCATCACGCGCAGAGTATGCCACTTGTTAGGGTCCACGGAATCCAGCGTGAGATCCTGGAGATGGGTGATCTCGCCGTCAATCAACCTATCCAGCCGCAGACGCTTCTCCGCGGGGCTTATCCAGACGAGATAGTAATTGCGCTCGTCAGTCGCCCGAAACACCACGCCTCCGCCCTGTCTTTCGTCGGCGGAGGCGGTTTTGATCCGCACTGTCAGATCAAGGCTTCCGGGCTCCAACCCGTCGATAAAGATCATCTGGTCCTTTCCGCCGTCGTCAGTCGCCTTTCTCATCAATACATGACGTGGCGTTGCTTTCGGATCCTCGGCCAGTTGCCATTGTCCTGCTTCGGCATTCACCTTGGCCGGTACGAACCCCGTCGGCACACTTCCCAGCGGATCTTTGTCGAACTTCCACTCCCGGATCTTGATGTCGGCCGTGAGAGCCGGCGTAGCCACCGCGAGTATCAAGAGCACTCCATAAAATATTCGTATTAACACAGTGTCACCCTCGTTATTGTTGAAATTAGCCTGAATCATGCGCACCGTTCTCTATTATAACGTCGATCCCGACTTACTTCACCTTGAGCTCGGTCCAGGCCCGATCATAGAGTTTGATGGTCTCGCCGACATCTTTGATCCACTCAAGCTTGGCGATCGTCGCTTCCGTCGGATAGATGACGGGGTTCGTGGCGACCTCTTTGGGCAGATACAGGCGCGCCGCCTCGTTCGCGCTGGCATAATGGACTTTCGCACTGATCCGGGCGGCGACCTCCGGCTCTAACAGATAATTAATAAAGGTCATCGCCTCAGGCTTATGTATCGAAGTCTGGAGGACACAAAAGTTATCCTGCCAGATGGTGCCTCCCTCCTTGGGAATGACGTACTTGATGGATGGCTTGTCAGCCGCCGCCCGCAAAATTGTCCCGCTCCAGCCATGTGCCAAGACCACTTCGCCGGATACCAACAACTGATCATAATTCTCACTTGTATATGTTTTGATCAACGGCTTTTGCGCCATCAATCTGTTCTTGGCAATCGCTATCTGGGAGGGATCAGTGGAGTTCATCGGAAATCCTTCCGCGCGCAACGCCATGGCGAAGACTTCGCGTTCATCGTTCAGCAGGCTGATCTTCCCTTTGTATTCGCCGCTGGAGAGCACGTTCCAACTGTCAGGCACAGATCGCACAACATCGGCATTATAGCCAATGCCGGTAGTCCCCCATAAATACGGCACGGAATACGTGTTCTGAGGATCGTAATAGAGACCCTTGAGATGCTTATAGACCTGCGCGAGATTCGGAATCTTGGACGGATCGATCCGGGCGAGCAATCCCTGTTTGATCATGATCGAGACCATATAGTCCGACGGAACAATGATGTCGTATCCGGACGCTCCGCCTTGCATCTTTGCCAACAGCTCTTCGTTGGAGCCGAAGGTATCCGTGACGATTTTGATTCCGAACTTCTGCTCGAACTCCTTGGCCGCCGTTTCCTCGGTGTAGTCCGACCAGGTGAACAGATGCAACGTGACCGGTTTCGCATCACGCTTACCCTCCGACGATGGCGAGCAGGCGGCGATCGCGAGCATACAGACGATAGTTATCGTATGCGTGACCCGAGCCATTAGCATGTTGTCAGTCGTGTCCTATTCTTTCCTGTGGCACCGGCCGAGGCTCTCCGGTGATTTCGGTCGCAAACCCTAGTATAGTGAGCGCAAAGCGGAGGTGAAAGCGTTGAACGGCAACAGAAACGCATTGTCAAGATGATGGAGCCTCAGGAACCACCAAGACTTCAGCTCGGTCAACTGCTTCTGCAAAAGAAGTTAATTACAGAACTGCAACTCCTCCAAGGCCTCCATTACCATAAATCCAATGGGATCCGCCTGGGCGAAGCTCTTCTCAAACTGAACTTTATCACCGAAAGGTCCCTCAAAATGGTATTGGCTGCGCAACTGAACATTAAGCTAATGCCTGTCGATTATATCGATTTGGTTCCACCTAACCTAACAGGATATATCCCGAAAGAGTATGCCTGGAAGCATAAAGTTTGTACGATTCGAAGAACGGGTGATCAACTCATGATCGTCATAGACGATCCCACAAATACCGCAGCGATTGCTGAGATTCAGACCTCCACTAAACTGCGTATCGGGGTCTCTACCGCCCCATTGGCCGTCATTATTCAGGTCTTGACCCGTCTCTACGGCCCGGAAGTCAGCCCCTGACCCTCCATTCTCTGACCCTCCCCCTCGTTAAAAGGCGAGGGAATTCGCGAAGGGGGTGACGCCGAGCGGAGGCCCTTCACCGCCTGGAGCGTTTCGTGAAGCCGGTGGAGGTGCTTGGCGGCAGGACCCGCGCAGGTTTCCGAGACCACCCCTTTTGCTCACCCCTCCTAAAAGGGGCAAAATACTTGAACTTGCGGGTGACGACGCTGGGCTCGTTTTGCACCCACCCGCCCCGGACGCGCCAAGACGCGTCCATTTCCTCTGTAGCGGGGTCCCTACACCGGGCGGGGTGCGTGCGAGGACGGCACAGCGTCGCCGGACCGCCCCGCCTTCCTACTCTTCAGCAAAAGGGGTCAGGTGGGCCAGACCCCTTTTGCTCACTCCTCCTAAAAAGGGGGCGAAAGTAATTATCCAGGCGGGTGACGCCGAGCGGGCGCCCGGGCGCAGCGCAGCGACTTGGGCTTCGGGAGCGAGCACGTCCGGGCTGCTCGGCGGCAGGCCCCGCTCTTATATTCTTCTTTCATTTTCTCTGTATCCACGTCGCAACCGCGACCAGCACCATAGAAACAACCACCAATACCGCCGAGAGCGCATTGACTTCCGGGGTGACTGCTGTTTTGAGCATTCCATACACCTTCACAGGCAGCGTGGTCGACCCCGCGCCCGCAAGAAAGAAACTGATGATGAAATCATCGAGCGATAGGGTGAAGGCCATGAGCACCGCCCCGATCACCCCGGGCATCAGCAGCGGCAGGGTGATGTGTCGAAAGGCCAGCCACGGCGTCGCACCAAGATCGTGGGCAGCCTCCTCCAGGACCGGATCAAGCTTGCGCAGCCGCGCGCGAACGATCAAAGCTACCACCGGGAAGTTGAAGATGGTATGTGCGATGATGATCGTGAAGAGCGACAGCGGCAGGCCGATCATCACGAAGAATAGAAGCATGGCCACCCCCATCATGATCTCCGGAATGACGATCGGCATCAGCAACAGGCTCTCGAACGCCCCCTGCCCCCGAAATGCACGCCGCTCCAGCATCCAAGCGGTTAACACGCCCAACACGGTCGCCAAAATGGTAGAGATTGTGGCCACCACAAGGCTATTGACGGTGGACGAGAGGATCGCTTCGTCGCTAAAGAGCTTGGCGTACCACTGGAGCGAAAACCCCTGCCAGCGAGCCGACAGCTTAGAGGCGTTGAACGAAAAGACGATCAGAACCGCAATCGGCGCGTAGAGAAAAAACAGGTCTGCGACGCCGACGGCCATGAGCAAAGAGCGGGTCCTCTTCATCCGAAGCTCTTCGAACCGCCGGACTTAAGGTAATAGCGTACCGCCAGCAGCACGGCCACCATCAGCACGAAAGACAGCGCCGATCCAAATGGCCAGTCGCGTACAACCAGGTATTGCTGCTGGATCAGGTTGCCGATCATCATGGACTTCGCTCCACCGAGCAAATCGGGCGTGACGTAGGCACCGACCGACGGAATGAACACCAGGAGAGACCCGGCAATGACACCGGGCTTGGCGAGCGGTAGAATCACGCGCGTAAATACCTTGACCGGGCCGGCGTAGAGATCCCAAGCGGCTTCAATCACGGACGGATCTAGCCGTTCAAGAGCGGCAAAGAGCGGCAGGACCATAAACGGCAAATAGCCGTACACCAGCCCGATGATCACAGCGGTGTCCGTAAACAGAAGGTTGAACGGTTGATCAATGATGCCCGCTGACATTAGGACTGTATTGAGCAGCCCCTCGGTCCGGAGAATGAACATCCACGCGTAGGTGCGCACCAGGAAATTCGTCCAGAACGGAATAATGATCAACAGCAGCAAAACAGCTTGCCATGTTCGGGGCGCTCGGGCGATCAGGTAGGCGAGCGGAAATCCAAAGACAAAGCATACGACGGTGGTGAGGGCGGCCATCCAGAGCGACCGCCAGAAGATCTGCAGATAAAGAGAATCAAAAATGCTGACGTAGTTCGCCAGCGTGGGAGTCCATTGGATGCCACCGTAAGTCCCCCGCGACGCAAAGCTCACTGCAAAAACCAGGATCAGCGGGAGGACAAAAAACAGGAACAAACTCGCGGCGGGAGGGAGAATCAGCCACGGAAATCTCCCTGACCCAGATGTCTTCACTCGAGGAGAGGGACGGCCTCGCCCGCCTGCCACTTCACGTAGGCGGATTCGCCGGCGTGAAACCGCTTCGCCCTGCCGCCGGCGTTGGGGACGCGCGCCTTCCATGTCAGATTATTGGGAAGGGTCAGCAAATACTGCATCTCGCTGCCCGAATAAATGGCCTTCGCGATCCGGACGTTCAACTGGTTTTGATACCCATCGGCCGGCTCGTACTCGCCGCTCAGCCGCAAAAGCTCCGGGCGGATAGTAATCCGAACAGAGCGGCCGGCAGAAAGACCGGGAAGCGACGGTGAGCACAATACACCTATCCCGTCAACCGCGATCCGGACATGGTCTCCATCTACATCCTGAACGCGTCCCGACAGACCGTTTGAGACACCGATAAAGTCCGCGACGAACGCCGTGGCCGGAGCGCTGTACACTTCTTCGGGAGTACCGACCTGCAACAACCGGCCGTGATTTAGGACCGCAAGACGATCCGACATCGTCAACGCCTCCTCCTGATCATGGGTAACGCAGATGAAGGTAATGCCGATCCTCTCTTGCAGCGCCTTGAGTTCCACCTCCATCTCTTGTCGGAGCTGCTTATCCAGCGCGCCGAGCGGCTCATCCAGCAACAACACGGCGGGGTGATTGACAAGGGCGCGTGCTAGGGCGACTCGCTGTTGCTCGCCCCCGGATAGCTGAGAGGGAAATCGCTCGACCTTACCGCTCAAACGCACCAGATCCAGCGTCTTCGCCACGCGAACGGCAATCTCCGCCGGCGCGACGTTCTTCATTTCCAAGCCGAAGGCTACGTTACGCTCGACGGTCAAATGCGGAAATAGCGCGTAGTTTTGGAAGACGAGGTTGACCGGCCGACGATTCGGCGGAATCCTCTCCATAGAAAGTCCTTCAATAAGTATTTTCCCCGTGTCCGGCTGTTCAAAGCCAGCGAGAAGCCGCAGTGTTGTGGTCTTTCCGGAACCGCTGGGGCCCAGCAATGAGAAGAACTCGCCTCGTCGGACGAGCAGCGAAAGCCGGTCCACGGCAATGGTCGATCCATGACGTTTCGTAACCTCGCACAGTTCGACGCTATTCTCCGTCATGCCGATGCGAGTCCTCCCCTATGAATCATGACCTTGCGTAAGATTTTGAAAAATTCTAGGGGCGGGGGCACGGGATGTCAATAACTACCCTTTAGATTTTGCAATAAATTCGCCGGTCTTGCTACAATGCCCTTCCATGAAGAACGTTCTTGCCATGATTTTAGCCGGTGGACGAGGGGAGCGGCTTCATCCGCTCACCGACCAGCGAGCCAAACCGGCGGTTCCGTTCGGCGGCAAATACCGGATCATCGACTTTACCCTCAGCAACTGCATCAACTCAGGCTTGCGGAATGTCACCGTCCTCATTCAATACAAATCGCACTCCCTGGACCGCCATATCCGGCGGGCATGGAACATTTTCAGTCCCGAACTCGGCGAGTATATTACCTCTTTGCCTCCGCAGCAGCGGATCAATCAGGACTGGTACAAAGGCACAGCCGACGCCGTCTTTCAGAACTGGTTCATTGTCGATGACGAGCGTCCCGAGTATCTCTTGATCCTAGGCGGCGACCATATCTACAAGATGAACTACAAAGACATGTATAGTTTTCTTCAACAGAAGCAGGCGGACGTTATCGTCGGCGCCATTGAATATCCGCTTGCCGAGGCGTCGGATTTCGGCGTCATTGGCGTGGACAACAACTGGCAAATTACCGGCTGGGAAGAAAAACCTAAAAAACCCAGCCCCATCCCGGGTGACCCGGAACATGCTCTGTGCTCGATGGGCATCTATCTCTTCCGCACATCATCTCTGCATGAGCATCTGTTAGCGAATGCCCAGATGGACTCTCATGACTTCGGTAAGGACATCATCCCCGCCATGATCCGGAAATCGCGTGTCTTTGCCTACAACTTCCGTGATGAAAACCGCAAGGCGGTGAAGTACTGGCGCGACGTCGGCACCCTTGACGCCTATTGGGAAGCCAACATGGATTTGGTCTCCGTCGATCCGCTGTTAAACCTCTACGATCGTAACTGGCCTATCCGGACTGACCAGGGCCAATATCCGCCGGCAAAGTTCGTCTTCGCCGAAGAAGGCAAAGGCGGGCGCCTGGGTATCGCGCTCGACTCGATGATCACGGGCGGCTGCATCATCAGCGGCGCCCGCGTGCAGAATTCGGTGTTGTCCCCCCGGGTGCGGGTCAATGAATATGCGGATGTATGTGAATCGGTGCTGATGGAGAACGTGGTGATTGGTGAGCACTCCCGCATCCGGCGCGCCATCATCGATAAGGATGTCATCATTCCGCCAAAGACCAATATCGGCTATGACCATGAGGCGGACAGCAAACGATTTACAGTCACGGAGTCCGGCATCGTGGTCATTTCAAAAGGGATGAAACTGAATGGCAATCCGGCTAACTGATGACCCCTCAACTACCTGACCATTACGGACGGACCGAAGCGGTCCTGCTGATCGTCCACCCGCTCCTGCTGTTCGCCTACTGGGAAGCAACGCCGGAGAGCTGCCGGCAGGCGCATGAGACCATGGGGCCTGAGATGGACGGCGCACGGGTGGTGCTTCGCATGTATGACATCACCCTGATCCATTTCGACGGGACAAATGCGCATCACGTCTTTGATATCAACGTCGGCTTGGAGGCGCGAGGTTGGTATCTTCCGTTGTGGACTCCGGAGAAGTCCTATTGTGCGGACTTGGGCTTTCTGGCTCGAACCGGCCGCTTCCACACGATTGCCCGCTCCAACATTATTCATACTCCCAGGACCATGCCCTCGGGCAGAACGGATGAGCAATGGATGCGCGTGCGATTTGAGCGGCGCCGCAAGCCCGTGGGGCGCGCGTTGGAATTCGTGGCGGCTCCGGGCTCCGGTGGGCAGATCTCCGCGGAGGAGCAACACTCGCAGCGCGAGCGCCTTCAGGAAGACATCGCGGCATCTCTTGGGGAATATCTCGCCGGTGGCATTCCTTCATCCAACCAAGGTTTCGCATGAGCTCTCCCACTCGCGGATATTTGTGCCTGGTCCTACACTGCCATCTGCCGTACGTCCGGCACCCTGAGCACGAGACCTTCCTGGAAGAGAACTGGCTGTACGAAGCGATCAGCGACACCTACATTCCGCTGCTCCGCGTTATGGACGGCCTGGTACACGACGGGATCGACTTCCGGTTGACCATGACGCTCTCCCCTCCGCTCATCTCCATGCTCCGGGATCCGTTGCTGATCTCGCGCTTCGAGCGGCACATCAACAAGCTCATCGAACTGGCAGGGAAGGAGACGGACCGAACGCGCTTCCAACCGGAGTTGCACCGGGTCGCAGAGATGTATCTGGACCGGTTCGTGCAGACCCGCCATGCCTTCACCCAACAGTATCGATACGATCTCGTTGGCGGCTTTGAGCGGCTACAAGAACAGGGGAAGCTGGAGATCATTACCTGTGGCGCGACCCATGGTTTCCTGCCGTTGCTCAACGTTGTGCCGAGCGCAGTCCGGGGGCAACTGCGCACCGCCGTTGCGCATTACGAGGAGACCTTCCAGCGTCCGCCGCACGGGATCTGGCTGCCCGAATGTGGCTACTTCCCCGGGCTGGATGAGACATTACGCGACGTGGGCCTGCAGTTCTTCTTTACTGAATCCCATGGGCTCCTCTACGCCGAGCCGAGGCCCCGGTATGGGTTGCACGCTCCAGTGTTCTGCCCGACCGGCGTCGCTGCCTTTGCCCGCGATATGGAGTCTTCAAAACAGGTCTGGAGCGCAGAGGAAGGCTATCCCGGCGATCCTGCCTACCGCGATTACTATCGGGACGTCGGCTGGGATTTAGACTACGACTACGTCAAGCCTTACATCCAGGCCACGGGGCAACGAATGAACACCGGCATCAAGTATTACCGCATCACCGGCAAAACCGATAATAAGCAGGTTTACAATCGGGCGTGGGCCCTTGAGCGAACAGCCGACCACGCGGCCAACTTCATCTTCAATCGCGAGCGGCAAGCCGAGTGGTTGGCGCCTGGCATGGACCGACCCCCGGTGGTCGTGGCGCCGTATGACGCTGAACTCTTCGGCCATTGGTGGTTCGAAGGCCCGGAATGGATCGACA
Source organism: Nitrospirales bacterium (assembly GCA_036505795.1). Lineage (GTDB taxonomy): Bacteria > Nitrospirota > Nitrospiria > Nitrospirales > NS-4 > NS-11. Next base: position 56,243 of record DASXSU010000094.1, read on the forward strand.
ACCTCTTCAGAAAATTACACGGCAGTAGTCATTTGGTTGAAGCTATCACGCCCGCCGAGTACCTGGAACGCCATGAGGTGAACCAGGTCTGTACGCCTTGCGGCTCATCATGGGGAGCCAACGGCTATCACGAAGTGTGGCTCAACGGCTCGAATGACTGGATCTACCGGCACTTGCATATCGCCTCGCGCCGGATGGAAGAGCTAACGAGCCGGTTCGGGCAGGCGGACGGGGTCATCCTGCGCGCGCTGAAACAAGCCGGCCGGGAGCTGGTGCTGGCGCAGAGTTCGGACTGGGCGTTCATCATGAAGACCGGAACCATGGTGGACTATGCCGTCAAGCGCACCAAAGATCACGTGCATCGTTTTACCCGCCTTTACGAGCAGCTTCTTTCGGGAAATCTCGACTTCGGGTGGCTCAAAGAGATCGAAGACAAGGACAACATTTTTACCAACCTCGACTACCGCAACTTCTCCTGACCGGGGTCAGAGTCGATGTCTACTCGACTCGATGCCGGCTGCTGGCTCAACCCGAAAAAAATCGACTCTGCCCCTAGTTAAAGGAGGAATGATGTTATGGCTGCTGAGGTTTGGCCATCATTGCCATTGGAAGTTTGGAAGGCCACCTATGCGACGTTGCACATGTGGATGCAAATCGTCGGGAAGATCCGACTTGCATGCACCCCACCCATAAATCACTGGTGGAACGTCACCTTGTATGTCACATCGCGAGGACTGACAACATCGTCGATGCCGTATGAGGGTCAATTCTTTGAGATAGAGTTCGATTTCATTGATCACAGTATGCTTATCAAGACCAGTAACGGCTCCTCTAAGGTGATTCCTCTTTCTTCCCGCCCTGTCGCCGAGTTCTACCAGGAAACACGGGCGGCCTTACGATCACTCGGCATCGCGGTGACGATTTGGACTACCCCGGTCGAAGTGGACGACCGAACACCCTTCGAACAGGATCAGACCCATGCGACGTATGACCCCGACTATGCCCACCGCGTCTGGACCATTCTGCTGCATACAAGCCGTGTCATGACGGAGTTCCGATCCCGGTTCATCGGCAAGGTAAGTCCGGTTCATTTTTTCTGGGGCGCGTTTGACCTGGCGGTGACCCGCTTCTCCGGCCGGCCCGCCCCTGAACACCCGGGTGCGCACAACGTCGGGCGTTTTGTCGCCATCGAAGCCTACTCGCACGAAGTGAGCAGCTGTGGTTTCTGGCCGGGAGGGGGCCCTGTAGCCATGCCTGCGTTTTATGCCTATGCCTATCCCGAGCCGGAAGGCTTCAAAGATTATCCGATCAAGCCGACGCAGGCGTTCTACCATGCGCAGATGAAGGAGTTCCTGCTGCCCTACGATGTGGTGCGGACCGCGAAAGCACCGGACCAGGTGCTGCTGGGATTTCTACAGACCACTTACGAAGCTGCCGCAACCCTCGGCCACTGGGATCGCCCCGCACTGGAGCGCACCCCGCCCAAGTCATAATCCAGCTGCAATGGCGAGCCTGCATCAACTCGAAATCGTCATCCTGCTGCTTGTGGCAGTGCTGGCTCTTACTACCTTTGCGCGTAAGGTCCTCATCCCCTATCCGATCCTGCTCGTCGTGGGCGGACTGCTCTTGGGGATGGTGCCCGGCCTTCCGGTCATTCGGCTCGATCCCGATCTGGTATTCCTTGTCTTTCTTCCCCCTATCCTCTGGGCGGCGGCTTACTTCACCTCCTGGCGCGACTTCCGGGCCAACTTGCGACCCATCACGCTTCTCGCCGTTGGCCTTGTGCTGGCCACAACTGCCGCCGTTGCGCTGATCGCCCATGCATTGCTTCCCGGGTTGGGGTGGGCCGGAGCCATCGCGCTCGGGGCAATCGTATCGCCTCCGGACGCCGTGGCCGCCACGGCGATCGCGCGACGTCTGAATTTACCGCATCGCGTCGTCACCATCCTGGAGGGCGAGAGCCTGGTGAACGATGCCACCGCGCTGGTACTGTACCGCGCCGCTATCGCAGCCGCTGTGAGCGGAACATTTGTCCTCAGCGAAACATTGGTGCAGTTCGTCCTTGCCGGAACGATCGGCGTGATCGTCGGCGTGGCGGTAGGATGGGTTTGCCGTTGGGCGCTGTGCTTGACGAATGAGACGTCCACAGATATCGGTATCACTTTTCTCGCGCCCTATGTCGCCTGGGTGCTCGCGGAATCCCTCCATGCCTCCGGCGTGCTCGCCTGCGTTGCGGGTGGACTCTACATCAGGCGGTACTTCAGCGTCATTGCTCCCAACACTCGGCTCCAGGCGCGGGCGGTCTGGGGCTTTGTCGTTTTTCTATTCAACGCAATCCTGTTTATCCTGATCGGACTGCAGCTCGGCGGTCTGCGCGGCGCGATTCAATCCTATGGACTAGGCACCCTCATCTGGCATGGCACGATCGTCAGCGCCATAGCCATTGGCGTGCGCCTCGCGTGGGTGCCGGTCGCTGCGTACCTTCCGCGACTGCTGAGCCCGGCTCTACGCGCACGAGATCCAATGCCACCCTGGTCGGTTATCTTCCTGATCGGGTGGACAGGAATGCGCGGGATTGTCTCTCTGGCCGCCGCCTTGGCGCTCCCGTTCACAACTGCATCGGGCGCCCTCTTCCCCTTCCGGGATGAAATCATCTTGCTTACGTTCGCGGTGATCCTCTCCACACTTGTCCTGCAGGGCCTGACGCTTTCCCCGCTTGTCCGCTGGCTCAACATTGCGCCTGATCAGACCCTGGCCCGCGAAGAGGCCCACGCGCGGGAGCAGGGGGCATCCGCGGCTCTGGAGCGCCTTGAGCAGCTTGCCACGGAATCGTGGCCCATCCCGGAGCAGGTTGAGCGGCTGCGCACCACCTATGCCCAGCGAGCGAAACGATTTGCTCAGCCTGACGCGGCGGATCCCGACTGCTCGCCGCAGGCTGCTGAGGCGTATCGGCGTCTGCGGCATGAAGCCCTGACGGCAGAACGGCAGCGGGTGATTGACTTACGAGATCAGGATGTGATCAGCGATGACGTTCTCCACCGCCTTGAGCATGAACTGGATGTGGAGGCACTCCGGATGGGCGTCGGTGAGATGCGCGTAGGCCTGAAGGATGACAAGGTCGAGTCGAGTTGATGCATGAGTGGGCCTGGGCCTACCTGACGATGGAGCGATCCGCCCGACTAATTACCGGTGAGTGGGCACATAAGTCAGGCCGGAGCCTTACACATCTGCAGTAATTCGCCGCGCACGGCCTGATCGCACGCGTTCAAACCGTAGTCTCATGCGGTCGAGATAGAGGTACATCACAGGGGTCGTATAAAGAGTAAGCATCTGGCTTACGATCAGCCCGCCGACGATCGCGATACCCAGCGGCCGGCGCAGCTCCGATCCTATTCCCGTCCCCAATGCCAACGGCAGCGCCCCCAAAAGCGCCGCCATGGTAGTCATCATGATCGGCCGGAACCTCAACACACAGGCCTCGTAGATCGCGTCGGCAGAGCTCTTTCCCTCTTTGCGCTCCGCTTCGAGGGCAAAGTCGATCATCATGATGGCGTTCTTCTTCACAATGCCGATCAATAGGAGGATGCCAATCAGCGCGATGATGCTCAAGTCCGTGCGAAAGAGCATGAGCGCGAGGATCGCACCGACGCCCGCGGAGGGTAAGGTGGAGAGAATGGTAATAGGGTGAATGTAACTTTCGTACAAGATTCCCAGCACAATGTACACCGCCACCAGCGCCGCCAGGATCAACAGTGGCTGATTGGCCAGCGAAGCCTGAAACGCCTGGGCCGTCCCTTGCAGTGTGCCCCGAATACTGGCCGGCAGGCCAATCTGGCGCGTGGCCGCCTCGATCGACTTGACCGCGTCGCCGAGCGCCACGCCCGGCGGCAGGTTAAACGACATAGTCACTGCGGGAAACTGTCCCTGATGGTTCACCGATAGCGCAACTGCGGTTTGTTCGTAATGCGCAAAGGTACTGAGCGGCACCTGTGCCCCACTAGGAGAGCGCACGTAGACATCGCGCAGCGTGTCGGCGCGCTGCCAGTACCGCGGCTCCACCTCCATCACCACGTGGTATTGATTTAAAGCCGTATACGTAATCGATACCTGCCGCTGACCGAACGCATCGTACAAGGTGTCATCGATGAGCTGCGGAGTGATCCCCAACCGGGACGCCGTGGTGCGGTCGAATACCACCGAGGTTTGAAGGCCTTTGTCTTGTTGGTCGCTGCTCAGATCAACAATTTCCGGCAAGGTGCGCAATTTCTGCTCGACACGCGGAGCCCAGGCGTTCAGCTCCGTCAAATCATCTCCCTGTAAGGTGTATTCGTACTGCGCATTGGTCCGCCTACCACCGATACGGACGTCCTGGGTCGCCTGAAGAAACGTCGGCGCGCCCGGCACCTTGGCGAGTTTTCCACGCAATCTTGCTATCACCTCATCCGCGCTGAGCTTCCGCTCCTCGAGCGGCTTTAACCCGATAAACATCCGTCCGGTGTTTGTGGTGGTGCCACCTCCGCCCCCGCCGCTGAAACCGGTTACCGTCTCGACAGCCGGATCGCTCCTGACAATCTCGACCACCTCCGTCAGCTTCTGTCGCATGGCCTGAAACGAAACGTCCTGAGGTCCTTGGATCGCGCCCATCAGCCGCCCTGTGTCTTGCTGAGGAAAGAACCCTTTGGGAATGATAATAAAGAGATACACGTTGAGGGCGATGGTCGCGAGAGTGAGCACGAGCATGATGCGGTGATGCCGGAGCGCCCAGGAGAGACTAGCCTCATACCGGGACAGCATCCAGTTGAAGGCCCGCTCGCTCACGCGGTAGAAAAAGCCATGGCGTGTGGCTGTTTTTTCCGGCTTGAGGAATATCGCGCACATCATGGGGGTCGTCGTCAGCGACAGGACCAGAGAGATGAGAATGGCGACGGACAGCGTCACCGCGAACTCGCGGAACAGGCGCCCCACAATGCCCCCCATCAACAGGATCGGAAGGAACACCGCCACCAGTGAGAGGCTCATCGAGATGACGGTGAAGGCGACCTCTTTCGCTCCGCGCAAGGCGGCCTGCAACGGAGGGATACCCTGTTCGCCATACCGCCTGATGTTCTCAAGAACGACGATCGCATCATCCACGACGAAGCCGGTCGCAATGGTGAGCGCCATGAGGGAGAGGTTATCCAGACTATAGCCACACAGATACATCACGCCGAAAGTGCCGATAAGCGAGACCGGCACCGCCACGCTCGGGATGATCGTGGCCCGCACGTTTCGCAGAAACGCAAACACCACGAGAATCACAAGCGTCACCGAGATGAGGAGAGTCCGCTCGACATCGTGCAGAGACGCGCGAATTGTCGGGGTGCGGTCCAGCACGATTGACAGCGTGATGGCCTGGGGAATGGACGCCTCAAACTGCGGCAGCAGCTCACGGATGCGGTCGACCGTCTCGATGATATTCGCCCCGGGCTGCCGGAAAATAATCACCAACACCGCCGGCTTGCCGTTGGCCAGTCCAGTGGAGCGCAGGTCTTCGACCGAATCCTCGACAGTGGCTACGTCCGACAACCGCACCGCGGCTCCGCCCCGATACGAAATGATCAGGGGCACGTATTCCTTGGCCTGGTGGAGTTGATCGTTGGTTTGGATCTCCCATGTCCTGCCTGCATCGGTCATCTGCCCCTTCGGCCGGTTCACGTTGGTGCTGCTCAGAACATGGCGGACGTCTTCCAGGCCGATCCCGTACTTGTTCAGCGCCATCGGATTCAAATCCACACGAACCGCCGGCAGCGATCCGCCTCCCACAATCACCTGGCCGACACCTTCCACCTGCGAGAGCTTCTGTTGAAGAAGGCTGGATGCGACGTCGTACATCTGCCCCCGGCTCTTCGTGTCGGAGGTCAGCGAGAAGATGAAAATGGGCGCATCGGCAGGGTTCACCTTGCGGTAAGTGGGATTATTGGGAAGCGCGATCGGCAGGTAGCCCCGCGCCGCGTTGATCGCCGCCTGAACATCGCGAGCGGCGCCGTCGATATTTCGGTTCAAGTCGAACTGCAGGGTAATGCTTGTGGAGCCGAGGTAGCTCTGCGATGTCATTTCGGTCACGCCGGCGATGCGCCCAAACTGGCGTTCAAGCGGGGCTGCAACCGAAGTCGCCATAGTTTCGGGGCTGGCTCCGGGAAGGTTGGCGGAGACCTGGAT
>DASXSU010000095.1:0-85312 GCA_036505795.1 Nitrospirales bacterium
CATCGTGTTTGTAGGGGCACTCTTGCTTCACCTTTCCGGGCTCTTTGAGATCGCAGAACTCAAGACGCTGGACTATCGCTTTCAACACTACGCGAATCCCACGGCCGCGTCCCCGGATATCGTGCTCATCGCCATTGACGAAGCAAGCCTGGAGACGTTCGGGCGGTGGCCCTGGCCGCGTGATCGCCACGGCTTTATGGTCCAGTATCTCAAACAGGCGGGCGCCCGAGCGATCATCTTCGATGTGCTGTTCCTCGAACCAGATGAGGCGGCGGAAGAATTCGACGCGGCGTTTGCTGAACAAGTGGAAGCGGCCGGCAATGTCTTTCTTCCGTACCAACTCCAGGCGGAGCCCTCTAAGCCTCCGCCCGCTTCCCTGCTGGCCAAACTCACTCTCGCGACAGTTCCTGCCCGATCCCGTTCTCCTGTAATTATCCCGCAGAACTACCAAGGCTTGAAACTCCCAATTCCCCCACTCGCGGAAGCCGCCCGGGGGCTCGGCTTTATCACCCTGACTGCCGATGTGGACGGAACAAACCGTCGCATACCACCGCTGGCGCAGACTTCCACATCCCAGTTGCCAGTTATGCACCTCACCACGAGCGTCGCGCGTTATGTCAAAGGGAGTACGGCACCGGCCACCCTGGGGGCTCACGCTCTTTCTCTGCCTCCCGTCGTCATTCCACTCACCGAAGAGGGATACCTGCTACTTAACTGGCATGGGTCGCTGGCCCAGAAGGTCTATCCAGCCTACTCCGCCGGAGCCGTCCTCAAGGCGTACACCGAACTGCAGAAAGGCCAAGCGCCGTCGCTTGAACCGGCAAGCTTTCGGGACAAGATTGTCTTCATCGCGGGCACGGCCGCCGGCACCTATGATCTGCGCGTCACCCCATTGGAGGCGGCTACCCCCGGTGTGCTGATCCATATGACCGGCCTCGACAACATCCTCACAGGCGACTTCATGCGGCGGGCACCATACTGGTTCTTCCTGGCCACCACGCTGGTCTTGTGCCTTGCGACAGCCTGGAGCTTTATGCTGCTTCGCCAACAGATTCTAAAATTCATGGTGATGCCCGCGCTGGCGATCGCCTATTACGGCCTGGCGGTGCATGCATTCAAGAGTCACGGCTTGTGGCTTGAACTGGCCCACCCCGAAGGTGCCATAGCGTTCACCTTCGCGCTGGCGGCGAGCGTCGAGTATCTCACCGAGGGACGGCAGCGCCGGCAGCTTCGCGCGGCCTTCGACAAGTACATGGCGCCGGAAGTCGTGGATGAAATCATGCGACACCCAGAAATCAAACTTGGTGGCGAAAGAAAGGAGCTCAGCATTCTCTTCTCCGACATCGCCGGCTTTACCACCATCTCCGAGCGCCTCCGGCCTGAAGAGTTGGTGGAGCTCTTAAATGAATATTTGTCAGCCATGACCGATATTATTCGGCGGCAGCGAGGCAATGTGAACAAATACCTGGGTGACGGCATCATGGCGATCTTCGGCGCGCCACTCGGCGAGCCAACGCATGCCACCCTCGCGTGCTACGCCGCGCTCGACAGCCAGGAGGCGCTCGCCAAATTGCGGGCCGATTGGAAGGCTCGCGGGCTTCCGGAGGTCGCCGCGCGGATTGGAATCAATACCGGCGAAGTGGTGGTCGGCAACATGGGATCGCAAGCCCGACTGGAGTATACTGTGATGGGCGATCACGTCAACCTGGCTTCCCGGTTGGAGGGCGCCAGCAAGTTCTACGATACCGCAATCTTGATCGGACCCCGCACGTATGAGCTTGCCCAATCGGATATCGAAGCGAGGGAGGTGGACCTCCTACGCGTCAAGGGCAAACACGAGCCGGTCGTGGTCTACGAGCTCCTGGCGCGGAAGGGAGGGGTGGATCCGGTTCGACATCAGATGGTCGAGGCATACGCGCGCGGGCTGCGGTCCTATAAGGCCCGGCAGTTTGAGCCGGCGCAGCGCGACTTTGAAGCCGCGCTCAAGCTTGATCCTCTGGATGGTCCATCCAAAGTGTATCTCCGCCGGACGAAGGAATTTCTTGCGACGCCGCCTCCCGTTGACTGGGACGGCGTCTACGAACTGCACTCGAAATAAGGAGGTCCGCGTGAACACTCGACAACCAGTACGCATTGTAATCTCGGTCATGATGGTGCTGAGCGTCATGGCGGGCACGGTCTGGGCGGAGACGGTCTTCGTGCAGGCCAAAACAGCGCAGCTGCGTGCGGGAAAAACGTCTTTGGATCCCGTCGTCGCCAATGTTAAGTACGGCGAGGCGTTGGAGGTACGAAAAACTGAAGGCAAGTGGATGGAAGTCGAGACTGGCTCGGGCATCACGGGATGGATCTTTAGCAATAAGACAACCACGGTCAAGCCCTCCGGAAGCGAAGACGAACTCTCCAAGCTTGGCCGAAGCTTTCGAGGAAAAGAGGCCTCCGACGCGACCGCGTCGGCGGGAGCCCGCGGTCTGGATAAGGTCTCTGAGGAATATGCCAAGCGTTCCGGGATTTCTAAACGTGATCGCGACACCGTCGATCGGATGACCGCCTATAAGATCACTGATCAAGAAGTCGAAGAGTTCCTCAAGAAAGGAGAGCTTGGTGAATATGCGAAATAGCCGCGCGATTGCCGCAGCCATCACGTTCGGTACGATCGCCATGGTCGCAGCATGGACCGATATCAACCTCGCCGCGGACAAAAAATCGGGAGGCCCGCGTTTCGGCGACATCCTCGGTGGCCTCGGCACCATCGTGGGCGGCCTACTCCCCATCGGATACGAAGAGGAACAATCCATCGGAAAGGCCATCGCCTTGCAAGTGATCGCACGCTCCGGCGGCACTCTGGAGCAGCCGGAGCTCGTGCGTTATGTAAATCTCGTCGGTCAAGCCGTGGCTCTGACCTCTGATCGTCCCGACATTCCATATCATTTTGCCGTGCTCAAAGATGACTCAATTAACGCCTTTGCAGCGCCGGCCGGATACGTGTTCGTCACGAACGGCCTGCTCAAACAGGTGCGCAATGAAGCCGAACTGGCAGGGGTCTTAGGGCATGAAATCGCCCATGTGAGTCAAAAACACATCCTAGAGGTGATTCAACGGAGCAAGCAACTCGCCGGCGTGTCCCAGGCCGGGCTCGCCGCTGCTCATCAGAATCCGCAAGCTTTTAAAAACGTCATTGATACGGCGGTGAAGAAGCTCTTGGACGAAGGGCTTGATCAGGAAAAGGAAATCGAAGCGGATAAATTGGGGGATGCGTTTGCGGCCCGGGTCGGCTATGACCCGACCGCGTACCCGGCTTTATTGGCACGCCTTCGCACATTAAAAGGCGACGATGCCGCCTTCTTTAAGACCCATCCAAATTTCAGCGCACGAATCGACGCGGTGCAGAATACGATTCAATCCCAAGGCTTAAAGGCAAACGGCGTGCTTCTGGCCGACCGGTTCGCACGCCGATCCTGACGTGCGGCGGGGTTGACGCCGCGCTCTCAGCCTTGCACCCGGCCCGCCCACTTTCCGTCTGACTTTTAAGACTGCATGCAGCCATTACAGCGTTTCGGTTCTTGCTGTTCGTTAAGTTCCTGCTGCGTGAGGGAAAAGGGCAGTTGGCAGAGTTCGCAAACGCGTGTTTCGAAAACCGGCTGCCCTTGATCGTCAAAGCGCGTTGGGAGTAATAGATCAGCCGGATCGTACCCCAAGAGTACATTGTCGGTGAACTTGACGACGGCCAACCGAACATTGAATTTTTCCCAGGTCGCCACCTGACCTTTCCGGATGAGCGGATGATCGGATGTGACATAGACCGGCTGACCGAACCGGCGATGCCGGAGGTCGCGAAGATTTCGGGCCTCCGGGGTCGCCACTGCATACCCCGTCGCCTGCGCAAAGCGTCCTTCTTCCACGCCCATCGGGCTCCCTGAGTCGCAAGAAATGTCCGGTCGCGCTGCATCTATATCACTCGGTCCCAAATGGGTCAAGCGACGGAAGGAGCTTGACAACATACAGTCGTCGTTGCTATCAGGATTCATCGTCGTAGGGGCTCGCCATGGAAAAGTTGACCGTCTACCAGAAGCCGACTTGCTCGAAGTGCCGTGAGACTCTGACCATCTTGCGCGAAGCCAAAGCTGACTTTGTGACTGTCGATTACTTTGCGAGCCCTTTGAGTACGGCGACCCTTAGACGGCTGGTGAAGAAGCTTGGCGGCAGTGCGCGGGACATTCTCCGCACGGGCGAGGAGATCTACAAGCAACTGGAACTCAAGACGAAGCAACTGTCCGACGACGAGTTGATCAGGCTCATGGTGGTCTACCCGGACCTCATCCAACGCCCCATCATCGAAAAGGGTGAGCAGGCCGTAATGGGACGGCCGCCTGAAAACGTGAGATCCCTACTTTAAAAAAGAGGGCCGGAAAGTTCTTCCTCCCCGGCCCTCTTCGAATCGTTAAGAAAATTGGTTATTTCTTCGACAAGACAGCGTCTTTGCAGGCTTTCGCAACCCGGAATTTAAGAACACGCTTCGCCGGGATCTTGAGCGGTTCCCCGGTCTGAGGGTTGCGTCCCATCCGAGCTTTGCGGTTCATCAGGACCAGCTTTCCGAGACCCGGCAGCGTAAAGCTGTTTTTGGCCTCCTTGTGAGCCAGGGAGGCCAAGTCGTCTAGGAACTGACCCGCCGCCTTCTTGGTGATCCCCGCTTTACCAGCCATATGCTCGGTAATTTGGGACTTCGTCATCGCCTTCGCCATACTTCGCTCCTTTCGGTTGAGAGACCGCCTTGCGGCCGTTTAGATTGAAAACACTTTTCTGGAACTTTATTGCGGACGGGGCCCACTGCACATTCAGGGGTCGGCCGCTCGCGACCATGATCCATCCGCGACGACGAGCACAGGCGTCTATCGGAAAATGATATGGTAGCGGCGTGAAGCAGAACTATACCAAAGAGTTAATTGTCTATCCTTAGAAAAAATATGATCGGGAATTCATTCCGGCCCACGTTATATGCGGGAAACGGCGCTGACTCTACCGAATGACGCAGCGGAATGCAAGAGGAAAGAGTATAGATATTTTTCTACACGGGTGTTCGCTCTGTCAGGGAAAGCCCGACTTGACAAACGGCAAAAGTCCTGCGGGTTCATGTACCAAGTCTCTCGATAACTGTGCGCAAGTCTGTTCCTGGTGACGCTCGCAACGCGCCCCACAGATCTCCGAGATCGCGGACGCGTTGCGGGAGGGTCAGAATGGTAAAATCTCGCGGGTCGACGCCCTCATCTACTTCCTTCCACGTTAATGGCGCGGACGCGCCGGCAAATTCGCTGGCTCGCGCGCTATAGACCGCGGCCAAGGTCTTCCCGCGAATGTTCTGCAGGTAATCGATATAGACTTTACGTCCGCGGTCGTTGACTGAGCGCGTGACAGTCGCCACCTTTGGATGCTTGTGCGCCACCAGGGTCGCGAGGATTTGGCAGAAGAGCCGCCCTGTCTCGTACGTCGTCTTTCGCGGCAAGGGGATGTAAATGTGCAGGCCGGTGGCGCCCGATGTCTTCGGAACACTCGGAATGCCGTATCGCACAAGTTCGTCGTGCGCCCAGCGCGCCACATCAAGCACCCGTGCAAACGCCACCCCCGGCATAGGGTCCAGATCCAACGCCACATAATCCGTGTAATCCGGTGATTGTACCCGCGAGAACCAGGGGTCTTGAGAGATCACTCCAAGCTGCACCATGTAGAGAAGCGTCGTTAGCGATCCTCCGACCAACCGGCTGGGGACTTCCGTATCGCTCGGCAGGACCTCAACTCGTACACCCGGCGGCACCTCATCGGGAGCCCGTTGCTGGTAAAACGCCGGGCCTCTCACACCGTTTGGATGGCGTTTCATCACCAACGGCCTGTCTTGAATGGCAGGCAGAAGCACTGAGGACATTCGCATGTAGTAGCGCATCAGATCGCCCTTCGTCAGGCGCAAGGCCGGCCAAAAAATCTTCTTGAGATTGCTGAGCTGTAAATGGTGCACCTTGGATATCTGGAGAATGCCTTGGCCTCCCTCTTCCTCGATTCGTTCTAACTGGTGAAGGAGGTCATCGATTTGGGCACCCGCCGACGAAGGCCGTGCGTTGCTGCCTTGGGGAGGCAATCGGTTGTCGCCAGGCCCGGAACGCGACCTGACCGCCGACGCCAAATCCGCGCGTGGTGAGCGCTCTCGCCGAATGGTCTGCGGTCTCACGTCGTCCCGAAGCCCTAGGTACGTCGGATGCCGCAGTTTGGCATCTGTTGTCCATTCCGTAAATTTGATCTCAGCCACGAGCTTCGGATCGGTCCAATGCGGGCGCTCGTTGGTATGCGGCCGCTGGTCGAAGGGACAGGTCGCGATCTCAATCTTGCGCAGGAGCTTATGAAGCCGGGCCAGCTCGGCATGGTTGAATCCGGTGCCGGTATGGCCGACATACCGGAGCCGGCCCCCGTCGTAGACGCCCAGCAAGAGAGCGCCAAAGTACGGGCGAGAATCGCGGGGTTCGGTCCAGCCGCCGATGACGAACTCCTGCCGTTTGACAATCTTGAGCTTCCGCCAATCGGTGCTTCGACGACCGGTGCGGTACGGAGATTCCGCCACCTTGGCGATCAGGCCTTCCCGTCCCTGCGCCCTCGCTTCCTGATAAAGTGCCCGTCCATCGGCCGGGACAAATTCACTGAGACGTAGAGTCCCACCTCCGGAGCTGCCAATGATCCGCTCTAAACGCGCCCGTCGGGTGATGAGCGGAAGGGACCTCAGATCCTCCTGTCCGTCCCGAAGCACGTCAAAGGCAATCAAAGCCACAGGAGTCTTTGGAGAGAGCGTATGACGGTCATCCGGAACACCGGTGAGGTGAATCCGGCCCTGAAGGCGCTGAAATCCCGCCGGCTCTCCTGTTTCATCCAGAGCCACGATTTCCCCATCCAACAGGACGGGCGCCTTGATCTTGCATCGAAATCGTTCGAGAGTTCGCACCAACTCAGGGAATTGAGCGGTCTTCTCGTTCCCTAGCCGCGACCAGATCCTCACGCCGGGTTGGTCGGATCCGGGTATGACCTCCACAAGCGCTCGAATCCCGTCGTACTTCGGTTCATACACGAACTGGGGATCGCAAAGAGGCGCTTCCTCTGGAGCGGCCAGCATGGGGCGCAGGTCCTGCGCCTGCTCGTGCCAAACGGGAATAGAGTGGAGACTCGCGGCGCGCCGGCTCACGACATGGCTGCGAAGGCAGAGCAAGACACAGAAGGGTGATCGTCGGAGACGCCGGCGACTGTAGCAGCCGGCAAATATGATGGACGCGAAGGAGGGCCGCCCCGCCGTTCGGGCGCGGCCCTTTTTCGCGTTGGTTCTATGAAATGCGAGCTAGAATCGGCCGCCGCGGTCGCTCCGGCCGCCGCCGCCACCGCCGCCGCCGCCAAATCGGGAGCCGCCCCCGCCCCCGCCGCCAGCCCGATTCTCCTGGGGTTTGGCTTCATTCACGGTCAAAGACCGCCCATCCAACTGAGTCCCATTGAGCGCCGTGATTGCCTTCTTCGCCTCCTCAGGTGAGGACATCTCCACGAACCCGAACCCCCGGGACTGCCCCGTATACTTATCTGTAATCACCTTCGCCGAGACGACACTCCCGTGCGCTGCGAACAGATCTTGGAGTTGCTGTTCAGTCACAGCATAAGGCAGTCCGCCCACGTACAACTTAGCGCTCATACTTCCTCCTGTCTACGAAATGACATTGTCTTGGGGATACGGGAAAGAGCGGAAATGACAGCTGGGACGGTAACACACACCGGTCAGAACTGGCTTCCGTGCAGATTCCTAGACCGCAAGGCAACATCGTGTTCAGGGGCCTTCCTCTCTTTGCCACCCCCGCCCCCAGAGATGGCACCTGACAACTAGCATACCCCTTGTGGAGAATGCAAGCAACCGTTGCGCGACGAGATTGACGAGGGGCGCCGGCGCCAGAGGAGTCTTTTCCGGCGCGTTTGAACGCACCGATCGATGCGCCGGCACACTACCTGGGGACCTCCGTGTTCGAAAGCCGCTCGAGCCCCAGGATCAGCGCGTGCGTCCCGCATTTCCCGTACCCGTGTGACTGCACCGCAAGGTACAATTGCTGCACAAGCCCCAGACCGGGCAGTGCCAACTTCATCCGTCTTGCTTCATCGAGGGCAATCGCCATGTCTTTTAGGAAATGGTCCACCATAAACCCAGGATCGAAATTGCGCTCAAGAATTCGGGGAGCCAGATTGGTGAGGGTCCAGCAGGCGGCGGCCCCTGCGCTGATCGAAGCCAGCATGGTCTCCAAGTTGAGGCCGGCCTTGTATCCATAGAGTAGACTTTCGCAGACTCCCACCATCGTCCCAGCGATGACGATTTGGTTGCACAGTTTCGCGTGCTGTCCCATGCCGGGGCCTCCCTGATAGACGATGCTGCGGCCAAGAGCGCGGAGCATCGGCATGATCGTGTCCACCGTTTTCTGCTCGCCTCCGACCATAATGGACAGCGTGGCACTTTTGGCTCCCACATCGCCACCGGACACCGGGGCATCGATGCTTACCATGCCTCGCGCTGAGGAGGCCTCAAAGATTTCACGCGCGAGGCTCGGTGCGGTCGTCGTCATATCCACAAGAAGAGTGCCTGCGTGAGCTCCCTTCAGGAGCCCTGGCCCACCGAAATATACTTCGCGAACATCCTCAGGGAATCCGACCATGGTGAAGACAACATCAGACTGCTGAGCCACTGCTGCGGGCGACTCGGCCCATTTGGCCCCTTCCGACAGGAGTTGGGCAGCTTTGGCCGGTGTTCGAGTGAAGACCGTGAGAGAATAACCCTGCCGCAAGAGGTGACCGCACATGGGCGCTCCCATCACCCCCAACCCCACCCAGCCGATTCTGGTGGAGGCCAAAGCAGTTTCCGGCAACATGTGAGCCTCTTAACGTACTGACAAGGCAAAATCAAGCAAGCAGCAAACCGACTGTGTGAAGATGAGTTAGATAGCTCTGTTCATACGATCGCGGGGTCGTGCAGCCAGTCTTTCGAACGGTGACGAGGGTGTTACACGCATGGTCTCCTGAGGCGCAACAGGAATGGACACCGCCTTGCAGAGCTCAATATAGTCCTCTTCCGCCGCTCCGCATACGTTGTTCCTTGCCGATTGCTCGGCATAGAAATCTCCTAAGAATTGCCCGACATTCGTATAGCAGTCCTGTTTGTAAACGTCCGACAGCTTCCGACAGAGGATCATGCCGTGCTCCGGGCTGTGTGTAAAGATAAAGTCAACGACCGCCCCCTGAAAACAATAGTGACGATACTTTGCCGTTGCCAGCATGCAGAGATCGATGGTCTTGTCGGCGGTCGCCAGGCTGAACCCGCTGATCTCCCGCCCCAAGCTTTGATAGCACAGCGCAATGAAGTCTGTAGGAGCGCCGTCACATTCCTTGACAGTTTGAGAGAAGTTAGACCTGTTCAATGTGAGAAAGGCGCCTGCATGCACGAAATAACATGCCCCTTGATATTTTTTGACGACCACATTGCACGGATAATGGGGATCTTTGGGATTCAATAGGCCGCCCTGGGCATGATTATGATGCGGGCTGCCGGCTTCGGATTGAAACGTCCGTTGCTGATACGCCACGATGTTTTCCATGAAGACCCCGCCGTAGCAGGACTCGCGTTCCCGTGAAGCCTTCAGAGCGTCGCACAGGAGCAAAGCCTTGAGCATGTCATGATCAAAGTACATGGTGAGCCCGTGTCCCAGACCGTGCACGCATTGAAACTTGAGCCAGTCCGTCGTGCCGGATTCATCCAGGGTCGCACAGAGTGCCGCAATGTCTTCCGCAGTCACCGAGGTGCGGCTGCTGAGATAGCCCTCCAGGACCCCGTGATAACAGCCGGAGGCGTAGGCTTCGCGACAATGGGAAAAGGCGGCCGGAAAATTCTTGTAGTGCGCGAAGGTGGCTTTTCCTAAGTGATGCGCATAGGGATGGGTGTCCCGCCGGACGTCTGGATCCTGCGCCACCAAGGTATCGAGAGCTTCAAGGGCGGCGGGTGGCCCCTGGCTCTTGAGAATGTTATCCAGATGTTCCTCATAGCACACCGACTTGGTCGAAACCGTGCTGCATTCCTCCCAAATCCTGATGTGGGGACGGGTGAGAAAAATCGGCGCGGCCAGAACCAGACCCAGCGCCATGCCCCAAATCAACACCGCATGGCGCTCTATCACTCGGAGCATGAACTATCCTATATCAAAATTAACCTAAGCTTTCAAGCTTGAGTGAATTCTGACATCACGCCCGAGGGATGGTTCGGCCGTAACGTAGGCGCGCGATTCGTGCGCAGATTGTCTGGAGCCGGCGAGTGGGATTGAACCACCGACCTGCTGATTACGAATCAGCTGCTCTACCACTGAGCTACGCCGGCTTGGAAGTGTGGCAAACTTTCGCATCTTAGACGGGGGTTGTCAACCGGGCCGCGGCCACGCTTTCTGGCAGCAGGTCAGGCCGACTTGATGAGCTGGGTGCAGTTCTTAAAGAGATTCTGTCGCGCTGTCTCGCCGCCAAGTTTGTCCAGGGCGAAAGAGGAGCGCTCGATTTTAACGGTGGCGGCGAACTCCAGCGCCTCCTGGAAAGCCTCGGTGAGTAACAGCGCGATATCCGAGGCCTGCAATCCCAGCGCAGCCGTCGCGCGCACCATGAACGCGTTGAAGTCCTCCAAGAGTAACGGGGAATCGGTCGAGAAGAGGTTGGCGGCGCACACGTTGGCCAGATGCACGACCGCGTGTCTGCGATCCGCGACCAGCCAGTCCGGCATGGCATCCCAATCGGGAACCGGCGCAATCAGCTCCTCGGGCAATTGATACGCCGTGGCGATGAGCACGGTGATGGCATGCGGAGTCAAGCCGGTCACCCGAAAATGAGCCTCATCGTAGGGCACGCCCTCCTCCTGAGACACATGGCCGATTTCTTTGAACGTGACGGGAAGATACGAGCCCAAGGCGAATTCCCCGAGGCTCTCCAGCAGCGCAGAAGTGAAGAGCATTTCCGGGTCAGGCAATCGAACGGCGGTAGCCAGTGCGCTTGCCTGATGCGCCGCGACGAAGGCTTTGGCCAGTAACCGATGCAGGTTGACGCCGGTCGCATGGCGTTTGTGCGCAAACTCAACATATTCGGCGGCCAAGGCGATATCTCGAGTGGTCGAATAGCCGATCTGCATGATCGCCCGGCTGATGGTCGTAATCTTGTCGCCTCGCCGGCGATAGTAGGCGCTGTTGGCGACATTCAAAATTCGGGCCATGAACGACTGATCCTTACGGATTGCGTCGGCAATGACCTCCACGTCGCTGTGCTTAGACGAAAGCAGCGCGATCACTTTTGCGGATGTCTGCCGGATGACCGGCAAGCTGTGCCCGGCCAGCCTCGCGGTGAGCATCGAGCAGATGTGGGCGGCCTCATCAGGCATACGGCTGAAACTCCAGACTACGTACTAGTATATCGGAAGGGAGGCTGTTTTAGCTAAGGTAATCTCAGTGGCGTGATTTTGCTAAGGGAAATGAGCCCAGGGGCCCATCTGGATCCACGTCCGGTACGACGACCAGCTCAGTCCGGGAGTCTGTACCGTCCGTGGGTGCCTGATCTCGCAGATAGCTCAGAACTTCTCCCAGGTCCACCCAGCCATCCTTATTGCGGTCCGCCTGGCCGCGAAGAGCCTTCAAAAAATGATACGTGAACAGGCCGTGCTGGCCGGCTTCGACCGAGAGGCTGGGTACGGCCACAGACGATGACGCGACGACGACGGTTCGTCCCTTGCTCTGAAGTTTTCCATCCGCCCATATGAGCCGTTTCGAACCGCCTTGGCTTTGCGCTGGCTCTGTCAGAAAGGAGAGATCGGCAAAAATCAGTTTGAGCCGCGACGGCAAGCGATTCATGACCTCCTCAAGTCGCCTCATTGAATAGCCCCGAGACGACGAGGTCGACCGGTTCGCCTCATAGGACAACAACACCGGCTCACCTCCGGGTGGACCGGCAATACCATTTCCGACGAGATAGACGAACAGGATCCCGGAAGACCGCGCCTTTTTAGGAAGCCAGTTCTCAAAGGTGTCCTGAAGATCTGCCGAGAGGGCATGGTCATCTGTCAGGATGCGGACGTTGTCGGCAGGAAAGCCCCCGACGGCACTGAGATATTTCCCGACCATTTCTGCATCGTGTTTGGCATACTTTAAGCGCGGGACGTCGGTCTCGCGATAGTTGCCGATTCCGACGACGACTGCGTAGGAGGTGCGACGTTCAAAGTCGGCGACTTTCGCCGGGATTTGATCCACATCGACCGACAACACCTCGACCGATTCTGTTGGCCCCACGCTGCCCGGAACGGCTCGGACAGTCGCCACAAAACGCTTGCGTGTCGGCGCGCCATGTCCATTGGCCTCGGTCACTTGCACCACAAGTTCGGTTTGTTGCTCCACGAGCGCAGCTGACAAGGTCGAGGTAATTGCCACCTGCTTCTTCTCACCGGGTTGGATGTCGCCGAGCAAGGTCGGGGTCGTAAACTCCTTCACCAGCGTCGGGGTTCCCGAAAGCACCACCTGCACGCCCCGCGCCACTCCAGGCCCGCTGTTCGATACTTCAACCCGAACCACAACCTTCTCACCACCCTCCAGCATTTGATTTCTGTTTTCATCTTCCAGGGAAGCACGAAAGCTGAGGCCGGGCATCTCATCACTCCCCTTCACTCCCGGGCCCGAGCCGGCAGGCGCCTTTCCGGTGGCGAGTAACTCCTGGCGAGTGCGCAGCCTGATGGCCGCGTCACGGATCCCGACCGCTTGCGTCAAACTCTCCACCTCGCGATCGGAGAGTTTTTCAATCGATTCTGTGACCGGCAGCATGACGCCTTGCACGGTGCACGCTGTGCCGTCAGTGCGGGCCGTCCATTTGCCTTCCCCCTTAATCGCCTCATTGAACAGCGCCTTCCCCTGGGTATCGATGACCGTCAGCCGCAAACGTATCAGGACTTTTAAGGGATACTCTCCGATCTCGCGGCGGGGAATGTGCAGCTCCAGCTCGCTTGTCTCCAGGACCGGCGTCAGGACGGCATCTGCGGGCTCTGTGGAACCTGCCTCCACAATCTTTTCAAAAACCTGAGCGGCATCGGCTTTGAGCTGCTCGGCCAGCCGCTCGCCGATTGGAATGGCTTGCGGCACATTGCACGAGTCTCGATAAAACAACTGCGCCTGCTTGAACACGTCCGGAATCTCGATGCGGACCGCCAGCGGGATAGATGGCTGCTTTGGCTCCTCGGACTTGAATTCCAACCTCGGAAACACCAGCTTCTGTCCACAGCCGGTAAGCGCCAAGGTCAGGGCGACAAAACCGATGATCGCAGGCCATGCCGCGAAATCAGACGAGCATAGGCCGGAGATTCTCCGACGGAGAGCGAGGAGGAAGATGATCATGCAGTGGATGCCTTATACAGCAAGATTACTTTGAAGGCAAGGGTACCGGGTCCGTTGACCGACGTGGGGACAAGCCGGTAGCATGGCAGAATGCCGTTCTGGCGAGTCCGCGATCTGCCCTGGTCAGATGTTGCGGAACTGATCCGATTTCGTAATCAAACAGGCTCGCTGCTGCTGCTATTTCCCACCCTCTGGGCGTTGGTCCTCGCGGCTGACGGACGGCCGCCTTTGGTGATCAGCCTGATTTTCATCGCCGGCACGTTTCTTATGCGAAGCGCGGGAGTGATTATTAATGATTGGTGGGATCGCCATGTGGACCGCCGGGTAATCCGGACACAAACCCGCCCCCTAGCCGCAGGCCGCTTGTCGCCGATCACGGCCCTCGCCCTCTTTGTCCTCCTGATCCTTATCGCCGCCGGACTGGTCCTCTTCCTCAACCCTTTGACGATTGCGCTTGCCCCCATTGCCCTGGGTCTTGCCGTCTTGTACCCGTTGGCCAAGCGCGTCGTCCCCATCCCGCAGGCCGTTTTAGGAATAGCCTTCGGCTGGGGAGCCATTATGGCCTGGACGGCGATTCGCGGCGAGGTCGGTGGGCCCGCCGTGGGTATTTTTTTGGCCACGATTTTCTGGGCGGTCGGCTATGACACTATCTATGCGCTCCAGGATAAGGAGGACGACAGCCGTGTAGGCATTCGCTCCAGCGCGCTCTTCTTCGGGCGATGGGCATGGCTGGCCGTGCTCCTCTCGCTGCTCACGATGACGGCGACCCTGGCTGCTGTCGGTCTCGCGCTGAACCTTGCCATGCCTTTTTACCTTACTCTTCTCACCGCCGTGGTCTGGTTCGCCTATCAAGCCAGGCGCGTCAAAGATGGCGTCTCACGTCTCGAGGCCTTTGGGCTCTTCAAGCAACACGTCTGGATCGGCGCGTTGATCCTGAGCGGGATCTGGGCGGGCCTGCAGTTTCGTTAGTACCGAGCGTTTACCGGTATATGGTCCCCAACGCAACGGCGACCACGGCGTGGCAGGAAGGTAGATGGCAGCCGGCGCTGTAAAGACCGTGACCGCTAGGAGGAGGCGGGCAACGGTTTCTCGGGCGGGGGGGCATTGAGCGTCTTTAAATAGGACATGACGGCGCTCGCGTCCTCATCATTGATGCCAAGATTCGGCATCTTCGTCGCCAGCTTCATGCTTTGCGGATACCGGATCCAACGATAGACCCAGGACGGATTCAAACGAAACCCGGCGCGATCGAGCGGAGGGCCCACTTCGCCGCCGGTGGTGCCGATCTTGTGGCAGGCGTTGCAGCCATACTTGTTTAGATAGAGTTGCTTGCCGCGTTCTGCGAGTTTAGCCTCACCGGCGGTGGATGTCAGGGCCGGCTTGGGAATCGGCGGCATCTTTGGCCGTTCCTTCTTCATCTTGTCCCAGTCTGCCTTCTCAAGTTTCGTGCCGTGCAGAGTCCGCACAAAGGCGACCAAGTTCCAAAGCTCCTCTTCCGACAATGTATATTTAAATGTCGGCATCGTCGGCACCGCAAATTCCTCGTCCCCGATCTTCTCGCCGGTTCCCGGAGTGGTGTCTTTCATGTCCCGAGAGATGGTCTCGAAGATTTCCTGATCTTTGAGCGTGCTCATCTCGTCCTTGTTCGTCAGATCCTTTGGCTTAGGATCCGGCATCAGCTTCCAGTTAAAGCCCTGCCCGGGTTTGCCGTTTTCGCCGTGACAATGGGAGCAATAGTAGGCGTATAGCTCGTGTCCTTTTCGAACGTGCTCGTTTTGAAACAATCCACACCCGCTGACGCCGACCACGATTGTCACCGCCAAAACCGCCAGCGCGCCGACAATATTAGATCTGACAAGCAGGTGCTTCATGTCGGTGGGCCCTTTTGTACCTTCCGGACAATGATGAATTCCACTCCGGCCGCCAGGACGACGGCCACGAGACCATAGAGGTATATCGAGTAGTCGGGCGGTGGCTCGGCGTTAAAGTACCACCACGATGTGACGGCTTTTTGCGATCCCGATTCTTTCAGATCGCCGCTATCTAATTTCTTACCGTTCCACACCGCAAACGCGATGTTCGGAAAAGTACCGGCCTCGAACTGGGCATCCTGCGCATCGGTCGTTTTCATCGCGCGAGTCAATACAATCCGCCATACCCCGCTCACTTCCTGCTCGACTACCTTCGTCTCTTCATCAACGATCGGCTCCCCTGTCGTGGGGTTTTTCACCAATTCCCCTTTCGGGTCTTTCCGCAGGCTCGCCTTTCGCTCCTTGAAGTGGATTTTTGTTTTCTCGTCCTTCCACACACCCTTGCCCTGGACATCCTGCTGGGCCTGCTTCTTGAGCGTGCCGAAACCCATCGCGCTCATGTCGGCCGCACCGCTATCGTTGCGCCAATACCAAATATTGACCGGGCCTCCTTGCACCTGGCCCATCGGCTGGCCATGCGCGAAGTGAGCCTTCTTGTCCCCGACCATAAACTCAAGCGCCGCCCCGTCCGCCGGATCCTGCGTGGGATCCGCGTACTCCAACATGAACGCGATCTGTTTATTATTGTGAACACCACGGACCTTGATGGATTTGGTTGTCACTGACCCAATGCGCTGCGCCCAATGCACTTGTGGCGACATCGGGAACTCGGCCGCAGGAACCTTGTTCCAATCCGGAGACAGTGGGTCCGTCGGCACCTCGCCTTGGATTAATTTTACCCGAACCACCGTCGCCTCCTGAGAGAAGCCAGGTGATACCCACAGCAATCCAAGCGTGCAGCTCAGGATAGCAGCGTATAGATATCGTTCGAGGGACATTCTTCCTACTCCCATGTCCTGGGCTTATGCCCGGAACCCGCGTACTCGCCCATGATGATCTTCCAGATCATGTCATCTGACAGCTCCACCTCCCACCGAGGCATCGCCGATTTCCAGGGATGCCCCTCTACCGGTAAACCGACACCGCCCTTCTTGATGCGCCAGAACAGGTAGGACTCCTGGAGTTGCGCAATCGTTCCAGGGTCCACAAAGTTCGCCGGGGGTGGATTAAAACCATCGGACGCAGGGCCGTTCCCATCAAACTTTGCCCCATGGCATGGAGAACAGAACGCCGAGAAGAACCCCTTCCCTTGCATGACATTCTCAGGTGTATTTGGAACCGGATTCGACAGCCCGACGAATTCGCCCGGTGGCGCCGGATGGATCGTGCGGTTCTCGGACGGAGGCTCGGAACGCGGAACCAGGCCGCTGTAGGTCTGCCAGCCGACGAGCAACGGAAACAGCGCAAGCACAGCCAATCGCGCAATCTTGGTGGCGCCTCCAATGTCTTCGCCGCTCAGAAATCGAAAGATGGGACCCAACAGCGCCTCGGTTGACTGCCCGCTGAGCGTGCCAAAGACGATGATCCCTATGATCGTCAAGAACAAGTAGAGCCAAATCAGACTCATGGGAAGCGGCGCCGTAAACAGCGGCAGGCCAAATT
Organism: Nitrospirales bacterium; assembly: GCA_036505795.1. Lineage (GTDB taxonomy): Bacteria > Nitrospirota > Nitrospiria > Nitrospirales > NS-4 > NS-11. The sequence goes on from DASXSU010000095.1 coordinate 16,922, forward strand.
TCAGGAAAAGAAAGACCGCGGCCAGAAGAATGCCGCCTTTGATTGCTAACGAAGAGCCCATGCTACTTCTCCCGTGATGTTATCACCGAACGACCGCGTCTGACCTGCATAAGATGTTTTCCGGTCACAATGGTTTCGCGGTCGCCTTGATATCTTGAAGATACGCGAGCAGGTCATCGAAGTCCTTCACCGGCAACCTCTGCAAAGCTTGATGATCCTTACTCCCCGGCTTAGGTTCGGCTAAAATCGCGCGCCTGACGGTAGCGGGACTCTGCTTTGTCAAGACCGGCACGAGATTCCCTTTGCCCCCGCCGATCGAGTGACACTTCGCGCACAGCGAGTTGAACACCTTCTGTCCCGCCGCTTTGTCACCCACCACCCCGGCCGCATCCCGAGGCGCTTCAATCTCGCTCAACTCCACCGTAATCTCCTCACCGGACATGCTCTGTAAAAAGGCGATGACCGCGAGGATCTCGTTATTGCTGAGCCCGATCGGCATCTTATTGATGTAGGGCATCTTGGCCGGGAAGAATTTCGCGGGCCCGACATGCTGGTAGTCCATGTAGACGTAGGCTTGCGGTTGGGTCAGGCTTTCGTAAATGAACTGACGCGTGAGTTTCGAGCCGACTCCCTTGAGATCCGGACAGCGACCCTCGCTGCTGCCGATGGTATGGCAGAGCGCGCATTGACCTTTCCCGAAGAAGATCTTTTGTCCAATTCCGGCGAGATCCTTTTTCTCCTTGATGGAGGCGACGTCAAACTTTTCCACGGCGGGTGGCAGAGAAGCCATCTGAGGAATACTCAAAGAGACCAACGAGAACACTCCTAACACAATGGCAACAAAGGCCACCACTCGCATGAAGCGGGCCTGCACAAAAAGCAGGAGCGCGCCTCCCATTGCCAGAACGACCAACCCGATTGTCTGCAGCAATTGGACTTCTGTCATCGACGCGCTCCGCTCTTATTGCCGATGCAAGCCGGCAGCCGGCACCGGGGTGGGGCTCACAACAGTCTTCATCCGCTCTTTTTCGTCCGGAATCGCCTTGAGGGAGACATCGCCCTTGCCGCCGCCCATCGACGCGACCCAAAAGATAAATGCCACCATCATGCAGAATAAAAAGGTGTTAAGCGACATAAAGGCGGCAGCGTACCCGAGCGCCGGCGAATAGGCATAGGCGGAGGTATCCTGCATCACACCATAGATGTGCCAGTGAACCCGGGATGATGAGCGGGCATAGCCCATGAGGGTCATCAACAGAATCACCATCACCGCATTCAGGACGAGCGCGTAGCCGGCCCGGGCGGGCATCACTCCCCACACCATCTCGGTCGTGGTCTTCGCGCTCTTCATGAGAAGACCGGTCAAGGGCGTGACGGTCAGCAGCACAAAGAGCACGACCAGCACCTGCGTCGTGGAAAAATAATTAATCCGGGTAATGGCCGGAACGAAATATCCCCACACCCCCAGAACGACGACGACGATGGCCGCCAGGCCGAGGATGACGCTCATCCCGGCCCTCGCGGCCTTAGCCCACCCTGCGGTTTCCTGTTTCCCCGCGCGCCAATACATGATGAAACTCATAAATGTCACGAGGATCATCAAGTTCGCAACAGTCATTTTCGCCGACATTACGCCGAACACACCCAGTAAGGGATGGTGCGTTCCGCCCATCTTGCGCGCCTCTTCGAGGCTAGCGACAAGTGAGTGAGGCGTCATCCATACCCCCAGGCAGACCAGAAGAATCACCAACATGGTCAGGATTGGGCGCCGGTATTTTGGCTCGGAGCCCGGAATGCGATACATGATGCCCATCCAAAAATAGTAATTGGCCCCCAAGAAGAGAACGCCGATCAACATGGCCTGAAGGATGAAGAGCCATGATAAAAAGCCCCCCATTAAAGTAATGCCCATTTGCTGGTTGTATTGGTACACCTCCCGCATGAGCCAGTACCCGGCGAACGGGAGCGGCAACAATCCGAAGACTCCGATGAAGTTGCCGACATAGCCCATCCAGTCATAATGCACGCGCTCTTCCTGATTGGCCGCCATGATGTACCGCAGACCCGCATAGGCGCCGCAAATAAAGCCGCCCAGAACGACGTTCGCGATCAGGCGATGAATATTGACCGGCCACCAGGTGGGGTTCCAGGTTGCCGCCCAGGCTCTTGCCCACATGCTGCCCTCCCCGATCACCACGGGGCTCGCCTGAAACGTCGCCCAGGAGTTCGGCACGATCATAATGAAAAACGCAAAGACGTTCAGGAGAAACCCCAAGAACAGGTGCATCCCCTTTTTTCTTCCTTGCATCGCGTCCCAGCCATACCAGTACAGGTACAGCGTGGCCGTCTCCAGCAGAAAGAGGACACAGTAAAACACAAACGACGGAAAGAAGAGATCCGTCAGGTAGTTCATGAGCTTGGGATAGAGCCCGATCAACATAAATAACAGAATGCCGCCAAACAAGGCCGTGGTGGCGTAAGCGGAGGTCAAAAGCTTTGTGAATTCCTTCGCGAGCTTATCGTAACGCGGATCCTTGCTCCGCACCCCTACGATCTCGCAGACCCAAGCAAAGATCGGCACACCCAGCACAAATCCGGCCAAGAGCAGGTGTTGCTGAGCCACGATCCAGATGAGATTCCGGCTGCCCAGTCCTGGGATGTCACGGTACTCAACGGCGGCTGCCGCCGGCGGGGCCTCCTGGGCGAAGCCTAAGGACAACGGCGCCAATGTCAGGATCAGCATTAGAAAGAGAATAATGTATGGGATCACGTTACGACTACGCATGACCTATTTCCCCTTGTGCTCGGGCTTCTTCCCTTCCTTCTTTTCTTTCGCTTTTTCCTGTTCCAACGTATGCAGGACGGCTTCGGCTTGCACCAGAGATGTTTCAGTCTGCCTGAGCATCTCCTCGGGCTTCATGGGCTTAGCTACCTTGGCAACCTTGGGTTTATACTCTTCGGAAGGGTGCGGGGTCGTCACCGGCAACACGATCCAAAATGCGATGGTCAGAAGAACGACTACTCCGGCGAACGAGATAAATAGCAACCCCTGATCTCGCGGCACCCGAGCATAATCCCAGCGGCGGACTCTCTCCGAGAGCGGGGCAGTCGTCCGGCGCCCGGTGGATGTCACGGTGGCCTTAATCCGCCAGCCATAAACTTGTAAGGCGACCGCTCCAACCAGCACCGCAACGATCACGGTCGGAATGCTCCATAACAACAGTTCCAGCGTGATCTGTTCGGCGATTGGAAATTGCGGAAACAGTTTTTTGATCCCCGCGATGATACTGGCTGCGAGCGATTTCCCGACCGACACCGCGGCGCCGACGGCGAAATAGGAGGCCACCCCAAAAGCGACCACGATTACGGCGCCTTGCCACCACAACGCCAGGCCGATCGGTCCCTCCAGCTCCAGGCCATGCCGCTCCAGAAAGTACGTCCGCGCGGTCAGCCCAAGGGCCCAGATATCTATAGGGATCGAGACGATAAGCAGCGCCGTCAGGCCGGGCCCTTCCCAGGGATGAATCTGCATGGCCAGCAGGAGCACGGCCACGATCATCTTGAGAGGAAACCCGGTCCAAAAGGCGGACCAGCAAATGGCCCAGCCCACCTTGATGGATGAGACGCTCTCGACCGCGTGATCTGTGGTTCCGTTAATCGAGATACTCCCGGTTCAGGATTGCCGAGATCGTCAAGACCACGATGCCGATCATGACCACCGCCCAGGAGACAAGGGCAACGGGCCGCTTGAAGATGTCTCGTTCGGGGCTGCGATCGATAAAGGGCAACGCCGCTAGGAGCAGCATGAACAGCGTCGGGATCGCGATGGCGGCCATGAACTGCCCCAACTCGCCTGAAAACATTTTCCAGCGGAGCAGCTGAAACAGGAAAAGGAAATACCATTCCGGCTCGGGATGATAATCCCCCGGGTCCGGTGTCGCCTCCTGCAGCAATTCAACCGGTTCAATCAGCGCGAGCGCTGAGATTGTCAGGAAGACCGCCGCCATCGCGATGATGTCCTTCCATACCTGGCGCGGGAAAAAGAAGTCCGTTTTGACCTTCAGTTCCTCAGTTGACCCGCGGAACGGCCCCGCGGGGCCGGCTGACCGGAAGAAAAAGAGGTGCAGCCCCGCCAACCCCATCAAGGCGGCCGGCAAGACCATGACATGGATCACGAAGAATCGGCTTAGCGTCATCTGACCCGGTGTCGGGCCGCCCTTGAGGAATCGCGCCAGAAAGTCTCCCACGACCGGAGTCTTATCCATGATCTCCACGCCGACGGTGGTGGCCCAATACGCGCGCTGATCCCAGGGCAGGAGATAGCCGGTGAAACCGAACGCCATCACAAGGCCGAAGAGCGCCAAGCCGACAAGCCAGACCATCTCGCGCGGCTTTTTATACGCGCCCCACAGAAAGACCTGGGACATGTGCGCAAAGACTATTACGACCATCGCCGACGAGCCCCAGAAATGATAGCTCAAGATGAACCAGCCGTAGTCGACCTCATGCAGAATGTACTGAGTGCTGGCATACGCATGATCCGCGCTCGGGATGTAATAAAACATCAACAAAATGCCGGTGACCACCTGCATGATAAAGATGAACAGCAAGACCGACCCGAAGACATAGGCCCACCGCGATCCGCCTTTGATCGGCTCGTTCATCATCTTCGTCTCGATCGACTTCAAGCCGATCCGCTCATCCACGAAGTCATAGACTTTTTGGGCGACGGCGTTCATTACGCGATCCGAACCTGATCGTTTTTTCCGGCCTTGTACTCGATATCGATGACCTCGATCTCACCGGCGGCGGAGACTTTGATCGGCAGAAGGTCGAGCGGCCGCGGAGCCGGTCCATCGAGGACCTTGCCGGTCACGTCATAGATGCTCAGGTGGCAGGGACACAAGAACACCTGTCCAAGGACTCTGTGGGAGCGCCATTTATAGCCGCAACCCAGGTGGGGGCATTTTCCGGAGTATGCGACATACGGCATCGTCGCCTTATTCACCCAGACGACGTTGCCCTCATTGTCGAAGAAGTTGACGTCACCGTGGGGGTAGATTTTCTGGAGAACCTCCGGGCTGGCCTTGACTACCCAGTTACTCTTATCATCCTCGCGGGTCAGCACCGAATCTTTGACGCTTTTTTTGAAGATGAACTGCACGCCGACATTTTCCTGTTTGATCTTGCTGATGTTGCCGACCTTCCACCAACGGTTGTCGAAGCGCGCATACATCGGTTTCATGATATAGCGGAGCACCGGCCAGATCAGCGGGAGTCCGATGAGCACGCCCATGAGAGTCGTAAATCCCGCGAAAAACCTGCGTCGTGGAACGCTCCTCTCCAGTTCGGGGAACGGAACGAATACTTTGCCGCACTCGACATCGACCTTTTCTTCTAGATGAGGAATTTCTATTTCTTTGGAGCTCAGAAAATTTTCGCGGGCGAATATCGGAAACTCCGCGAGTTGGGCCGAACTGCAGAGCAGGTCGACGGAATCCTCCCGTGTCGTGCCAACAGCCGTCATCGGCACCTGGCGCTCGGTGCCGTTCACTCTCACAACGATGTGGCTGAGCTCAAGGGAGAGAGGATCGGCGATGACATGGGCCACTTCCCCGGCGACCCCGTCGGTACAGCGAACCTTGGACTTGATGTGGGGCTGCATATGACGTTTATCTGTTACGCGCGATAGTCTACTGCTACTTCTTGATCGGTTTCGGGGTCTCCACGGCGCTATCCTTTAACGTCCCGAGATATGCGACAAGCTGATCGATCTCCTGATCCGACATCAATTCCTTGTACTTGTCCGGCATAAGCTTCTTGTTATATTCCTTTTCGAAGCCCTCGGCCATGTAGGCGCGGGGATTTAAAATTTTCTCCTTGAGCTCCTCGGGCTTCATCAGATTGCCGACATTGTCAAGATGAGGGCCTCGCTTCTTCAGACCGCCCTTGCCGCCTACCTTGTGACAGTTATAGCATTCCTGTAGATCGTACTGCTCCTGCCCAAGCGCCACGAGATTACCCCCCGCCCCGCCTGCTTTGGGAATTCCGGGTTGGGCGCCTTTCGCTCCCGCTTCGCTCTCCTTAATTTGCGCGCCGCCGAGGGTCTCAAGCCGCTTGAGAATGGCGTGGCTTTGCGCGGTGAGCTCCTCCGTGCGTTTCAGCAGCTCATCGACCTTCCCTTTTTCCGTTGCCGCCATTTTCGGTTTGACGATTTTGTCGATCTTGCCCTTCTCAACTTGGGGATCATATTGCGGGAGTATAGTGGCCCCCGCGATAAAGACGCCCGAGATCACGGCATAAAAGAAGACAAGCGCGACGACGGCCTTCAGCCCGTCGACCCGCGTCACCGGCGGGGCGTCGAGCAGAATGTACACCACCGTGCCCAAGAAGGCGTAAAACACGAACATGATCTGAAATACCTGGGGAAAGTGCATCAGGCGGGCAGCGATCACGAGCACGATCGCCGCGATGGCTCCCATCGCGATTCGGGAGACCAACAACCTTAACAGACTCTTAGGTGACGGCATGCCTACTCCACCCCAGCAATTGCCGGCATGGCCTTCGGCGAAGCAGCATGCGCCTTCTCTTTACCGGTCTTCAGGGTCAAGATAATGGCAAAACTGACGATGATGTAAAAGGTGACTGTAATACCGGTGATCATCCAGCTGGAATAGCCCAAAGTCGGCGTGAACGACTCATTCGTAAAATCGTACTGAAGATTAAATACGTGAAAATACTTGCGCGTCAATTCCCGGACCGCGCCCATCAGCCCCATGGTCCAGATGGCGCTGAAGGCCAGGAATACCAATACAAACTGAGAGATAAAATCAATCTTGCCCCACACGATCCGCCCCGTGCGCAAGGCGCGGTTGTAAAGGATATAGTTCACGATTGTCACGAACACCAGCGTGAATGCGGCGGCGTTCTTGGCCGGCATCAGTGCGAGCATGTCCCATGAAACCGTGCCGAAGAAGCCCAGGTGCACCTCCCCGTGAGGCAGGCTGAGCGATCCATCGTCCGGAGCCAAGGCCTGTGTGGCAACAAACGCATGGGGGGTCATCCAGATCGCGTTCCCGATGATCACCATGAGGAAGGCAACCTTGACCATTGTCTGAGCAGAAACCGTCCAGGGTGTGATCTTTGCGATGATTAACCATACGATGACGTAAGCGGCCGGCGCGACCAACGACATGATGTCGGGAATGGGCCATTTGGACCACATCAACATGAAGACCACCGGCACCGTGATCATTAACAGCATCGTAGCCGCCGACATCCGAATACGCTCTAGGCCTTCAATCCGTTTCATGCTCAGCCAGATATAGTAGTTACTGGCCAGAAAGATGAGCCCGACCATCGCCCCCTGCATCTCAAAGAACATCGACAACTGATCGGCCATCATGTACGGACAGATCGAGGCATCGTAATCGCAGAGCTCATACGCCAGCAGGTACCCGGCGAACGGCAACAGCAACAACGCGCCGACCCCGATCATATTGCCCACAAAACCAAACCAATCGTAGAAGGCCCGGTCCTCATCGGTCTTCGATGCCATAAACATATACGCCGCGATCAACCCGGCGATGAACCCGCCGAACACCACATTGCCGACGGTCCGATGGATATTTAACGGCCACCAACTGTAGTTGTTGATCTTGTCCCACAGTGTCGCCACGGTCTCAATGTAAGTTTTGAGATCTATCCCTCCCTCCGTGGCTTTGACCGGGGTGTTCATGAACGAGGTAGGGCCGTCGATCACGAAGAGTGTGATAATCCCGATAACATTGAGGAGGACTCCGAGGGCGATATGGCGCATCTTCTTCGGGCCTTGCAATGCGTCCCAGGTATACCAGTACAGGTAGAGAACGATCGTCTCGCCGATGAATAACAGCGGGTAGATGATCGCGAAGAGCGCGAAGAAGTGATTGACCAGCCAGATGGTGAACTGGCCATAAGTCGCGAGCAGCACAAAGATGAAGAGCCCTCCCGTCAGGGCGGTCATGCTGTAGAGAATGACCGTGACCTTGGTAACCTCTTTGGCTAATCGCTCGTAGCGCCCGTCTGCGCTCTTCCATCCCAGAAATTCACTGATGACGATGAAGATCGGCGCGCCGAGGATGAAGGCGGCGAACAGGATGTGCAGCTGGGCCACGACCCAGACGGCTGCGCGATTGCCGCCCCAGGGGAAACTATGCGCTTTGGGTTCCGGCAATTGGGCGTATGCGGCGGCTCCTCCAATGAGCAGAAGGCCTACGGCAATGAGAAGAGATCGGGGGAAAAGCGTGCTCCATTGAATGTTTCTTTCAGGCACCACAGGCGCTCTCTTCATCGTCACCGCTCCCTGTTATCCGATGTCGCGCCGCGCTTACTTGCCGTCTTTTTTCGGCGAGTCGCTAGGCTTCGACGCGGGCGCGCCTCCCACCGGCTTGGGTTCACCGGCGGGCACATCGGGACTCGCAACCGGCGCCGCTTTCCCGATCTGGTCCGCTTGAACCCACTGTTTGGTTCCCGGATCCCATCCCAGGCCCTTTAATCCGAAGTTGTGCTCATAGGCCATGGCTTTCCAACGATCCTCTTCGCTCAACTTGCTTTTCCAGGCCTTCATCTTGGTGTTCGGCACGCCTTCAGAAATCCGCCAGAACCACACACTGTCGGAATACAGCTTCATCCGCTCCGATTTGCGGAAGTCGCGGGCGCCGGCCTTGACCGGCTTGCCGTCCTTGCCGTGACAGGAGGAGCAGTTCACATCGATATTCTTCACCCCTTCAAAGATCTCTTTGCCCTCGGCGATGATCTTTTCGTCGGTCCACCAACCGGCCGGCATGTGTTTGTCCGCGTATTCAGGCGGCGCGGGCGGCGGCGGAGCGGTACTTTCCTGCTCTTCCGCGCAGCCGCCCAGAAATGCTCCATATCCTAGAAGCATGACTCCCAGCAGGTATCGGATCTTCATACAACCTCAAGCTCCTTTCTCAGACATCCCGAGAGAACGGGGTAGATTCGGCCATTCATCAGGACTCGTTTGGCATACTGCCGGGGGTTCATCGAGTCTGGCCGCTTTTCTTTCTCACAATCTCACAAAAAAGACGCTTTCCCGGAGAGCCGCGGCTTCTACGGCAAAAGCGCCCTGTTCAATTCCTCATTTACGCTTTTCGCTTCTTGCCTCGTCGCTTCCCTTGGTTTCTTGCCTTCGGCTTTCGCCACCAGACAATTGCCCCCACGGCCCCGGCCACCACAATCCCGACAATGATAGGGCGCCAGTAGCCGTTTTCCGGGACCTGTCCTACCGGAACCGGGCCGATATTCACCGTCGTCTGGCGTTCTGTTTTCAGGTCGTTCGGGCTGAATTCCGCACGAACCGTCTTCGCTTCTTCTAGTCCGAGCTTCTCCTCAATGGCTGTAATCTGAACAGGGTCTCCTGCATTACCATTATGCAGGTGAATGACCGCTTTATAATATCCGGACCCATCCGTGTAGGTCGTAACCGCTTCAACCGACTGATCCCTCAAATCTCGGACATGAACTCGGGCATCCCCTACGGGCTTGCCCTGCTTGTCGTATACGTACCCGGATACCGTGAACCGGTGATCCGTTTCGTGCATGGCAGACGCCTGGCACGGACTACCGAGCTCGACAGCACACAATCCCACAAGGCTGAAAAAGACCGCCGCGAGCTTTCGGGGCAGTCCTCCAGGCATTACACGTACACTAATCGCAAAACCCCGCCAAAGTGCGGCCTATCTAACATAGGCCACCAGCGTTGTCAATCACTTCTTGGGTTTCTGCGAGACGTGCGGCATTGACAGTCTTCGCCCGGTCATTTAGCCTCCTCAGCGGTGAAGAAGATCAAGCGAAAAGCAGTTCACCAGGAACTGAAACTGCCGACATTTCTGATAGGGTATGCCGCTCCAGAGCCTCTTCCCCCGGGCTTTCTATCGGCCTGGTTTAATCAAGAGTACGGTGGACCCCTTCACATCCAGCTGACGTCGGGTGAAAACAGCACAATCTTCGAGGCCGTCCATGGGCCATGGGCCGCGTCGGCCGATACCAACTTGCCTCCTGCGATCGGAAACCCCTGGCATGAACGGCTGGGCTGGGGTCACAGCCGGGCCGCTCAGGTTCTTCCGCTTCGCCTCGCCGGCCGGGACACTCGGGATCTCATATTAATGGTGACACGGCTGGCACGCGGACTCACCTTGCTCACGGGCGGCACCGCCTACGATACGGCAACGGGGACCTATTTAAATCCCTCGGACTGGAGCGATCGTCCGTTGCGCGCCTTTGAGATCACGGACCATCTCCGGATTGAGGAGGTCAGCGGGCGCGAGGATGGTCGGGTCTGGTTTCACACGCGCGGCCTTGCAAAATTCGGTCTCGAAGACATCGAGATCTACCGTCCGGTTGGGCTTTCCGAGAAACCGGTGATTGAGATGATGACCGAGATGGCGGAGAGTCTGATCGACCTCGGTAAGGCCCCGAACGTCGGCGAAGCCCTGACGTTGAGCAACGGCCGCTCAGTTCGTATCATCCGCCACCGGACCGATCAGTCATATGGCATTCGCTTGAACCTGAGGGAAGTCGAGTGGGCGCCGTAGCGCGAGCCCGCAACCGTTGACACCCGACCGCGCGGGCCGCGATCGTCGTGCCGAAGGGCTCATTAGATATATGTGGTCTGCAGGGTACCCGTATCGCCCATCAGGTCAAGAGGTGAGCTGCGCGGTGCGCAACGCGCAATCGCGCGCGACGGTCAGCAGATCGCCGTAGCGATCCTGGGTGTGGATCTGCATCGCCACCGGTGGTGGAATGGGGACTGTCACCGATGCGGGTGGCAATGGCTCAACCAAATCCCGCGCGATGAAACGATAAACCGTGCCGTCTTTGAGCCGCAGCACCCACCGTAGGGAAGTGGCATACCAAGCCAACGTGGACTGATAAAACCGCGTAGGCGTACTGGTATGCGCCCGACTGGAGTTATAGAAGTTTGTCCCGGCAGTTCGCAGGTATCTGATGCGGCCGCCATCCGGCAGGATCAAACGCACTTCGCTGCATGGATCATTGCGCAGCAAGCAGAGTTCATAGCTATGCGTGGCACCGATGCCGAACGCCCGTGGCACTGGATCCAGCGTGCGATAGGCGCTCGTCAGTATCGAAATCACGATCCCGCCCGCTTGCTTGTTCATAGGTCCTCCTGATTGTTGGCCCTGCAGTAAATGCATGCAGTCACAGACTCGCCTCTTATACGCCAGTGAAGATGTCCAGTCTGTTCACTATTGCTCACACCTACCGAAGAGGAGGGGTCTTGCCTAACTTATAAAGTGGACGCTAAGGGTATAGGTTTCACGGTCCGTGCTGCGAACGACACGCTGGGATCAGTGGTCCTCACGGCGCGTCCCCTCCGGGTTCGGCAAGGAGTCCGGATTGCGCTCCAGCCTTACCGGCAAATTGACCAAAAAGGTCGTGCCCTTCCCGATTTCGCTTTTGACTTCAATATATCCGCCATGGGCAACGATAATCCGCTGACAGATAGGCAGACCCAGGCCCGTGCCTTCGCGCTCTTTGCTTTCGTGTTTGGTGGTAAAAAAGGGCACAAAAATGTTGTCCAGCGTCTCCGGCGGCATGCCGCATCCGGTGTCCGTGATCTCGATCTGCACCCATATGCCGTCCGGCTTCATTAGAGGACAGGTTTTCGTGATGATCTGGCCGACTCCAGCTGGCTCCATAGCATCGAGGGAGTTGATGTACAGATTCCCCAGCACCTGACGCATTTGCTGGCTATCCATCCAGACATGCGGGAGGTTTTCGGCCAATTCCGTGCAGAGGGCCACGCCCTGGCTTTGGGCCCTGGCTTCGATCGCGAGCTGCGAGGCGGCGACCAGGTCATTGAGGTTCTCCTCTTGCCGCTGGGGCTCATGGAGACGCGCAAACCCCAAGACCTCCCCTGAGAGCCGTTCAATGCGGGCAGAATCGTTCATCACGACCTTGCGGAACTCTTCCATAAATTCTGGATCGTCCTTTCGCATCGGCACGAGTTCCAGAAACGTGTTGATGGAGACCAGCGGATTACGGATCTCATGCGCAAAGCCGCCGGCAATCGTCTCGAAGGCGTGCGCGCGCTCATCGTGCTTCTCGCGGCGCTGCACGTCCTTCTCCAGCTGATGGAACGCTGCATTCTCAAAAGCGCTCGCGGCACTTGCCGCCAGAATCGACAAATTCTTAAGATCCTCGTGCGTATACATCCCGCGATTCGGCTTCGGCCCCAGATTGATAAAGCCGATTAGAAGGCCTTGATTTTGGAGCGGTAGACATAACTCTGCTTCCAGGTCATCCAGTGTCCCGATGATGCGTTTGCTGAAGACGCCGGGTGTATCACCCCTTCGCTCCAATTCCTCTTTCAGGATGGCTTGAGACCTCTCCTGAAGGTACTGGGGTAAAAGTTCTTTAGCGCTGATCGTGACGGCTTTCAGCCGAGGCTTATTAATACCGTGGACAGCGGCCAAGATATACTCGTCCTTTTCCTTATCGAGCAGAAAGATCGAAATCTTTCCAATGCCCAGAGCCTCGGAGAGGATGGAGACGGTTTTCGCCGTTAAGGCCTTTAATTCCAGGATGCTCCTCATGGCGGTACTGAAGGCATTCAGGGCATCGTAGGTATTGTGTTGGTGAGGGAACAAGGCCTTGCCGACTACTTGCTCCATTCCTTTGCGGACATTCACCAGCAGCTCGGCCAACACTATGAGAATGGTCAACAGCACACCCGCGAGGAGATAGTAGGTCGTCCCGGTAAAGATCCATACCACGCCGAGAATGACGAAGTAGGCCGGGGTCAGAGCGAGCGCTTGAGCGTATGGAAGCACGTCCGTCCTTGGAAGCCAAGGGCTCTCCAGAAATTCATACGCCACGATCGCATACATGACGATACTGATCCAGAGACCGACAAATACAAATCCAATGGGATAGAACTCCGCCCCGTAGGCTTGCGCGAAGTCAATGGACGCGAGATAGCCGATGGCAAAGGCCACCAAAACATATTTAATTCTCGTGGCCTCTGCGGGGGCATCGGCCGTTTTGGCCTTAAACCCGCGATACAATGCAAGCAGCGAGAGCCCACTCACCGTACCGAAATACCCAAGAAAGAGGGGATACAGCGCGCCAGCCTTTAAATAGACCCCCCAGTCATGCACATAGCGACCGCTGATTAGGTAATCAGTCGGAATGAGCGCTAGGAAGCCGGTGCTGATTATGTACTGTACGACGACGCTTATCTTCTCGTCAGAACGTTTCAGAAACCTCATACAGAAATGATAAAAGAGGGCTGGAATGAAGACGACCCCCACATAGGCCATTTTTCCCCACAGGACCGCCTCCCCTTCCTGTGGTGAAGAGAACATCATGAAGATGCTGAACAACCAGATGCAGACGCCGGCGCAGAGCAGCCCAAAAGTGAGGTTGACATCATTTCGCGGATTCTTCAGCACAATCCAGAGGCCGCAGCCAAAGACAAAAGACGCAGCCACCAACGGCGGGATCGCATAAGCGGTGGCGCGATGGCTGACCGCGACAGTTAGAAAGACCGGGACCAGCAGTGCGCCGAGGAGCAGCGCATATGTAAGTCCCTTTTGGAATACTACCGTAATGTCCATCAACCGATAACGGGCAATGGCATACGTCGTGATGATTGGATACGCCATGATCCCGAAGTTTCCGTACGGATATAAATCAATCTTGAAGATGGGCAAGTAGTCGAGCGAGCCTGTGCCGTAGGCTAAGGCGAAGGCTATAAAGAAATACTTAAACTGGTTGCGCTTTATACCTGAAGCATGACGATACAGTCTAAAAACTTGGTAATGGGCATAAATAACGAGCCATGCCCACCAACAGAAGAAGAGAACAAATAATGCGGATCCTGGCACCGCGTAATAAAATGCTGCAAAAAGAAATCGCACATTTCCAAAAAACAATGATGAGAAACCGATGAGAGGAAAGAGCAGCGTTGCGATTATATAGTTAATGACAACGAGCTTCCTTTGGGTTAGCGCACAAAAAATGGTCACAAAGTGGTAGAAGAAAACCGGTATCCAAACGACGCCAAAGGCAAAAGAGAAGCGCCAGGCCAACAGGGCTTGGTGCGGATCCTTCTCCAGGGCAATCCATGTCGCGCCGATGCCCCAGACAGCGACGGACGCAGTAAACAGCAACCATAGTCTGTTTAACTTGGCTCGTTTGTCCTGCGCGAGGACAAAGAGTCCCATAGCCAGAGAGCTGGCGGCTGTTAAAAGTCCCGATAGTGCAAAGGCATTCATGTACGCGATAGCTTCCCTACATAGTAGGGCTCAGAGTGGCAGGATTCAGGGCAGATCGTGGCTGCAATTGGATTACATGGAAGCGATATCAAGCCTATCAAGTGGCAATAGTAACGCGAAGGGCCTCCGAGGTAAAGTCCGATTGCCAGATATTCCGTGTTGCAGTCGTGGAGAGGGCAAGCGTTCGTTCTAAAGCTCAGCCCTCTCCGACGACCTCAAGCTATACGAGATGAACTCTGTGTTCTCCCTTCCGAGAGCCGGAGCCATAAAACGCGTAACAAGCCTCTAAGGCAAGAAAGAGGTATTCCAGGCTCCGTTGAGCAGCATGGGTCACTTTTTGTTGGATCTCTGAAGTGGTCGCGTGGAGTTTCATAATCTCCAGCGCCTGATATGGATGCAGATCATCATATGCAGAATGAGCTTCCATCCACATATAGGCTCGCTTGTCTAAGAGGACCCCATCCTGACCTTGGTATTTCATAAATCCCTTGACCATGATGGTGGCGATGCCTTGCGTGACGCCTTCAATTGCATAGTTCGTCGCCGCCACAGCCTCGACAAAGCTACCTCTGTTGGTGATCGACCACATCCAATGTGTCAGAGCTTCGACTTCGAGAATAACCGGCGTTGTAAATAAGTCTTCTTTGGGTACGCCGAATCCCTTGGCCATATCAATCCATTGATCCGCATGTCGCTTTTCGACTCGCAGATTATCGATTAAAAACCCTCGAGACATTGGATCAGTAGCTTTGGCTAGGTACGTGGCCATGAACTGGGGAAAGAGCTCGATGAATGGGTAAAACTGAATACTCCATCCTTTGACCTGTTCCAGAGACAGAGCGCCGCTTGCTGTTTCCTGTACCAATTGTGATTCCCAAATCGCTTGGCGGTACGGCGCCAGATAGTGGTCCATTTCCAGCACCCAGGCCGGATCGGGAGTGAACTTCCGGTTTTTCTTCTTTTGCCGCGGAAGAACCTGCTCGGGGCTAGTCGAAAATGTCGTGTCATCGCTGACACTCGAGGTTCCATGTACAGCAGCCTCGAGGGCAAGACTGTCGGTGGAAATATGAATGGCGAGAAACGCTTTCCCCAGGGCTTCGGCGTTAGTCGTGAGCTCGGTGACCGCAGAGACCAACAGGGTAGTTTCCCACTCTCTTAAAGCAGCAAATTTTATTCCGGTCATATAGCCCACGGAGGTGTCGCTAGGTCTGCAATAGACGACCTGCCCTACCACATGTAGCTGAGCGGCCCCACCTAAACAACAGCGCAGCATGAGCGGAGTGCCGGGAGCCAAACAGACCTCCGACATAAGTCTGAGGCCTGTCGCGCTAATATTTACGGTATGACCCGGTACGCCGCCTTCCCATCTCTCAAGGCGAAGCTCGATCTGGAGATCGTCCCGCTGGTACGATCGTCGTTCAACGCCGGCATAAGGCTCTTGCAGCATAACACTCCCTGTTAAAGACGCGGCCTCGCCGTTGGACTTGTGTGTTGAATACATGGCGTACCTCTTTTCCTGGTCTGAATGCTCCCAACAAAAAGGAGACTATGGGAATGGGTAAAGTGCGTTCTTAGAAAGTTTCCCCAGAACGACCGAGAAAACGCTCGGGGGATGCGCAGGTACCGAAGCATAGTCTCTGAGGAATCCCTTTGCAACGTAAATTCGTAGGCAAAGGCTCTTAAAAGAAAAGTAAAAGAGGTAATTACCAACGAAGGAGGAACACAGGATGCACTTTGATGACCCTCCGCCATGAGAAGCAATTTCGTGTCAGCTACGTCCTGAGTACGTAGCCGTTGTCGGTCCTCGGAGCGCATAAGGGTAATCGCTCGCTAACAGAATACCGTAGAGCCTAGCACCGTACGTAAGACTTTCGCAAGACCCCCTGCACCACAAGTTCTAAAGTAGTATCAGTAAGGATACACGCACCCCAACCAGTGGTGTCCTCAATTCCATACAGCTAGGAGATACGGCGACTGATTCGTGACAGGCGATCGGGATAAGCGGCCTCGGCTGGGATGGAGGCAGTCGCCGCCATCGATCCCGATTTTGCGGCCACTGCAATATAGGCTTGGTTGGCAAAGGTGGTAAAAATCTGGACTTGCTCCGCGCCGCCGCTCAAAAGAAGCATCGCGAACTCCTGGCGGTCGAAAGAGCGAAAGCGTCCCTCGCTTTCCGCCTGCCGGAGATGGCCTGAATTATTCAGGAGCTCTCGAGCTTCACCAATATCCTCGGTGGTCTCCGCGGTTCGAACGAAATTTCGATAGATCTGTGACAGGTCGGAGTTCGGTTTTAGGTTGGTCAGAATCAGCTTGCCGCCGGGACTCAGCACTCGCAGGAATTCACTGATCGTGAATGACGCGTCATCCAGATAGCCGAGGACAAGATTGCATACGACGCGATCAAACTCCCCGTTCGCAAACGGCAGAGGCGCGTTCAAATTGCCACAGACAAAAGACGAGATCAGGTGCCGCTCCGGCGCAATCTGGTGAGGCCCCACCGGGGGAAGCGCCTGTTCCTGTAGCTCCAATTGAGCCTCTCGCAACGCAGCGGGCGCAACGTCCAGGCCCGTATACCGGATCAGCGGTACTCGACGGTCGTCCTTCAGGGCGCGATACTGCTGGTTCATCAGCAAGAACATGCCGAAATGTCCATTGCCGCAGCCCGCATCCAGTATACGCACTGCGGTTTCGCCGACTCCGAGATACCGGTACACGTGATCGAGCAGTTGCCAATAATCGTGCACATTCACGATGAAATGAGATCGACCGAGATACTCCTCCCAGAACTGAACATTCGTTGCCAACCCCATTTGGTAGTGCGCCCGCCCACGTTCCCGCTCCAAGCGACCCTGCTGAGCAATTTGGCCGGCAGCGGGCTCACGAATAATGGAACCTGGAATCTGTTCACCGAGCCGCCTCGCGCAGAGAGCGACAATCTCTCGAAACGTGGCGCGTGCCTTCCTCGGGTTTTCTGCCAGGCGATGAAGCGCCTCGGGAATCACCACCAACTCGCCCAACTCTGGGCCGATCGCGGTGATCACCTGTTTCACAGAATGCATGTCGACCCAGGCATCATGTTCGGCGGCGAACAAGGCGATCGGAACTTTGATGCCTGCAATGTCTCGTATCGTCGAAGTCAGATCCGCATAACCCTCGGCCGCCGCATTCTCTAGCCAGCGGTCCGCCTGAATATTCAATCCCAGCATATTAATGACTCCGCAATGCGCGCCGAGAAGATAGTCCTCGATCAGATCCTGTTGGTGCACGGCGCGCAAAGTCTGCCGCACATCGACCACCCCCGCGATGATCACCCCGAGGTCCACGCGCCGATCATGCGCCATAATCTTTATGAGCACCCGGCCGGCCAGACTCGCCGCGATGACAACCACCGGGCTCTGCGGGCACTCCGCCTTAACATAGCCCAGCGCGCTTGCCAGATCACGGTGCATGCGACCCAGGGTGGACTGGGTCGGCGCCCCCTCGCTTTCCCCGACGTGATTAGTGTGATCGTAACGGAGAACTTGAAAACCGTTACAGGCCAAATAATACGATAGCGCAATGTATTCTTTCTTTGTCTCGCCATACCCTGGGACGACAATAACAACAGGATTGCCGGGCAGCAGCTCGTTGGACCGATCAAAATAGGCCGCAATACGCTGTCCAAGCTCGTTACGGAATTCCAGCGGCGTGCTGGTAATGCTCACCGCCGGCGACTGGGCCTCGGAGACTTCCCTCGCGGTTATCGCATCCTGAACGAGTTGCGCTATAGGTTGGGAAGACTCATTCACCCCAGGAAAAAATTGAACGCCCATCAGGCCCGATGCAGCCGAAGCCCACACTACTCGACCCGTCAGGTTATGCCCTTGCTGAGCGTCGGTCTTTGAGGAACCGCTGTCCAAGCCATGCGCTTCGGGAAGAAGACGGAGATTGAGATCATCCCCGGGTACCGCATGCCCGTGATTTCTGAGTAACACTCCGGTCGCGCTCACATCACAAGCTTCCGTCTCGACAATCTCATGGGGACCGGACGCGTTCGCCTGACCGAGCGTGACGCGCATCTTCATGGTAAGGCGCTGAACAAGCCGTCTTTCCTGCGGCCCAGCTTTGTGATCTACGTGCGTGCTGTCCAGATCATCGGGGCGCCGGGCAACCAGCAAATCGGCCGCATTGGGAGGAGCGAGCAACCCGGTCACTGTGAGGGAAACGCAATCCCTCCTCAGCCCGTCCAGCAAAGACACAAAGAGTTGCTCCTTGAGCGGATCGAGCGCGGAGAACTCAACGCCCATCCTCAACAAAGGCGCTGATCCGGCATCAGTGCTATGCGGCATGAGACCGCGCACACGCCCGGAGAGTTGAAACACGCCTCCTTCGGCTTCAAGGCTCAGCTGAATCGTCTGATTCTCGGCGACACTGATCATTTCTTCGAAGATAAGGGACAATCCACCCTCACTAATATCCCAGGTACTTCCACGCCACATCGCGTCGTTGAGAAATAAGGTGGCATCCGAAGAGAGCAGCGTGCGAGCGCTTTGGCGGCGATTTGGGCGCATCAAAATCCTCCTGGTCATGACATGGACTTGTTAGGGGGAAAGAGAAACCGACGCGATCTTCCCCGACAACTGCCGCCTTTGAGAGTGCTCGGGGCAGGTCTCAGAGGAGAACCCTGCCGCGCGAGGTGTATCTGTAAGGGCAACTACAGGATACGCAAGATCACCGCCATGTCATTGACGGGCCATCCACTGTCCAATCAAGGTCTTATAACTAGGTAAAATCATCCATACGGTTCCCGGCCAACAATTTCCGGCAAACCGCGGACAAAATTTGGTTATGATCAAGGAAACGCGGAGGGTATTGCGTGGTGCGGGTGCGGTAGAGCTGTCTAGTCATGACAGGATCTATCACAACCGCTCAGTGAGGAAACTTCTCAGAAAACAAACAAACGGAAGCAAGGAACTGGCCTACGGCAGACGAATTCTAGAGGCGGGAAAAGACCCTGTATATCAAGAAGAGACGGTCGGAAGCTTTTGGGCGAATGGCTCGACGGCCTGAACGCGCCGTGCTGTGAGCCCGAAAATATCAGCATACGCGACGCCGAACATGCATCCGGCCAGCGCCGTCCCCAACCCCAGGCCCATCATGGCGCCGCTGGCCACGCCGATCATCATTCCCATATTGACGACGGCGCCGCTCTCGGAAGGACCAAATGGCAGATCACTTAAGCTGACCTCCGGATAATACTGACTGAGAACCGCGCCGAGGGGCAGACCAAGCATGAGACTAAAGACAGCCGTTCCTCCGGCCATTAAAGCCACCATGAGTCCCGTTAATCCAGCCACCTTCCACCAGTTCTTGTTGACGACCCGACGGCTGGTCTCCAGGGCCTGCCACACGCTGAACCCGCGATCAATGATCAACATATACGCAAATGTGTACGCCACTATCAAATAGATGCCCGGTAGGACGAACAGCAGCAAGCCACCCGCGATGAGCAGCAATCCAACGATTGTGCATAGAATCAAATGTCCGATGGTGTCCCAATCCGGGAAGAAATCCACGAAACTGATCGGATCACTTCGCATCTGTTTCCATACCGCCATGGCAATGCCGGCCATCATGATCACCTGGACCAGGGCACTGAGAAATTGACCGTAGACGTGTCCAAGCACCAAGGGCGCCTGAGACGCCACGGTGAACAAAAGTGCGAAGCCGAGGAACCCGGTTGGATAACGCGTGAAAGTCCGCCATCCTTCTCTGAGGTATTCCATCGGCCTGATGTGGTATCCGTGCACGATCAACTCTTCGACTGGTTTAGGTTCTGTAATAATACGGTCAGCCATTGGCGTTCCTTTCAGCCTGCTCCGGCGACTCGGCCGGCCACGTGTTCAATGTCACGGCGCCGACGCTCGCACCTCACGAGGATATGATTTAGAAAGAGAGCCGGGATTAGAGATGACCGCGAGCACGCGCCGCGGCTTCTATTCGCGCGGACTCCGCTTGCCGTTCGGACTCTTTTTTCTTGATCCACGCTTCCCAGTCTCCTCCGGAAGCAGTGTCCTCACCGGTAAGGCTTATATCGACAATTTCAGAGTAAGAAATATGGCGGGGGGCGCTCTGCCCGTTGATATACATCTGAAGATAAGGAGACTCAGCGTCGGGGTTCCGGTTGAAGATGTACCCTTCAACATCCTCACCGGACTGTACATGAACCGTAACATCACCGCGGTAATGAAAGGCCTCTTCAATCATCCGGGAGACTTCTTCCGGCTTGCTGCGCGATTGCGAATTATGGGCGATTGGGTTCACGGACACCTGATTAACGGCTCGCGGGAGACAGGGTTGCAATGACCGTTCTGCCAAATCCCCTCCATGAACCGAAGGTATCATTCACTGCCGACGCTTCGTACCCGCAGTGCACCATACAATCGGCGCATTTTTCGTGTCGGCCGCTCCCGTACTTGTCCCACTGCGTGTCCTCGATCAGCTCACGAAAGCTGCCGGCATAACCTTCTTGCAAGAGATAACAAGGTTTCTGCCACCCAAAGATGTTGTAGGTGGGATTGCCCCAGGGGGTGCACTGATATTCGATCTTGCCCATGAGAAAATCCAGAAACAGCGGCGATTGATTGAACCGCCAGCCCTTCCCCGGCCGATGGAGGATACGCGAGAACAGTTCCTTCGTCCGGTTGCGCTTAAGAAAATTCTTCTGATCCGGCGCCTTCTCATAGCTGTATCCCGGCGAAATCATCATCCCTTCCACGCCGAGTCCCATCATGGCATCAAAGAACTTTCGCACTTTCTCCGGATCCGCATCATCGAAGACCGTGGTGTTTGTCGTCACGCGGAACCCTCGCTTCAGCGCGGCCTTGATTGCCTTGAGCGCGACATCATAGACGCCGTCCCGGCAGACCGCCAAGTCATGTTCGTTTTTGAGACCGTCCATATGCACGCTGAAGGTCAGGTATTTTGAAGGGGTATATTCATGTAGTTTGCGTTCCATCAGAATCGCATTGGTACATAAGTAGACATATTTCTTGCGCGCGACCAGCCCCTTAACGATCGTCGCCATTTCCGGATGAATGAGCGGCTCGCCGCCCGGAATGCTGACGATCGGCGCACCACATTCCTCGGAAGCCGCCCAACACTGCTCCGGCGTCAGCCGCCGGTCGAGGACATGATCCGGATACTGTATCTTGCCGCAGCCGGCACACGCCAAGTTACAGCGAAACAGAGGTTCCAGCATCAGGACCAATGGATAGCGGCTGATCCGCTTTGCCTTCTGGGTCAGCACGTACTTCGTCACAGTAAACATCTGAGAGATTGGAACGGCCACGTTACCCCCCGGTTTGTTAAACTACATCCGGGAAAGACTGTATCATCTCCAGTCGTGATGGTCAATCGTACGCTCGCCCACCAGAACTTCCATTGGTATTGATGAACGCTTGTCTAGGACACATAGTTTTCTACTTCCAATTACCTTTTCTCCGGTAACACTGTAAATTATGAGCCGAGGTTTATGATAGAATTTACACAAGCGTCCGTCCATCCATGTAGAGGAAACATTGCGTTCCGTCACGTACCGGCTTAAGCGGCTATTGGGAATCTCACTGATGTGGCTCGCGGCAGGTGGCTTGCTCGCAATAACTGCGGCGGGTGCGGAGAAGATCGACCTCTCAGGAGAGTGGGAGATTCAAGAGGAAGAACGCTCGTATGTCGCGACCCTTGATCCTGAGGGTAACGGCACATACACCTGGCAGAATGGACGGCTCACGACAAACGCCTTCAGCGACGGCCGATGGGAAGGCACTTGGCAGCAAGCCGGCAACGACCGGGAAGGCGGGTTTGACGTGTCCCTGTCTCCCGACCACAGTCACGCAGAAGGCAAATGGTGGTACACCCGCGTCGGACAACAAATCGTCCCTCCGGGAGAATGGGGCGGCAACTTCACATGGAAACGCCTTTCCCCAGTTCCCGCCTCTCGGTAGGCCCTTCCGCGCTTGCCTTAGTTATCGCTTAGGATACTCCACCGGTATATCCTGATACGCTTTTCCCGGCAATCGTCTGCGCTGCCGGCGCTCTGTAAATGCTTTCGCTCGATAAGTCCTTCATTTCTCTTCAAGAAATCCTCCCTCCTCTCCTGCTGCCAAGTTGGGCACAGTGGTTGCTCACACTTATGCAGGACAGACATGAACGGAGATACCACGTTTCCCATGTTCCACCGAATACCATTTCTTCCGCGGCAATTACTGATGGCCATAATCGCGGGGCTCGGCGCCTGGGCGAGCACGCGACTCATTGAGGAACGACATACCCGGTATGTCGCGGAGCGCCATCACGCTGCGCAACTGGCAGTGACGCGGGTGTTAGCGGAATCAGCCACTCTCGGAGAAGCAGCACCTCGCCTATTTGAAGCGATCTGCGAAGGCGAAGGCTGGGATTGGGGGGGAATGTGGGAAGTGGATGAGGACGCTCACCTGCTGCGTTGCCAACACGTGTGGCATTCCTCATTCCTGCCGCTCCCGGAGTTCGAACGGATGACACGCCAGACTAGTTTTCCCCGCGGCGTCGGGCTTCCAGGCCGAGTCTGGGCCACCGGCCAGCCTGCCTGGATTCCCGACGTCGTCAAGGATGAAAATTTTCCACGTGCCGCGGTCGCGCAAAAAGAGGGATTGCACGCGGCCTTTGGTTTTCCAATTCTGCTACGCAGGGAAGTCCTAGGCGTCATGGAGTTCTTTAGCCGAGGCATCCGGCCGTCGGATGGATATCTGCTTTCGATGATGGCGGAGATCGGCGGAAAGATCGGTCACTTCATTGACCGACGCCGCGCGGAGCAGGCGTTGCGTAAAGCTGAAAACGACTTAGTAGAGTCAAAGCTTTCGGCCATGTTTCAAGTCGCCGCCGGCGTCGCCCACGAGTTGCGCAACCCTCTCGGGGTTATTAGAAACTCCGCGTATTACCTAAAAACCAAGATGCAGGACGATCCGAAGATCGCCCGGCATTTTGAGATCATTGAGGAGGAAATCGCCGCATCGGATCGGGTGATCGACCAACTTGTCCACTTCGGCCGGCCGATACAACTCAACCCACACCCTTACGATGTTCATAGTATCATCAAGGATGCGCTCGCGGTCCTGAAAGTTCCTTCTGAGGTAAAGGTCGTGCTTCAGCTCGGCGCTCCAGCCGCATCGGTCCTGCTCGACAAAGATCACTTCCGCCGGGTCTTCATCAATCTCTTCCGGAATGCCCTGCAGGCCATGGACGGTAATGGAGAGTTGCGCATCGACACGGAAATCCGCGCACACGAGGTTCATATCAACATCACCGACACGGGAAAAGGTATCTCACCCCATCACCTTACGCGGATATTCGAGCCGTTTTTTACCACCAAGGCGAAAGGCATCGGCTTAGGGCTGGCGATTTCAAAACAAATCATTGAGCTGCACCGAGGCCGCATCGACGTATGGTCGAAACCGGGCTGCGGCACGGCGTTCAGACTTTCCCTACCGCTTGGCGAGGAGCGACCATGATGACCACGGCCCAAAGCATAATCAAAAACCGAGTGCTGATCGTCGACGACCAGCCGGGTATGGTCGAGACACTGGCCGACATTCTCAAGGACCGCGGGTGTTCGGTGACGCTGGCCTCGGACGGCTATCAAGCCGTGAAGCAGGTAGGCGAGCAGTCCGTCGATCTTGTCTTAATGGATATTGTGATGCCCGGGATGAACGGCCTCGACACCTATCGGGCCATTAAACACCTACGCCCTCAGACGCCGGTGGTGATGATGACGGGTTATAAAGTGGATCATCTTGTCAAGCAGGCGATCCATGAGGGAACCTTGGCGGTTTTGCAAAAGCCGGTCGATCCCGCGACGATCGTTGCAATCGTGCTGGCGGTGCTCCGACTGACGACCTAACGCGATGGACATCATCTTGTCGCCCACGCCGGTCCTGCTCGTTGACGATGACCCGCATGCCCGTGAAACGTTGCGGGACGTCCTTGAGAGCGATGGCTACAGCGTCCAGGCGGTGGGGCTGGGAGGCCAGGCTATCGAAGAGGTGCGCCGGCGACATTATGCCGCGGCGCTCCTCGATGTCCGGCTTCCTGATCTCGATGGTCTCATCGTCCTTGAAATCCTTCTGCAGTTGGATTCCAAGCTTCCTGTAATCTTGCTCTCCGGATACGCGACTGTAGAGAACACCGTCCAAGCCCTGAACCGCGGCGCATTCGCGTATGTCCTTAAACCCTACAATCTCGATGAGGTAAAAGCGACGCTCCGGCGAGCTATTGAGATGAAGACGCTGGCAATGAAGGCCGAGCGGGCTGAGCTTCAGTTGCGGGAGAGCGAAGAACGCTTCCGATCAGTCGTGCAATCGGCGACGGACGCCATTATTCTCGCCGACGGCAGTGGGAGCATTTTATCCTGGAACAACGGAGCCCAGCGGCTCTTCTTCTATACCGAACAGGAGATTCTCGGCGAGCCGCTCACGCGTCTGATACCGGATCGCTACCACGCGGTCCACGAACAAGGCATCGCGCGTGAAAAGTGCGGCGGCCAGCGGTGCATGGTGGGCAAGACTATCGAGATGCATGGACTTAGAAAAGACGGGACGGAATTCCCCTTGGAGCTGTCGATTGCGACCTGGCAGAGCAAAGACGGTTCGTTCTATAGCGGGATCATTCGCGATATTACCGAGCGCAAGCAAGCTGAGGAGGCCTTGCGGAAGGCGTATCATGAAACCGAAAAGATACTGTCAAGCCTGCCATCATCGATCTTTGTCGTCAACAAGAACCGGCAGATCATCTACGCCAATTCCCTCGCCTCTCATCATTTCGGCTCGGCGGGCGCGCAGATGACCGGCCGGTCCATCTTCGAAGTCCTTCCGATCCCATGCAACGAATGGGACCGGCTGGCCGCCAACCTTCCATGCTCCGCAACTCACAATGGGTATCTCCGGCATGACGGCGAGTTCGAAAGCCGGAAAAGCATCTATCAGTACTGCTTGTTCCCGGTGGCTCTGTATGGCACAGACGAGGCCCAGACCGGGGTGGTCATTTCGGACATCACGGAGCAGAAGCAGCTCCAGGATCAGCTAATCCAAGCCGAGAAGCTGTCCAGTCTTGGTATTCTGGTCTCAGGAATGGCCCATGAAATCAACAACCCGATGCATGGCATCCTCGCCATGGCGGAGATTATTCTTGAAGAGACCGACCCGGAGAAAATCAAGGAATACGCGCAAGATATTGTGGCGTATTCGAAGCATGCCGCGACCGTCGTGCGAGACTTCGCCTGCTACGCCCGTCCCGCTTCCCAAGACCGTGAGGTGGAGATTGACCTCAATGAGCGCCTCCTGGAGGCGGTCAAAATGGTGAGGCGCAATCCACAATTCGGTGATATTGAAGTCTTCAAGGATTTTGCAGCGCTTCCACAGCTCTGGGTACGGCGATCGGAGATCGACCAGATCTTCGTGAATCTCATCAGCAATGCCGCCCACGCGATGGCAGGTCATGGCCGCCTCACGCTGCGCACACGGGCCACTCCTGATCGCATTTCCGCGAGCGTCACCGATACCGGCAGCGGGATTCCGAAAGCGAATCTGATGCGAATTTTTGATCCCTTCTTCACGACAAAGGATCCGGGCAAGGGCACCGGCCTCGGATTGAGCATCGTGTATAAAATCGTGTCCAAATATGAAGGCACGATCACTGTGGACAGCGAAGAAGGCACAGGGACGACCTTCTCAGTCCATTTTCCCGTCATGAACGTATACCGGAAGGAGGCGCCTCATGGAGTCGCATAATCAGAAACACGAGGCCGTTCAACGCCCTCTGTACTCCGTTTCTGGAGAGGCTGGGCAAGTGGGCGCAATAGGCCGAGAGCGTCGCGGGCGAATCCTGATTGTCGAGGATGATGAGCAGGTGCGAAAGCCAATGCGCTTGAACTTAACCAAAGCCGGCTATGACGTGGTGGAAGTCGGGACCGGCGCCGACGCCATCGAATTCCTAACCAGAGGGGAAAATGCCCTCATGGTGGATACGCTACTGTGCGACATCCGCATGCCGGGCGTGACGGGCATTGAAACCATCCAGCATGTCCGTGCGCACCATCCATCGATTCCCATTGTCGTCCTGACCGGATATCCGGACGTGGAACTCGCCGCGTCTCTCATGAAGCAGGGCGTCTTGGATTACTTGGTCAAGCCGATTACGCGGGAGGAACTGTTGACGGTGATTGAGCGGTCTGTGGATCAGTGCAAGGCTACCCGCTGAACCGGCTACATCCAGGAGGCGGTCAGTAAGAGCGCGACGACATCGCGATCAAAGCTTGACGTAAAGGCCAGGGAGTTAGATGAAAAATGAGAATGAGAATATGTGAATGAGGCGCTCAGCGTTCGGCTGATCGAATAATTAAGAATCAGGTTCGTACCATACGAGTCAAAAGTCGCGGCCGACCCGGCGGTGACCGCTGCGGAGGAACTGCGGGCATAATTCACGCTTGTAGTGGCTGAGAGGCGGCTAGTTAATGTATGGCCTACCGACAACGTGGCTAGATTGCTTTCCAAGGCGCCGGCTGAAATCTCAAAACTTGGTGTGACGGATCTGGTGAAGGTGAACGTTGTGACCGTGCTCCTTTCGGTCCACGACAGTGACAGCGTGACCAAAGGGGCCAGCCTGTCGGACGGTGTGATTTTTGTTAGGCCTCCCGATACGGTCCCCGTAAGATTCTTGGAAAAACCATGCGTCAGGCCAATCGTGCCTCCCTCGGTATGATAGCCCGGGATGGATCCGCGATAGTCGGCCTTTGAGTACTGGTATTGAAGGTTGAGCGAGTCGGCAGGGGTCAGTCTTATTGACGGGCCCGCATTGACAGCCTGTAGAGTAGTCCCGAACAGCGGCGTGAACAGGGATGCTCCGACCGTATTGCCAAAGTTTAAATAAGAATAACTATAACTGCCCGCAAGATCGACGCGCGATGTCAGGGAATACCCGCCCGATGCGAGTGTACTATAAGAATACGACCGGACTCGTTGAGGTTGAATACCGGTGGCAAATGGGTTGAAGCCCGCCGTGGCGGTGATAAAGGCCGGCAGTTCCGGTGTGTAGTACCCGCTTGCTGTCACGTTCATCCGCGCTCGCTTATCAAGCCGCCCAACGAGTTGACTAAGATCAGTCGTAAGTACCCCTGCAGCCGAAGCATAATTGAAGTTTGAGTGCTTGGCATAGGAGGCTAACGACAGACTAGCGGTGAGAGTACCTTCCAGCGGCCGCCCTTTATAGCTTGCGCTGAGGGCAGGCGAGAAAAACGTGATCAGATCGTCGTTATTGGTGCTACTAAACAATACGTTGCTGTCATATTGCTCGGACAGCGTCAGCGACGGAATGATTCTCAACTCGGCCCAGACGGGTAAAGGCAGCGCTAAACAAACCGCGATGGCGCTTCCTAGGATGCCCGCCACTAGCCGTCGAATCACAGGGAATTGAGGGGAAGGGGTCCGATTCGAATCAGGCAACTAGGTTCCTCGTTCAAGGCGCTTTAAATGGTGATGTGATGCCGCGAGACCTTAATAAGCTAAGCCCAGGGGTGTCAAGTACAAAGTAGACCTCAGCCGGTCCCCTTGTCCCTCGTTTGGTGGTTTCCGTGATGAAGATGGGCAACACGGTACATAGAGCCTGACCTTCTTGTGGAAGTCACGCTGCCAAAGCTTTTCTGGATGTAACCGCCTTCACTTTGAAGTGTTTCTGCCACAGAGATCTCGTGTTGACAGTGGCCAAACGCCCGACAGGTCTTAATTTTCAATGCCTTGTTATCCCATCTGCGAGGCACACTGTGGCATCTCCATTGCAAAGTTATACGTCGCGAACTACTGGGCATCAACTTAACTTAGCAAGGAGACGCCGTGCCCACCACGGAAACTTTCTCGGAAGCGCGTAGCGTCGTTGCAACCCGTGTCGGTTCCGGTTTTCTCATGCTGTCTTCCTCGATTCAACTGCTTCATTGGGACCACCAGGCACAAGAACTTTGCCGGAGGATAAGCGGGATCAGCGGGGGCTCCCGTGCCCACATCCTGCCATTATGTGTTCAGGATTTCGCGCGCGAAATTGTGACGCTGATGGAAATCCGCAGCAACCCGAAGGATTGGGAACAGTTTCAACTTCGCCAGGTGATCAAGAGCGAACAGGACTCTATCTTTCTCTCGGGTATTGGACTGCCGGAACTTGGAGGGCTTGACGATTCGCGGGTGCTCATCATTCTCGAACAGATTGCGCCGCGCCAAAACTTCACCCTCGAGAAGGTCAAGGAACGATTTCATTTCACCGATCGCGAGACTGAAGTCATTGAACATCTTCTAAAAGGCTGGACGAATAAGGAAATCGCCAACGCGATCGACATCAGCCAGCTGACGGTCAAGGAGCATATCAAGCACATCATGGATAAGACCCGGACCTCTACCCGCACGGGTATCCTTGTGCAGATCCTGCAAGGATGCGCTCCGCCTTCTCAATAGGAATCGCAACGCCTCCTCGAAATAGTATCGGCGTGCCTGCGACTGCCGGGACTCGCGGCCCCGGCGTCACAATTCCCGCGAGGTTTAACGGGTCTGCCGCCGAGACCGTTATTTCATGAGAAACATCGTCCGGCTCTCGACGCACGCTTCGCAAAGCCTCGATGGCTTCCGGAAGGCCGAACTGCTCTCCGGTAAATCCTGCGACGAAGCGGCCGCCGCGAATTTCTCCGCGTAGCTCCAGCCGTCGATATTGAACCAGCAGGTCGCGCCAAGGAGGCGCGCAGGATTCGCGACCCAAGAGATCCCTGAATACGACTCCATACCGGCGCAGGAGCTGGCGGGCGATCCGCTCGACGTACTCGGGAGAGCCTGACTGTAGCCGCTCAATCCCGAAGGATTCCGGCTTAAGAAGCGCCCATCGCCCCATACTATGTCGGGGGCGCCGGGCACGCTCTCTGCCTTCGGCCCGGCGACGGCGTGGATCGATGAGGGCCCTCAAGCTGTCGAAGCCGTCTGCTGTCACGCGACCTGCGCTCACTAACTCCCAGAGTCCTTGCTCCACTTCAGCGGGCAGGTGCCCGGTCCCTCTGACAAGGTCCGTGAAAAAGCTCGCGCCCCGATCTATCAAATACCGATACAGATTCTGCGCCAACGAGCTTAGCGGAGGCGGCACGATCTCCCGGCTCAGCAGCCAGTCGGCGTCGTCGAGCGGAAAAAGACCGATTGGCGCAGCACTGGTCAGATTCATGAGTTTCTCGGTCGGGGCGTTGAAGCGGCCCCACCCTACGACGCCGCTCAAACAGAGACGATCCAACATTTCCGGTTTGTAGTTTACGACGCGTTTCGCTAGCAGATGGCGCTCCCAGGCTGGCCCCGCCGCCTCAAACCCTGAAAGTTGGCGGATCATCTCAAGGAGGCCGGCCTCCCCGTGCAGCTGAGAACCGGCGGCCACGTGCTGCCATCGAAACAAAAACCGCAGGAAGTCCGCCGCCGTGACCGGCTCGATCTCTCGGCGCAGAGCCGCCGTAGTCAGGCGATGAATGCGAGCCAGAAGGCGTCGATCGCACCATTCCTCGACTTCCGCCGGATGGCTCCGTTCGATAAGTTCTTTCATCAGAGCGGGCGCAGAGAATTGGCCGCGTAGCACCTGCCCAGCCGCTTCCAATCGGAGAAGCGCTCCGGAAATCTCATGGGGCGCAAGATGAAGCCTTCTGGCCAAACCCGCTGCGGTAGTAGGACCAATAATTGCCATCCACCCTTGCACCACGGCAGTGACCGCCTCGTCGGCGCCAGGGGTGTCCTCAACCGCAACCGACGATTCAAGAGCCCTCGGTCCCTTCGTGGAGGCGAGGATCGCATGAGCGAAGTCCCTTCGCTCTGTGGCCACCCAAATCGAAACCATCGCGTTTCCATACGTGTCAGAAATGCTCAGAATACTTGCGCGCCCCGTCTCAGATAACGCAGGCAGATGCGCGGCCCAAGCATCCGGCACCTGTTCCGCCGGTACCCACACTAAAGTCAGCAGTGCATCATGAAGTTCATCGGGATCACGGACGGCCGGCCACGCTTCCTCTACGACTTGCAGAATTGCCGCAGCGTCCAAACCGCCTAATCGCGCCGTGAGATCGCTCGGCAAAGTACGGCGCATTTGCACAGCGCGTGTCCGCCGCTCCTCCAAGGGAGCGTCATCCAAGAACGCATAGGGATTCGCGTTGAGAATCTCGTGCCCGAAGGCCGATGGAACGGGCGTCTCCGCCGTGAGACACCGGATCTGGCCGCCCTCGATGCGCTGAAGAACCCCGACGAGGCCTTCTAAATCCAGTGCCTCCGTCAAACAGTCATGCAGCGTTTCCCGTACCAACGGGTGATCGGGAAGCTCACACTCGATGTGAGGATTATCCGGACACGCTGTGGCGTTTGGAAATACCGCGGTCAACAAATCCTCGGCCCGCATGCGCTGGATTTGGGGCGGGACGCGTCGTCCATTGCTGAATCGCAGGAGGGCCAACGCACGAGACGCGTTCCAACGCCACCGCGTGGTGAACATCGGGGATGCCACCACCGCTTTCACCAATACCTCTTCGACACTCGCCGGTTTGAGGAAATCGAAGACCGAGGCCAGCGGAAAACTGTGCCGCTCTCCGAGCGAGATCACAAGACCTTCGTCCGTCGCGGCCGCTTGCAATTCGAGATCGAATGCAGTGCAAAACCGCTTGCGCAAGGCAAGTCCCCAGGCGCGGTTGAGCCGCCCTCCGAACGGGGCGTGCAAGACGAGTTGCATGCCGCCGCTTTCGTCGAAGAACCTCTCCGCGATGATCGTATCCTGGGTCGGCACCGCCCCCAGTACCTTGCGTCCCTCCTCGACATACTCCAACGCCTGCTCGGCTCCCCGCCGGTCCAGCCCGCACTGCGCCTCCAACCAGCTCACCCCGGCTTCTGGAAGAGTCTGTTCCGTTCCGGAGTCCCAAAATCCGCCGAGCTGTTCCCGAATGTGCGCGACCTCGGCCGATAGCTCAGATGTTCTGGCAGGCGCCTCCCCACGCCAGAATGGGATTGTCGGCGGGGCTCCCTGCGCATCCTCCACCCTGACGGTACCGGTCTCAACGCCACGGATGCGCCAGGAGGCGTTCCCAAGCAACATGATGTCCCCGGCTAAACTCTCTACCGCGAAATCTTCATCGACAGACCCGACAACCAGTCCGCCAGGCTCGGCAACAACCGCATAGTTCGCCGAGTCCGGAATCGCGCCCCCGGACGTCAGCGCAGCGAGACGAGCACCGCGCCGCCCTCGCAGCCGGTGTTGGACGCGATCATGATGGAGGAAGGCCCCTCTGCGTCCCTGAGAAGTCGCGAAACCTTCGCTCAGCATTGTCACCACGGCATCGAAATCCACCCGCTGGAGCATGCGGTATGGATAGGCTCCGCGGCACAGCTCAAACAGCGCATCTTCCCGCCACTCTTGCGTAGCGGCAGACGCCACGATCTGTTGCGCAAGGATATCCAAGGGCGCTAAAGGAATCGCGAGCCGGTCCAGAATGCCGTCACGGATAGCCTTCACCACGGCCGCGCACTCGATCAGATCATCCCGGGTGACCGGAAACAGTCTTCCCTTGGGCAGGGCGCCGACCCAGTGACCGGACCGGCCGATACGCTGTAGACCGATGGCGATAGCTCGAGGCGACCCTACCTGGCAGACCAGCTCTACACTGCCGATGTCGATCCCCAGCTCGAGCGAGGCCGTCGCAACGATCACCCGGATGTCCCCGCGTTTGAGCCGGTCTTCGGCGGACAATCGGAGACGCCGTGAGAGGCTGCCATGATGCGCCGCCACTTGGTCGTCGCCTAAGCGCTCGGCCAAATGATGAGACACCCGCTCCGCGAGCCGCCGAGTATTGACAAAGACCAGGGTCGTGCGATGCGCCTGAGCGAGCTCGGCCAGCCGATCGTAGATATCCTTCCAGATGGCGTTTGTCGCAACGCTTCCGAGCTCATCCTTGGGAACTTCGACCCCGAGATCCATCGGCCGGCGATGCCCCATGTCGATCACACGGCAAGGTTTCCCGACGCCGCCGACGAGAAAGGCCGCGATGTCGACAATGGGTTCCTGGGTCGCCGAGAGACCGATCCGGGTCGGTTTGGTCGCAGTCAGCGCACCCAGCCGCTCAAGAGAGAGGGCGAGATGGGCGCCGCGTTTATTGCCTGCCACCGCGTGTATCTCATCCACAATGACCGTCTTGACGTCTCGGAGGAGGTCGCGGCTTTTTTCGGCGGTCAGCAAGAGAAACAAGGATTCCGGAGTTGTGACGAGAATATGCGGCGGCCGCATCAGCATCCGTCGTCGGTTCCAGGCCGGAGTGTCTCCGGTTCGAACTTCCACCCGCAACTCAGGCGTCAACAGTCCCGCACTGAAGGCTCTTTCCCCGATTTCTGCCAGCGGTTGTTGCAGATTCTTTTGCACGTCGTTGCTCAGCGCTTTGAGGGGAGACACGTAGAGCACCTGAGTCCGGTCTTCTAATTCTCCTGCAAGCGCTTGTTTGAACAGATCGTCAATACAGGTCAGAAACGCGGCTAAAGTCTTGCCTGAGCCGGTCGGCGCGGCAATCAAGGTGTCCTCCCTCGAGACAATCGCCGGCCAGCTTTTGAGCTGGACATTGGTTGGCTCGATAAAGCGTCCACGAAACCAGTCGGCGACCACGGGATGAAAAAGTGAAAGAGACATGGAGGAATTGTAACACTAAGACAGGATTTACGCAGTTCCCTCCATTAACGCTACTTGGTGGCGCCGACAGATACACCTGATTATCCGCCCGGATACTGTTTTGCGTGCCCTAATCACGAGTCGCGTTTCACCAGACTCATAATTCTCTGCGCTTATGGACGATCAGGCATCAACAGCACCTTAGGCATAGCTGTTGCGTACCCTATGTTCAGCTACCTCTACTCTTGATAGATGAAGGAGCTGAGCCGTGTCATTCTCTCGTACGTCGGTTTCGAAACGGGTCCTGATCGTCGATGACGATCCGGACATTCGTCAGGTTTTACGGGACCGCCTCGAGTCCCTCGGCTATGCTGTTGAGACTGCCGGCAATGCTCTTGAGGCCATTCTGGCGATCGACAAATCTCTCCCCAACGGGATCCTCCTTGACTTCATGTTGCCGGCGATCGACGGGCTACAAGTATTGCGCGAAGTCAGGCGGCTGTATCCCATGCTGCCGGTCGTCATTATCACCGCGACCCAGGACGAGACCTTTGCCGCGCGAGCCACCGCCGCAGGCGCCGACGACGTGCTCTTTAAGCCTGTTGACAATGACCATTTCAAGAAGGTTGTCCATCGATACTTCGGAACGGCCCATTAAGCCGGACGCATAGCCTCTGCGGCTGTCGTCCACCGGCCATTTAGATTGCCTCCCTGTAAATTAAGCTAATTCACCTAGATAGCCGATATATTACTTAGGCTAATGCCCTAGAACGCCAAAGGTGGACCTGTGCCGTTTCAACGATCAGCCTCTCGCCCGCACCGGTCAGCGAGTGTCCGTGTCCATCGAGCGCTCGCCACTGACCGCTCCGACGAAGAACTAATGGCTCTGAGAATGTGCGATCTCGGCTTGAATTTAGCAGGGACCTGGCTTGAAGGCCGGATCGCGCAGCTCTGCGCGGACCTCAAACGGCGTGGTCTCCGCTTTTGCCCGCATACATGGCTATCACACGATTGGTTCTCCCCAGATGGCGTCCCCGGGATCGCCATTCCCTTCTACCTTGCGCACCCACGTCTCATGCGTCTTGAGCATCGCCAGATTCGCCAGGTAGAGGGTGGCTCGCGGGAAGAATGCATGAAGATCTTGCGGCATGAGTGCGGTCATGCCATTCAGCATGCCTACCAGTTACAGCGCCGACGGCGATATCAGCAGTTATTCGGCAAATCCTCCCACCCTTATCCGGAGTCCTACCGCCCGAACCCCGCCAGCCGGCACTATGTTCAGCACCTCCCGCTCTATTATGCCCAGAGCCATCCGGACGAGGATTTCGCAGAGACGTTCGCTGTCTGGCTGCAGCCGCGCGCTACTTGGCGCAGGCGCTATCAAGCCTGGGCCGCGCTCAAGAAGCTTGAATACGTCGACGACGTGATGTCCGAGATCAAGCAGTCGCGCCCGGTGATCTCGTCACGAAAGCAGATCGATCCGGTCCATTCGCTGAAAATTCTATTGCGCGATTACTATGCCGACAAACGGGCGCGCTACGACCTCGGCTACACGATTATGTATGACCGCGATTTGTTGCGATTATTTTCGAGCGATCCAAGATTCGGCAACCACGACCGTGCCTCTACGTTTTTGAGGTGCCATCGCCGGGAAATCCGCAAGCTGGTCGGCCCGAACACCCGGGCATCCCTCTTTGCTCTGGACTTCGTCCTGGATGAAATGATCGGTCGCTGCCGGGAGTTGAAGCTGCGTGCCGTGGGTTCCAAACGGCAGCTGCTAAGGAACTTTTCGGTCCTGCTCACCGTGAAAACGGCCTTGTTTCTCACTCGCCGATCCAACGAGATCGCCCTATGAGACGACTGCGCCTGAAAAATCTCCGGGTTCTCGCGCTCATGCATCCGTCGCTGCTCCCTCCCGAGTCGCTCGAGGGCCTAACTGAGAAGGAAGCGTATGCGATCAAGACTGAATACGATATTGTCACGACCTTGCGCCGGCTGGGCCATGACGTGCAGGTCCTCGGGGTTCAGGATGAACTGATGCCAATCAGATCGGCGGTTACTGACTGGAAGCCTCAAATCGTTTTCAATCTTCTCGAAGAATTTCACGGCATCTCTGAATTTGACCAGCACGTAGTCGCTTTCCTGGAACTCCTTCAAGTGTGCTATACGGGTTGCAACCCTCGCGGAATGGTGCTGGCGCGGGGGAAAGCGCTGTCGAAAAAGCTGGTGACCTACCACCGGATCCGGGTGCCGGCATTCACGGTTTTTCCTCGTGGCCGGCGGGCTCGGCCGTCTCGAGGTTTGCGATTTCCGCTGATCGTGAAGAGCCTCACCGAGGAGTCCTCGAACGGCATCTCACAGGCATCGATTGTGGACACCCCGGAAAAACTCGAGGAACGAGTGGCCTTTATTCATAAGAGTATTGGCACCGATGCCATTGTCGAACAATATATTGAGGGGCGAGAGATCTATGTAGGGGCAATCGGCAACAAACGGGTACAGGTCCTACCGATCTGGGAGCTGGAGTTCACTAATCTCGCGCCGGGGACTGCCGCCATCGCCACGGCGCGCGTCAAGCATAACCCTGTCTACCAACGCAAGCACGGGATCAACCAACATCCGGCGAAAAACTTGAGCGCGGCATTGCAAAGCCAGATCGTACGTACCACCCGACGCATCGTTAAAATTCTTGAGCTCGATGGATACGCGAGGATCGACTACCGATTGGCGGCGGACGGCACCCTGTATTTTCTGGAAGCCAATCCTAATCCGGAGATCGCTGAAATCGAAGAGTTCGCCTCAGCGGCGAAAGTCGCGGGTCTCCCCTATGCTCAACTTGTGCAAAAGATCGTCAATCTCGGATTACGTCGAGGCCTGGGATCTTGACCTTCTCCTTTATTGCAAGGCCAGAGAGGTCAAAGTCGCTCTGCACATCCTGCCGCCCTTATCAGGTTTGATCCACAGCCGGAGATGAGTCACAGGTTCCCCCGGCACGGTCCATTCTTCCCGTTCAAACGTCGTCCCTGGCGGGCTAAAGTTAAACTCCTGGCGTACCAATTCACGGTACTTCTGCCCTCCGTCATAGGAGACAGCCAACACTACCTCCTGCGTTCGGCTCACGGTCTCTTCTTCGACCTCTATGGTCACCTTCCGAATCTTTTGCGGAACGTCGAAGACCAGTGTCACCGCCTGTTCACCGGACTTTTCTGCGACCCACCGACTTCCTCCAGATCCGCGCTGGCCATCGAAGACGTTATCAATCGGATGGTCCGCTGCTTCTGATGTCACTAGTACAGTGGCGACCGCCGCTACGGGAATCTCGTCTGGGTGAGCCCCGGTTGTCGCTGGGTGGGCACCGACCTGTTTACGCAACATGGCGCTTCTCCTCCGCTTCGGCAAATGTGGAACCGGTTTTCCAACGCCACCTTCCATTTGACGTTAACGATCCGATTGTACTACGGCGTGACCAATAAATCTCTCCCGCTGTTAGTGGCCCACGCCCGACCGTTGCTGCCATTAGGAGCGTGGCTGTCGGAGCAGAATGCGGCAGTCGACGCGCCAACTTTATTCAGAACGCCATCTTCTCCCTGGCCGGAACCTCGCACACATACGTTGTCTCAACCATAACGACATCCCCCTCTTCCACATCCGCAAAAGGAGTTCGCCATCCACTCTTGCGCCACTGGGACGCCTGGTTGTTCACGTCCAGGGATCCATGGGAATCAATAATTGTTTTGGCCTGATTGACCTTGTCTTTATCCACAGTGACACAGATGAGAGTACCGCCACGCCGGACAGCTTCTGAGTAGAACACGGCTTTTTTCTCCGACATGCCCATTTCGATCAGGGAGACGGCGACACTGCCGCCGGTGGCCTCTTCGGTAATTTCAGCGACGGTATCAGCCCCCGGAGTCCTTCCACCCACGGAAGCTGTGGCCGTAGGTACAGGCTGAGTGCCCCCTTCCGGCATCACACGAATATCATCGCGTGGAAAGCCTTGATTTTCCAAATCCCTCACGACAGTCTCAGCAGTGACAGGGTCCGCAAAAAGGCCGATGACTGTATTGACCATAGGGAAGCTCCTTTCGTCGGGTAGTTGCCTTCAGATAGCCATATTTGTGCCGTCCTCACAATGGATAAACTGATGATCCGGATGACGAAAAATGTCCAAGAGGCGTGACTGGGGTAAGCCTAATAAGATGCGTGGGCGGGATGCAAGATTTGGAGGCGCCGAGCGGGGTCGAACCGCTGCATCGCAGTTTTGCAGACTGCTCCCTTAACCACTTGGGTACGGCGCCTTGTTGGGGATTATAAAGATGAAGGGGCTAGTGAGACAAGGAGGTTAATCGGGGCTGCTTTTACAACTTGAGCATGCGAACTTCCTTATTTTTCGAGTTTCCTGCGTCCGAGATCGACTCTGTAGCCAGCTCGCCGTTGACGCTGCCGTTGGCATCACCGTAAAGATCAGCTTCCTTTTCTTTCGCCATGATTTCGATTTCAGCGAGTAGGGTGTCCAACAACTCTTCCGATTTGACTTTCCTAACGAGCTTGCCTGCTTTGAAGAGAATTCCGTGGCCATCTCCGCCCGCAATACCGATATCGGCCTCCTTGCCCTCACCGATGCCGTTCACGACGCAGCCGAGGACCGAGACATTCAGCGGCACGCGGATATGTCCCAGCCGCTTCTCAAGTTCGTTGGCCAGCTTCACCACGTCGATCTCCACCCGGCCGCATGTCGGACAGGCGATGACATTGACGCCGCGATGACGAAGTTCAAGGGATTTCAGTATTTCAAAGCCGACTTTCACCTCTTCGACAGGATCGGCAGCGAGGGAGACACGAATGGTATCACCGATGCCGCCCGCCAGGAGCAAGCCGATGCCTATCGATGACTTGATGGAACCGGTCAAGAGCGTCCCCGCTTCGGTAATCCCCAAATGCAAGGGGTAATCGGACTGCAACGAAAACAGCCGGTAGGCGTCCACAGCCAGATGTACATCGGAGGCCTTCAATGAGACCTTCATATCGGTGAACCCGATGTCCTCGAGGGCGTGGACGGCGTTCAGGGCGGATTCACACAAGGCTTCGGCGGTGGGATACCCGTATTTGGCGAGTAATTCCCGTTCGAGCGAGCCGCCGTTGACCCCAATGCGCAGAGGAATGTTGCGGTCACGGACCGCCTTCACAACCTCCTCCACCTTCCACCAAGCGCCGATGTTGCCGGGATTGATCCGGACGCAATCGACGACCTGCGCCGCCTTGAGCGCCAGGCGGTGATCAAAATGAATATCGGCGATCAGCGGGATCGTGACTTGAGATTTGATCGCCCGTAAGGCGGCGGCCGCCTCCGGCGTATTCACCGTCACCCTGACAATCTCGCATCCGACTTGCTCTAGTTCGTGGATCTGGGCGACCGTGGCGGTCACATCGGCGGTGTCCGGGGTGGTCATGGATTGAACGACTATCGGCGCCCCTCCACCAATCGGCACCCGCCCGACACGAATCTGTTTGGTTTTGCGTCGTGTAATAAACATGGTTACGGTACGGCTTTCACAAGTCCTTGGCGACCCGTAGAACTCCTGAATTATAAACGTGTTTTTGGCTGCTGTCAAACAGTGCGACAGATATCACAACCGATCCAACCGGTAGGTAATGACCGTCGCCAGGGTGAAATCGGGCGCCGAGTCACGGGTAAAATCAAGGTTCTCAATTCCATAGAATTGCCATAGGAGCCTTGGCGTGAACCGATACCCGAATACCAGCACGCCCTCGGTGATGGCGTTATCGAGTAATTTCATGCCGGTATGGTGAAATGGGGACTGATAATAATCGAACTGCCCCGTAATCGAGAACTTCGGGGTGATGACGAACTCTACGCCGGTGATCGAGGTCATATAGGCCCGCAGTCCAAATCCAAGATAGTGACCGATCGGAAAGATCTCATTCACATTCTGGTACAAGACCACATGCCCCAGGAAGGCCTTTTGCGCGGCGAGCCCGAAACCGAGATCTACCAAGCCGGTTCCAAATGCTCGGCTTTGGTCCCCGGTCGGGATCTTGACAGCCATGCGAAGCGCGATGCCTGGAAGATATTTTTTCTCAGGAATCACGAGCGCCTTGGACGAGAGGACCGTATCGGTCAGACCGTAAGCGCCATTGGTTCCCTGGAGCACAGTCTGGCCGTTGCGTGAAAGCCTATAGGCAAAGCCGGCATGGTTGAGAT
Source organism: Nitrospirales bacterium (assembly GCA_036505795.1). Classification (GTDB taxonomy): domain Bacteria; phylum Nitrospirota; class Nitrospiria; order Nitrospirales; family NS-4; genus NS-11. Next base: position 56,147 of record DASXSU010000095.1, read on the forward strand.
TGACACGAAGCGGCGCCGGCCTATTGACAAGATGCTCGACGGCCGTCACCAGACCATCGAGTCCGCCCGAGTTGTTATACAGCGAGGCGATCTCGATGCCGACCTCGGTATTATGCAGAAGTCCGTAGCGAAGATCGATTGACGACCGAAGTTGATTGAGCTTGAGGACGGCGCTCGCCGTCGGAGTCGTCTCTTGGAGAATGGTGCTGCTTTCGGCGACATGGAGTCGCATCGCAAATCGTCCCTTGGCCACAGGATGAATCGATTCTCCGGGTATCTGCAACGACAGTCCCTGAATCGGCTGGAAATCTCGGACAGGCGCAAGGCCTTGTCCTATGTATGATTCCTGAGCCCGGATGCCAGGGGGTGTTGCCACAAGAAGGAAAACGAAGAGCGCTGCCGCTGGAAAAAATGGGGTCAGAGTCGACTTATTCACGACTCGCGGAATCCTAAAATCAATAAGTCGACTCTGACCCCAATTGGGGGCCATCAAAATGGAAAATCCAGACCAGCGAAGACGGCATTGCCGTCTTTGCTGGTGGCAACATCCACCCGGCCGACCACATTCGGGCGCGCGATCGCTCGAAAGCCGATTCCAGGATTAAATTCGTACTGAGAGAACGCGCGGTACTGGAAGCTACTCAACACTTTACCAATATCAAGAAAGGGGGCGGTTTCGATCTCAGCGACGGTGCCAAAAAGCCGGAGGTGGAACAACTGGATACGCTCCTCAAAGTTAAAGACGATCGAATGGTCGTCGACAAAGCGACCGATCCCAAATCCTCGCAGGGAATTCTGGCCGCCCAACATGCTCCGCTCGAAAAATGGGATCTTCTCCCCCCCAAGGGTAGCCTCGAATTTACCACGGAACGCGAAGGTGTAGCGTTTGGTCTGGTCCGGGATCAGTTTTCGATATTCAATGCCATATTTGCTGAAGACCGTTGTGTGGTCGGACGTCACCGACTGCGCCAGTTCCGAGTACATTGTAAAGTAGGATCCGATCGTCGGGCTGACGGCGTCGTCGCGTGTATCGCTCAAATATCCCAGCCTATTGCCAAAAATGGTGGCGCCCCCTGTCCCTTTGACGGTTGGAAAAACTGACTGAGTAAATGAAAGGCTTGGGATTCCGCCCGGCTGTAACTCCACATTGCGTACTCGTCCGGTGATGATGACCCGCTTTCCGGGACCGATATACATCCCGGCCGAAAGATAGCCATAGAGTTCCCGGTCCGTATAGTTCGTTTCACTCGACTGCGGAGCCTTCGGACCCAGCCCGAAAAACCGCGATGTCGCGTTCTTGTAAAAACCTCCGCCCAATTCGAGGCTGTAGCGGCCTTGCGAGAGATACAGGTTGCGATAATTCCCCACCAGTTTGCGCTCGATTCTCTCGGTGTAGGAACCTTGAAAAGTCATCTCCTCCCCACGGGTGGGATACTTGAAGAGATTAAGCGTCCCCCGCGAACCGAGAAACTCGTTGTGCACATACATGGGCGCGATGATCTTATTGATCCTGCCATCGGCGTCATTAAAAATGAAGGGAGCGATAAGGCCGAGGTCGACCCCGTCGTTCTTCGAATTCGCAATTGCGGGGATGAGGAAGTAGTTCCAGTCTCGGGCGGCGGCGTGTCCCTTCGCAGGCAGGCTCAGCGCCAGCACGGAGGCAACCACCAATCCCAAGACGACGGAAACGCCGTCACGGAATCTCAATATGGCTATGATGCTCGTTCCGATACGATATTAATCGGCTTTACGACGCTCAGGAGCCGCGCCGGGAGCCGAGATGACGTCCGCCTTGTCACGAATCGTCTTGCTCAACGACTCAAATGAATCCTTGCGAAGGATTCGCTTGAACTGCTCGCGATAATTGCTGACGAGCCCTGTCCCCTCAACCACGACATCGTAGACGCGCCATTCGCCGCCGCCGTGTTCCATTTTGTAGTCGATAGGGACTTGGGATTTTCCTGTATCGATCTCGGTCCGTACCTCGGCATACTCGCCGTCCGTAAGCTCTTTGAGGTAGTGAATCTTCTCCCCGGAATAGTTTTCGATACGACCCAGGTATGAACTGGACAACAATGTGCGAAAGGAATCCACAAAGTCTTTGCGCTCCTCGGGAGTGCGCTTGGCCCATTCCGACCCGACCGTGCGCTTTGCCATTTCCTGAAAATTGAAGCGCTTGCCGATCACTGATTCAAGCTTCTTGCGCCGCTCTTCTTTCTTCTCCGGCACTTTTAAAGCCGGGTCTTCCAGCACGATGAGAACTTCATCGACGGACTGCTTGAGAGCCTCCGTAGGCGGACCTGCCGACGCGATACCTCCTGTCAGCGCTATCCACCCGGCCAAGAAACCGATCGCGAGCATCCCGCTCGTTACCCCGCTACACTTTGGCATTCCGCTCTCCTCTCTGACGAACTGAACATGATCGACCGGATCGCTCCTTCAACCTGTACAATGCTATTATACATCCTGCCGCAGCGAGATGCTTTCGCCTGGCGTCATTTTGCGGGCTTCCCGCTGCCATCCGGCTTTCCTTCGTCTTTTCCGCTGCTCCCGGCGCTTCCGTGAATGAATTCGCCGATGATGGCTTCTAAGTCTACTCCTGATTCCGTATCGCGGATCTTACCTCCGGCCGTGAGTTCCTTGTCGGAGCCCCCAGGGGAAAGAGCGACGTACTTGTCGCCGATGAGCCCGCGGGTTTTGATCGACGCAATGGCATCCTGGTACACTTTGAGGCCAGGATTGACTGACAGGGTTACAAGCGCGCGCTCGCCGTCCAGAGCGATCCGTTTTACTTGGCCGACCTGAACGCCGGCGACCTCCACCGGGGCGCCCGTCTTCAACCCCGCGACCGAATCAAAGACCGCTTGGACGTGCCGCTGGTTTGTTCCGACGACTTCCAATTTCCCGAGTTTTACGGCCAGATAGGTCAAGGCCGCAATGCCGACAAGAACAAAGATCCCTACAGTGAGCTCTAGCTTGGTATCCTTCACGGTCGTCGCGCCTCCTGAACCGCTGCTGCCTCTCTCCCCGCAGGGGAAAGGTTCGGATGACCGGCCTCTCTGCCGCCATTAATGAACTCTTGGATGGCTGGGTTCTGGGTGCGCACAAACTGATCGGAGGGCGCCATTTCGGCGATCTTGCCATCGAGAAGCATCGCCACATAATCCGAAATCTGAAAGATCTCGGGAATCTCATGGCTCACCATAACTGCGGTAAATCTGTACCGCCGTTGCGTTTCCTGAATCAGGTCATGGATCGTGCGCGCGAGAAGAGGATCCAGGCCGGTGGTCGGCTCGTCGAACAGCATGATCTCCGGTCCCAGCACAAGTGCGCGGGCAAGCCCGGCACGTTTACGCATACCGCCGCTCAGTTCCGAAGGATACTTCTGTTCCATTCCTGTGAGCCCTACCTGGTCCAGCATCTCGAGGACTTTTTGTCGGATCTCTTCTTCTTTTAAAGTCGTTTTCTCACGAAGCGGGAACGCCACGTTTTCAAAAACCGAAAGCGAGTCAAAAAGCGCCGAGCCTTGAAACAGCATCGCGAACTTCTTGCGGATCTCATTGAGCTCGCGTTGACCCAGCAGAGTAATATCAGTGCCTTCCACCAGGACCTGACCGCGGTCCGGCCTGATTAAGCCGATGAGGTGTTTCAGTAACACGCTCTTGCCGCCTCCGCTGCGCCCAATGACGGTGGTGAGTTTTCCCCGCGGAATCTCCAGATTCAAGCCTGTGAGGACCGGATGCTCGCCAAAGCTTTTGTACACGTCCACGAGGCGAATAACCGGCGTCGTAGCGCCTGCAGCTTCTGTACTCAAGGGGGTCACCATTGCGGTCACAGCAGCACCGACGTAAGGAAATAATCCCAAATCAGCACCAAGACAGACGCCAGCACGACGGCCTCGGTCGTCGCCTTTCCAAGGCCCTCCGCGCTCATCCCGGTGTTGTAGCCTTTATAGGTACACACCCAGGTCACTATCAGTCCAAAACTTAACGCCTTGAGGATGCCACCGTACACATCCTTCCACTCTACGGCCGACTGCATGGAACTGGTATAGGCGCCGGAGCTTACCCCTAAGAGCTCGACGCCGACGAGGTGGCCGCCATAAATCCCGATCACATCAAAGATGGCCACCAACAGCGGCATGACCAGCACTCCAGCCAGCACCTTGGGCGCCACCAAATACTGCATAGGACTCACCGCCATCGTATCTAAGGCGTCGATTTGCTCGGTAATGCGCATCAATCCGATCTCCGCCGTCATCGCCGATCCCGCGCGTCCGGTCACCATCAGTGCGGAAAGCACCGGGCCTAACTCTCGGATCATGCTCAGGGCGACCGCAGAGCCTAGAAGACCCTCTGCCCCAAACTTGCGCAGCGAATAGTATCCTTGTAGCCCCAACACCATGCCGGTGAACGCCCCAGTGAGCACGATGACGAACAATGATTTTACACCGATGAAATGCATTTGCTTGAGCAGTTGGAGAAACCTAAACGGGGGACGTACCAACCATGTGATGGTCTGCGCCAGGAACACCCCCATCCGGCCCATCTCGCGAATGGTCGACAGCGTAATGGCGCCCCAATGGGCGACGGTCGATGTGATCATCAAGAAAGCGCCACAGAACAATCCGGTTGTGGAGGAAGCTGGCAAGACGGAAGAGCCATGGCAAACCAGGCAAAAAACCGTCTCAACGTATCGTCGGCGTTGTCAGCATGACACTTCATGCGATACAAACCTCGGAGCAGGGACGGATGTGTCATCAGTTCCAGAATACCACGTAACGAGCCGGAGGCTGAGAGCCAAAGGTTAAAATCCATGGGTAAATCATCCCCTACTTTGTCGGAAACAGCCCGTACCGCCAGAAACGGCACCTTTTCCATGGCTGCGATGCGGGCGATTGTCGCGCTTTCCATATCCACGCCGATCGCGCCACTGGCGGCGGCCAGAGCCTGCTTCTCCGATGCCCGCCATACGATATTTGCGACAGTGATGATGGGCCCTTTTGTCCACCCCACGCCCGCCTCCCTGGCGGCAACGGCCGCTGCCGTCAGCAACGTCTCATCAACCGCAATGGCAGTGGACGACCGCTCCTGAATCCAATCATGGATGCTCGTGCCAAGGATCAGCGCGCCTACACCTTCTGGTCCTAAGCCACCGATGTAGCCGGTCGAAATTATTGCATCTGGAGAAATGGCGAGTTGGACGGCTTCGGTGGCGAGCCGCGCGCGCTGATGCCCAATGCCGGTTTTGATCAGATGCACTTCGACATCCTTCAATCGTCCGATGGCATGGGCGAATCTTCCGACGCGATCATGGCGTATGCGGCCAAAGAACTCTAAGACCGATTGTGCCGGAGCAAGTTCGCGAGCAGTCGCAGCCAGGATTGCGACACGCCGCATTACGGCACGAGCCGAAGCTGTCCGTGTTTACGGTTGTGTTCGAGGATCTCGTCCCCGCGCGCGCGCCCTTTGAGCTTGAGAGAGCGGTACATCGAGAGCGCCCAGAGGGGAAAGTAGTGGCTGTAGCCGTGGTAGCGTAAATAAAACACCCGGGGAAAGCCGGTCCCGGTGAAATGGCGCTCCGGCCAGTAACCCTGGGAATTCTGATGACGGAGAAGATAGTTGACGCCACGGACGACGCTGATCGTCTCGACTTCGCCTGCGCACAGCAATGCGAGGAGCGCCCAGGCGGTTTGTGACGGGGTACTCTCACCGTTGCCGTGTGCGTCTCGATCCGCGTACGAGAGACATGACTCATCCCAGCCGCCGTCATGGTTCTGTTTTGAAACGACCCAGGCCACGGCCTTTCGAATATACGGGGCATGCATGTCTTCACCGATGGCTTTCAGCCCTGCGAGCACGGACCACACACCATAGACGTAGTTGACCCCCCAACGGCCGTACCACGAGCCATCCTTTTCCTGTTTCTCTTTCAAGAACCGGATTCCCCTGACGGCGGCCGGGTGCGACCGATCATAGCCCAGCGCGCCCAGCATCTCGAGTTCTCGACCGGTCACGTCCGCGGTGCTTGGGTCCAATAACGCGCGGTGATCGGCAAACGGGATCTCATTAAAGAACATTCGATTATTGTCGCGGTCGTAGGCGCCCCATCCGCCGTCGCTTCCTTGCATCGGCAGGGTCCATCTCAGTCCGCGCTGCACCGAGGCATACAAGTCTTGTTGTGCCGGAATTTTAATCTTGGAAAGCGCGATCAGGACGGCCGCGGTATCGTCATTGTCAGGATAGCATTCATTCTCAAACTGAAAATACCAGCCGCCCGGTTTGGAACGTGGGGACGAGACTATCCAGTCGCCGACTTTTGTACATTGCCGCGAGAGAAGCCACTCTGCCGCCTGGACGAATGCGGGATGTTCCTGGGGAACGCCGCTCTCGATCAAGGCGCTGATGGTCAAGGGAGTATCCCAGAGGGGGGAAAAACAGGGCTGCAGGTGTAACGTGTCGCCGCGATCCACCTCCAAAGCTTCGATTTCACGAAAGGCCTTTTGCACCAACTCGTGATCATCCGGAAAGCCCAAGCAGCGCAACGCGAGAACCGAATTCGCCATGGCGGGATAAATGGCCCCCAGGCCTCCCTCACCCTGCATCCGGGGCACCATCCAACGTGCCGCCTTCTCCACGCCCTTTTTCCGAACCCATTGCGGAACGAGCCGGTCATACACCCGTAACGCGCTATCGAGCGCAATAAAGACATTTCGCCATGTCAGCCAGCGGTCATCTTTTCGAAATGGAGGCTCCCGCCGAAAATCGACGAGTTCTCTGGGGATGCAATACAGCTCATCGATCCCCTGTTCCTTGGGAATTTTGCAGACCGGTTTGTTTGCAAAAATGATCAGCAGAGGCACCAGCACCGTGCGCGACCAGTAGGAAAGCGCATACAGGTTGAAATAAAACCAGGGCGGTAATAAGGTGAGCTCGGCGGGCATCGTTGGAATTCCCCGCCAATCGTACTGATCAAATAAGGTCAGGGCAATCTTCGTGAAGACATTCGTGCCAACCACCCCGCCCTTCTCCAAGATCGTCGCCCGAGCTTTCTGCATAAACGGCTCATCTGCGGGAATGCCGGAAAGTTTCAGGGCGAAGTATGCCTTCACCGAGGCGCTGATTTCCGGGCTTCCTCCGTGATAGATGGGCCAGCCGCCTCCGGCAAGTTGGCTCTCAATCAGGTAGCGGACCGCCTTGGCCTCCTTTTCCGGCTCACGAAAGCCCATGAAGCGCCTCAGCATGATGTACTCGGCGGTCAACGTGGTGTCGACTTCTAATTCATGGATCCAGTAGCCGTCTTCCGACTGCTGCGCAAGGAGCCACTCTTGACCCCGGCGAATCGCCTCATGAAGCGTCCCAGAGTGGTGAGGCCCGTAGGTCGGTTCAAACCGACGCGGTAAGCGAGGTAAGGATGCCCCGTCGCCGGAAAGGTTCAGATTACCACCGACTAAACTCAGCAAACGATTGGCATTGCGGCGCGCCCGCTGCTGTACGCGCGGGGGTGCAGCAGACAGGATCCTCTCAGACCAGGTAGTCAACAGACCCAACAATCGCTTCATAACGCCTTTCTGCCTCTACTATGATTGGTGTTATCTGCCCCCTGGAGGGAGGGAGCCCCATTGAAGGCTATCGAAGCCGGAGTATACAGCAAAGCGTTGCCTAACTGTCAAGAGAAATCACGCTCATTATCAATAGGTTACCAGTCAGCCACCACCACCCCTAAACCGGCTCGAGCATTCTGTTCAGGCGCACGGATACCAGAGTTGAAATTCCCGGCTCCTCCATGGTCACCCCGTACAGCGAGTCAGCCACCTCCATCGTCTGTTTACTATGGGTGATGACGATGAATTGCGACCGGGCGGACAAGCCCTGAAGCACTCGGGTAAAGCGCCCCGTGTTCTCTTCGTCCAGCGGCGCATCTATTTCGTCCAACACGCAAAACGGGGTCGGCCGTATGATAAAGCTGGCAAACACCAAGGCCATGGCGGTCAATGCGCGCTCCCCTCCAGAGAGCATGGTAATATTCTTGAGGCGCTTTCCGGGCGGCTGGGCCACGATGTCCACCCCGGGCTCCCCCCCTTCCTCATCTTCTACAAGTAACAACTCCGCCCGTCCGCCCTCGAAGAAGTTTCGAAACATCTCGTCAAATTTGCTCTGAAGCTCTTGAAAAGTATTCAGAAAGAGCTCCTTGGTCGTGCGATTGATCTTGGAGATAATTGTCCGCAGCGAGGCGACGGATTGGGCCAGATCCTCTTCTTGCGTGGTTAAGAAACGCAAGCGCTCTTCAAGTTCCCGGTGTTCCTCGATCGCCATCACATTCACCGGCCCCAATTCCTCTAATCGCCCGCGACGTTGGATTAAACGCTCGCGGGCGCTGTGGGCATCCTCTCGGTCTCCAACCTGTGCAATCGCCGTCTCCAGGGACACTTGATAGGTCCCCCGTAATTGACCTTCGTATCCCTCAAGCCGGATCTCCGCCTCGCGCCGGCTAAGTCGGACGGCCTCCTGTTCCCGGTGTAACGCTTCAATTCCATGCCGCAACTTATTAAATTCGGCGTCCAGAGCGCGCAGTCGGGTTGTCAGTTCGGCTTGCGCTTCCTGAGCCCCTGATAAGGTCCGGCGCGCTCTGAAAAGTTCCGATTCAATGGCCGGGATACCGGCTTCCGCTGCCTGTCGTTCCAGCAGAGCGGTCGCACACGCCTCCCGTAGACGCATGACTTCCCCCTGCAGTTCCAAAATACGCGTTTCCCGGACAGCGGCCACAGACTCCATTCGGCGGATTTCTGCTCTGGTCTGCTCCAGACGCTCCGTCAGGCCCGCAACCCTCAGACGAACCTCGCCGGTACTGGCGTGGCGTCGTTCGACGACTCCTTCATTCTCCGCAACCGTATGCTGCAGTTCGGCCAAGGCCGCTTCGGCCGAAGCCCGTTCAGTCTCCAACCGCTGAAGGTCATTACGATTGGCGAGTTCATCGGCAAGCAGCGCCTCCCGCTCAGCCTCCGACGCCTGGCATTCCGCCATCAGGACTTGTATTCGTTCTCTGAGTTGGGCCAAGTCTTGATGGCATCGCTGCTCATCAGTTCGTTCACCGATCAGATCCATCTCGCGACGGCGCGCCTCGGAATCCCGCATTTCCCATCGCTCGGTCTCACCGGCCAAGGCATGTTCTAACTCATCCCGGGTTTCTTTCGCCTCTTGCAATGCGTGCTCAAGTCCCTGCACTCGGTCCGTGAGGGCACGCAATTCCCGCTCCCTGGCAAAAACACCAACGGCCGCATCGGCAGGACTTGCGGTGATGGCTCCGTCAGGCTCGAGAATTTCGCCGTTCACGGTAACCAACAGAGCGTAGGCGCTTTCGGTCATCCCCTGCCATAGCGCGACAGCATCGTCCAGGGTCTGAACAATGACAACGCCGCCCAGGAGGTGCGAGGTCAGCTCTTCATATCCGGACAGAGGAGACACGAAGTCCAAGGCCGGGCCAACGATCCCTTCCCCATAAATCATGAGGGGATGGTCGGCGCGGAAAATCCTGGGCCGCTTTGGAAGAAAGGTCACCGCCGCAGATCCCTGGCCTTGGAAGGTTTTCAATAAACGAGCCGCATCCTGAGGCGCGTCGATCAGCATGCCGATGAGCTTATGGCCTAAAACCGCCTCGATCGCGACATCGTATTCGGAGCGTACCGTCAGAACATGGGCCAACGTTGCGCCAAGACTTTCTGAGTCGGCGAGCGATTCAAGCGCTCCTCGAGTAATGGCCTGTAGAGCCCGCTGCCTCGCCGTAGATATGGCCAACTCCTCTTGTGTCGCCGCGACCTTGTTGCCGGCATCGGACAGGCGTTTTTTGAGATCAGCCATCCCTTCGGCCAAAGCGCGGACCGCGGCGACCGTCTCCTGGAGTTGGATTTCATGGTGGCGCCGGCGCTCCTGACACTCGCGGAGCTGCTGCCTTAGACTGTCGAAGGCCGCCTCTGCTTGGATACGTTGCTGCTCAGACTTTTCTGTGCGCCGGCTAAGTTCAGCAGCTCGGGCTTGGTTGTTGGTCACTTGATTGACGGCAATGCTGGCTGCCATGGCGCGGTCCATAGCGCGGCTGCGGCTCACTTCGAGGGCGGCTTGACTCTCACGGTAGCACTGGACCGCTTCCTTTAATGCGGCGTCTTCCCCGGCGACTGCTTCGGCCGTGGCGGAAAGCTCACGCTGGATGTCGGCGCCACGGTCCGCCCAGCCCATTAAATCTTCAGCATCCTTGAGTTTCTCTGTTTGGACTTGGGCAAGGTCCGCCTCCACGCGTACCCGCTGCTCTTCCAAGAGGCATGCGCGTTGGGTTGACAACTCGATGGCGGTCGCGGCTTGACCTAACCGCCCTTCTAACTGCGCAACTTCATCGCGCCATTCGGCGATGGCTGTGTCACCGGCAATCAGTTGAAGCTGACCCGCTTCGACTTCCGTATCAAGACGAGCGGCGGCGGCATTTTCGGCACTTTCGCGTTCGCCAAGCTCCAGCAAGGACCGCTCGCAGTGCCGGAGGGTGCCGGATATCTCCTGGTGTTCATGGATCAGCACAATGAGTTCCAGACGGCGCACCTCTTCTCTGAGGGCCTGGTAGGCTTCGGCCGCCTTCGCCTGCCGCTCCAGACTCCCTAACTGCCGTTTCACCTCGTTCACAATATCCCGCACACGCGAGAGATTCTGGTTGGTGGCCTCAAGCTTCCGAAGCGCTTCGGTCTTCTGTTTTTTATAGCGGATGATCCCGGCGGTTTCTTCGATGAGCTCTCGACGCTCGATGGGCGACGCCTTCAGTAAGCGATCGATCATGCCCTGTTCGATCACGGTGTGTCCCTTGCTTCCAGCTCGGGTATCCAGCAAGAGACCGCGCAAATCCTTGAGGCGGCAGGGTGTCTGATTAATGAAATACTCGCTGACGCCATCGCGAAACAGCCGCCGGGTGACCATGATCTCTTGATACTCCCCAAGCGAATAGGGAAGGAACGCTCGATCAGGCTCACCCCCGGGCCGAGTTCCATCCACCTCTCCCAGGATCAATGAGACTTCCACCATGCCCTGCGGCTTGCGGGATTCCGTCCCGTTGAAGATGACATCTTCCATTCGTTCACTACGCAAGGTCTTGGTACTCTGCTCGCCCAACACCCAGAGAATAGCGTCTAGAATATTACTTTTTCCGCTTCCGTTTGGGCCCACGACCGCGGTGATTCCCTGCTGAAAGATGATTTGGGCCTCTACGAAGGACTTAAAGCCGTTCATCTCTAATCGCTTCAGATGCATAGATCTCCTTTAACTCATAAATACCATGAGTTTGGGCAACGGATACCATATCTTGTGGAGCAATGCAAATTAAAACACTAGGATCCAGCCCTAAAAGATCTTCGACCCCGGCCGGACGTGCGATGGTTCTTGAGCAAAAAGCCCCCTAGACTGCAGCCAAGAACTGGGAAGCGATTCAAGTCTATCCGGACGCCTAACTTCCGTGTGCAAAAGGGAAAGTGCCAACTGTGGCTAGACGGCTGCGACTTGAATTACTCGATGTCACCTGTCGTGAGACCGAAGATCTCTTCGTTCCGGACACGTTCTACCTAATGGCGGTCCTGGCCGTCTCAGATTCCATACGGGCTGCCGTGATTACCGATCCTATTGTGATGAAGTCCGGTCAGACGCATACATTTTCGGGTCCGGATGCAGTCCTCTTTGACGGGGTCGTTGAGAACCGACAGGCTATCCTCGGCGGTGTCAAAGCGTACGAGCAAGATTTCGCCAAGGATTGGGCTCACAAGCTCCGGTGGGTCAAGGAAATTTTGCGAGGATTGCCGGCTTTCGAAGATCTTCCCGAATCCCTCACAGCTTCCGCAGAGCTCATCCTGACCGCGGCTACGAATGTCCTCGATCTCCAAGCTCACAGCGATAGGGATGATTTGCTCGGCGCCTTGCCGCTTGTATTTTCTATGAATGGACCCTCGAGCGAAGAGATGCAATGGGTCTTTAAAGAGGAAGGAATCGGCCTGTCTACGTGGGACTACACTATCCGTTGCCAGCTCACCAGAATTCAGATCGTCTAAGCAGCTCGCTCCTCAACGGCTTCTCTGTGCTATTCTAGTTTGGATGAAAATCGCCACGTTCAATATCAATTCGATCAGAATGCGGCTTCCTGTCATTCTCCGCTGGGTGGAAGAGCACCAGCCGGACGCCCTGTGTCTGCAGGAAACAAAAGTTCAGGACAGCGAGTTTCCCGCACTTGGCTTGGCCTCGACCGGATATCATGTCGTGTATCGCGGTATGAAAGCCTACAACGGCGTCGCGGTCATGACCCGCACCGAACCCGACGCTGTGTTCTATGGCTTTGATGATGGCGGCGAGCCTGACGAGGCCCGTATTATGAGAGTCATTCTTAAGGGTATTCCGATTCTGAACACCTATGTTCCGAACGGCTTTAAGATCGTGTCGCCCAAATACGCCTACAAACTGGAGTGGTTCAAGCGGCTGCGGGCTTATTTTGAACGGCACCTGTCGGCCGAGCAGCCGGCAGTGTGGTGCGGGGATATGAATGTCGCTCCAGAGGCCATCGACGTACATAGCCCTGACAAGCATGTCAGGCACGTCTGCTTTCATGAAGATGTCCGGCGGGCCTATAAAGAAGCCGCGGCTTGGGGTTTTGTCGATGTCTTCCGCCGGCTGTACCCGGACAAACAACAGTTCACGTTTTGGGACTACCTGCGCCCCGATTCCTTGGATGCCAATAAAGGGTGGCGCCTCGACCATATCTTGGCGACATCCGCTATGGCTGACAAATGCAAGAAAGTTGAAGTGGATATCGAGCCCCGCCGGGCCCCTCAATCATCGGACCACACGTTTCTCTGGGCCGAGTTTGAGTTGTAAGCTTCGGCTAAGAGGTGACTAACCGAAGGCGAACGGACCTTCGTCTTATCGCTTTTGTCCGGGTGCGCTCGGTGTCGTCCCTGTTTCAGGCCCTGCCTCTGACTTGTTGATCAGCGTCACGACGCCCTGATCGGACACCTGTGCGACGATCCGATCACCGACCTCAAAAGCCGTCGTGACTTTTGAGTCCTTGTTGACCGTCAGCCGCACTTCCTGCCCGGTCTCATCGCGAACCAGATAGGTATTGCCTTCCATCTTCAAGACTTCCCCCTGGACGATCCGGAAGCCTTGAGCCTGTCCCGAACTGATTGATGGCTCGGCAAGGGGGGCCTGCTCCGCCGCGAAGGCCATAACTACGGAACCCGCGGCAAATCCCAACGCTGCAATGAGGGCTGTTACGCTTGTTTTCATCGCTTCCTCCTACGACCTTTCGGTCCATTGCTCGCCGATGATCAAGTCATCCGGCTTATTATATCATTTTCGAAAGTCACTTCCGAGAGTTGGTTCATGACATTCGGAACTGTAAAACTCACGCGCATGAAGGGATCCGTTGAGTCAAAATCTACGGAAGGAACAAAGCACGGGTAACAGTCTGGAAGACAGTGAGGCCGTCGGACGACGATGCCGCGAGGTTTCTTTCTAGTAAAAGAGCATAGGCACCCCCGAACAGCAGACTGATCATGAACATTGTCCACAGGTAGCCCAAGCGCGTGATGCCATTAGCAATCAATTATTTTCTTCCGATTTAATGCCTAATGCTAGGCGGGCACCCGATGGTAGGCTATAGATCAAACGACTGGGGACGCTGTTCTTCCGAGGATGCACCTCCGGAGTCTTTAGAGACATTAGTGGGAGGCATAATCGATCTGGAGGGACCCTTGAGAATACCTATCTATTAATCCTAGGTCCAGGCCACTTTTTATATTGCCTGGACTACATTTCCTTTAAGACTGCCATATGCCTCTTAAGACCATACCCCCCTCCTTTGATCTCCTTGACACCTTGCCATTCACCTAGTAAACTTCACTCATGTTGTTATTCGGATCTCACCGTCCGACAAAGTACTCCCTCTGCTCCTTAGGTCTCGTTCTGTGCGCATCGCTAAGTCCTCTCCCAACCCTCGCGGCGGAAGATGCCACTCAAAAAGGGTGGATGGGTCGTGTCCGCGGCGAGGTGATAAAGATGGATGGGGATATTTTCATCGTTGAAGATGACCTTGGAAGACAGCTGCGGCTGCATCTGACCCCGAAATGTGAGCGCGACACCGATGTTCGGGTTGGCGACGAGATCGTCGCTCGGACAACCCATCGCGGCAAAGAGTTTTACATCAAGTCCATCAAGAAAATTTCTTCTTCAGTATCAGCAAGCCATCTCATTGAAGGTAAGGTTGTTAGGATTGATGGCGAGTCTTACCTGGTCAAAGACATCTCCGGACGAGAAATCAGCCTGCATGTGGACGGCACGACTTCGAGGGACGGCAATATCACCATCGGTGACATCGTTCACGCGCGGATCGACGGCAACGCGCCCGTCTCTCATGCCGAGACCTTGAGCAAACGTTAAGCCCGCCGCACGGCATCACCCGCACTCAGATCTGGCTACGGCTTTTCGCCTGATCCGATTGCTCGATTGCTTCTTCGGTTTTCTCCTGGCATTGAATGCATCGCCGAGCGAACGGAACCGCTTTTAACCGGCGCTCGCTGATTTCGGAGCCACAATCCTCACAGATCCCATATCTTCCGTCCGCCAGTCGGAGTAGGGCCTCATCGATCTGCTCCCGCATCCCGTTTTTTAGTTCCATCAGCGAGATTTGCTGTTCCTCGGTGGTGTCTTGAAGGGCCATATCGGCGACATCCGGGACGGAATCATCCCGTTGTTCAGCCTGCGCCATTCGGCGCCTCGCTAAAAGGTCCTCCACGGCTTTCAAAACCTGCCCCCGTTCTTCCAGCAGCATTTGGCGCAGTACTTCCGTCCGTTCGCCACTGCTGACTTTTTTCGGCATACGTGGTTCCTTTCTGGTTGTGCCGGCTGGCCATCATATCCACCTTTCCGGACTTTCAAACAATAGACAAAAACCTCCGTCGTTCGCGTCAATTGTCGCGCTCAAAGATGATGGCATGAGGACTCAACCAGTTGCAGCGCCTTCTCCAAGGGCGTCAACAACCCGTGTGACCTCTTCTGTGGTGTTGTAATGCACGAGTCCCAAGCGGAGCATCCCTCCCGCGCTTTCAACTCCGAGCCGCTCGGTCAGATTTAATGCATAATAATTCCCGGCCCACGTAAACATGCCTTGATCGCCAAGCACGCTCGCCAATTCTTGGGGCGTACGCTTGGCCGACCGCAGAGCAACCGTGGGGGTACGCCGGTCAAAACGCGCCGGATCGGTGATGCCGTAGACTGTCACCCCGGGGACCGCCAGCAATCCGCGAATGAGTGGCTCAACGAGGTTTCGTTCATACCGCCTGATTGCTTCCATCGCTGAAAGCAGCGCTGGCCGCCGGCTCTCATTCTTCCCTCTGGCCGCCTCCGGGCTCACGCGATGGCCGAGTTCCTCAAGATAGTCAATCGCCGCGGTCACTCCCGCAAGACCTTCGTGATTCTGCGTGCCGGTTTCCCATCGCTCCGGGCTTTCCGAGGTCGCCGGTCTCACTTTATATGGCATGAGGCGTCTTAGGTGCTTCCGCTTGCCGTACAGCACTCCGATATGCGGCGCAAAAAATTTATACGGCGAACAGGCGAGAAAATCGCAGTCCAGGACCCCCACATCAATGGGCGCATGCGGAGCAAAGTGGACGGCGTCGACGAATACCAGCGAGCCAACGGCGTGGGCGATGCGGGTTATTTCTGTCACGTCGTTGATCGTCCCGACCGCGTTGGAGGCATAGCACACGGCGACCAGACGCGTCCGCTCATTGACCTGCCCGCGAAGGTCGGCCATGTCCAACGTGCAGTCCTTCGGGTCAATATCGACCAAGCGAATCACCACTCCCCGCTCCTCTAAGGCCGACCACGGCGCGATATTGGCATCATGATCTAGTCGGGTGAGCACAATCTCGTCTCCCGCATGAAGTTCCCGGCCAAGCGCCCGACTTAAGGCGAAGGTCATCGTCGTCATATTCGACCCAAACACGATCTCATCCGCTTCGCAGCCCAGAAAATCTGCCATCGCTTGCCGCGCCGTGGCGATCACCTCATCGGTCCGACGACTCGTGACAAAGCCGCCATGGGTGTTGGCATTGGACCGGGCCAGGTAATCGCTCACCGCATCGATCACGCGTTGCGGCACCTGAGTTCCCCCCGGGCCGTCCAGATAGATCACCGGCCTTCCATTGACCTTTTGCTGAAGCGCCGGGAACTGCGAGCGAATCCAATCGAGATGATGTTCGAGATCAGGCGAGGCCATGCTTAATTCCTTTCGACGTCTGTCTGAGAGCGCAGAGGGTGAAGTGACATAAGTCTAACCAAAATCGATACCAGGATGTACCTGGCGCGCATCCCCCAGATTACGAACAAAGAGATCGTTTTTCAGCACTTTTCTCCGACCCTTGGGGCACTGGTCGTCATGATCGCGGACCAGTATAGTAGTGACAAGCGTATGGCACTATTCATAAACACGCTCACCGCGGTTGTGGTCGCCGTCGTCCCATTAGCCGCTGCAAACACAAAGTTTGCAGAATGGCACATCCTCGAAAGCAGGACAGGGTCGCCGCTGGTTTTTGAAGATCTTGCATCGCACCTGGCTGTCCAGGAGGTCATTTACTTGGGCGAGGAGCACCACAACCGCAATCACATTGAAGCCGCGCTTAAGACCATGCGGGCATTGATCGCCCAAGACCGCCGGCCGGTCCTGGGTCTTGAAATGTTCTCATGGGATGGCCAAGCCGCCCTTGATCAGTACCTGACGCATCCAGAGATGCCCACGGACACGTTCCTAGAGGAAGCTCACTGGAAGCAGAACTGGGGCGGCCCCTACGAGGAATACGAGCCGTTACTTGCGTTCGCACGAGACCACCACCTTTCAGTGGTTGCTCTCAACCCGCCGCGCCCCCTTGTCAGGGAGGTGGCCAGGGACGGGATTGCCAAGGCGCGCACGAAGCCTGAGATGTGGCAGTGGAAGATGCAAGACGAATCCCTAGTCGAGGATCCAGCGTACCGTGACAGGGTTCTGAACCAGCTCCATTCGTGTCATGACGGGTTGACGAATGCGGCGTACGAACGCATGTATGAGGCCTCGGTGTTCCGTGATGAGAGCATGGCCAAGACCATTGCTGACCAACTGCGGCGCCTCCCGGAAGGCGCTGGGCCTATCATCAGTTACACCGGAGGGGGGCATATCCAGTATCGGCTCCCAATTCCGAACCGCGTTGCACGACGGTACGGGCTGCCCCTCCGGCAGATGACGATCTATCTGGCGGCGTTCGATCCGGGCCGCGTCCAGGAAATCCAGGAACTGCTTCAGCCGCCCATCGCCGACTATCTATGGTTAACCCCCATGGGCCAGCACGGCCCCACGCGGCGGTGCCTCTAGAACACGATCGTGTATTGCAACCGGCCGCGGTTCTCGATCAAGGAGACAGCGCCTGTGCCGGTGTCTGCCGCGCTCAGCCGAGTCGTAATCACGCCGAAATCCAACTGTAGCTTGTGCTCATGCCCGCTCAGATACCAATTAAGACCACCCACCGCCGACGTGATCGTATCTTGTGTCCGCATGCTGTCAGGGTCCATGTAACTGTACCGTCCGACGACTTCAATCGCGCGGGGAACCAGGAAATACCCCCCTTGTACATAGTAGCCGGTTGCATTGCCGATACGCTTCGAATGGTCGCGTGTGTCCACATTGCGAACAAACCCTTCGGCCTGGAGCGACAGGCCTTTGTACTTGAAGACCGCCTCGATTCCACTCGTCCCGAGATTGACGACCCCTTGATTCAGCAGACGCCCGTTCCCTAACGACGCAATCGCGGTGGACACCTGATTATTGCTTCCAATGCCGGTGGTGTTCGTCTGTAAACCTGCGTTGTACCCGTAACTTGCGCCGACTCCGAATTGTGGCGTGGCTGAAAACGCCAGGTCGCCTTCAGGATAACCGGGCTTTCCCAACACATCGGCCGTCACACGCCCGACGTACATCAGTTCATTGGCATTAGACGGGCTATTGAGGCCCAGTCGGGTCAAGTTAATGCCGACGCCGTTAAACACTCCCATGTTGTAGTTGAAGCGGTGCTTAGCCGGGTCGCTGAACACGGTGATCCCTTGATCGCGACGATCGATTCCGTTCGGCACAAACGCCTCGGCCACGAACCCACGATCCACAAACTGCAGGAGTGCGGAGGACACAAATTCCTGTCGCCCAAAATGCGTTCGGTACTGGCCGACTTTCAGGTTTGCCCACGACAACTGTCCCAAAGCGACATACGCATCGTACAGTTGGGTCGTCGAGCGCGACGTGCTGGGCTGCGTCGTCGACCCATTCGTATCGTTCCTGAACTGGACGAAGTACGTGATGTCCGGTGAGAACGCAAATCCTTCGAAGACGAGCCTGACGCGACGCACATCCAACTCGCTAATGTCCTCGGCGTGTCGGAGGCCACTAATCGTCCCCGTCCCCGAGACACTCGGAAAATTCTTGGTGTCGCCGACCGTGTTGTAATTTTTGTTGAAGGCGCTATCGGTGAATCGAAATTGACCGCGAATGCGGATCTTCAGGCGGAATTTGTCCCTGAACTGGGTATAGAGACCCCGGTCGTATCCGAATTTGATGCCCTTGCCGAGATCCACGGTGTTGTCCTGCTCCGACGCAATCTTTTCGGTTCGCACGCTAGCGTCGTTCTTCTGAATCGCTGACTGAGATTGGGCGGGTGGCGCCGATAGCTGCTCGGCTTCTTTAATCGCCTCATCATATTCTTGCTGGGTGATGATTCCTTTCTGAAGCAGGATCTTCAGCGCGGGATCCGCCGCACTTACTGGGGCGACCATAAGGACCGCGGTCAGGCCAGCCGCCAGAACCGGAGCGGGCCACAGTCGTCCCACTTTGCGGAATCTCACCTTGAAGTACCCCATGGCCGCCTCCTATTTTTATCAAACTAACTGCATCAACTTACTAAACTAATGCACAATAGCAACCTTACGGTCCATGGCGGCCACTAGGTGTCACCGGAGTCTGCAGTGCTTCCGCTCGCCTCGCGGCGGGTCTCTGTACCGTGAAAAAGGTGTATAGCAGATAGGTGTCTAAGACAATGGCGACCAGCATGACGCTGTAGGCCCACGGGCTTTCCATCAATTTCAAATCGATCACCACTCGCGAGAGACCGAACCCAACGACCCAGGCATCGAAGCTCATGCAGATGCGACGAAATGTCTCGGCATCAAGACGTCGGATAAGATAGGCGCCAAGTGGAATTCCAACCAGAACGCTGGGAATAATCATCAATAAGATGCTCTGGCTTTCTGCTGCAAACAGGCCGAGATGGTAATACACGATCGCGGTCAAGCTCGACTCGGCCACGCGAATCAATCCGAGACCGGCCCGAAACTCTTTTTTGACAAGGCCTTGATTGTTGAACAAAATTGCCAGGGGCGGGCCGGAAACAGTGGTGACGGAATAGAGGAAGCCGAGCGCTGTTCCAAAAGGGAGACCGATGAGCCGTTCCGACCGAATCGGCCTTCGGAGACCGGCTGCCTGGACAAGAATGAGTGGAAGCAGAACAGTATAGGTGACGAATTTGATCCAGCCGGGATGGAGCGAGGCAAGAAGATAGCTTCCGAGCGCAACACCGGGCGCCAGCCCAATCAGAATGGGAAACACCCGTTTCCAAACAGCCGGAACGCTGTCCCGATTGATGAACAGAACATACAAGTTAATGAAGACTTCAATCACAACCAGGGCGGGGTTCAGGATGCGATTCGTATAGAAAACAAGCGCGACCGGTACGGTCAGCGAGGAAAACCCATAGCCGAGCGCCCCATTGACAAAGGCCGCAAGAAAAGTAATTCCGGCAAGAACGATCACAGCGGTATCAAGCGAAGGCATCGTTAATTCTCCGTTACCGGCCGGCAGTCACACGGCGCACGTTTGATCGACGCGATCTTGGCATCCCAGAAATGAAATTCTCGAGGCTATAGTTATCCAAAATATCGGCGATGGCATTGCGTACGCTCCCCATCACGTGCTGTAACGGGCAATAGGCTTTCTTCGTATAGGGGCAGTCCTGGCACTTTTGATACGCCGTCTTGCTCACGCACGCGATCGGCGCAAGGGGACCATCGAGAATACGGATCACCTGACCGAGCGTGACCTGGGATGGCGGCTTGATGAGCGCATAGCCTCCTTGCACGCCTCGAGTGCTGGCTAACAGCCCCGCATGCTTCAGACGCAACAAGATCTGCTCGAGAAAGACAACCGGCACGTTTTGCCGGTCGCCGATCTGCTGCCGCGTGATTGGATGCCCGTAGTTCTTGGTCAGCTCGATCAGGGCCCGCAGTCCGTATTCGCTTTTCTTCGAGAACCTCATGCGTCGCCCGCCGCCTAATGTTTAGTAAACCAGTCGACAAAGTACACATTAGGCCCGGCGCATGTCAAGTGAAATCTGTTGGAGCGTTCTATAGGCGTAAGGGCTTGATCTGCGCGAGCACCGCCTCCGGTCGCTCGCGCCAAATCGCGGGATCGGCGTCTACGTAGAGTTCCACTTCGTTGCCGTCGGGGTCGGCCAGGTACAAGCTTTGGCTGACCGTGTGATCGCTCATCCCGGTGGTCACGACACCCGCCCGATCCAGTTCCGCTTTTGCCGCTCGGAGGGCATCCAGAGAATCGCCGATTTTAATACCGATGTGATAAAGGCCCAACTTCGGAGCGGATGACACCGGCCGCGGGGCGGCATCCTCGATTTCAATCAGGAGCAGTTCATGGTGCGTGCGTCCGGATGTCAATGCCGCCGCCTTTCCGCCGAATGTGCGGCCGACTTCCCGGAATCCCACCAAATCCCGATAGAACGCCAAGGAGCGCTCCACGTCTTTCACGTAAAACACCACATGACCCAGATACTGCGCCTTCATGGCCGGGTCCTCATTTCTCGATGTCCATGTCATGCTCTTTCCAGCTTCGAAATCCGCCTTCCAGTTCCATCACCGGATAGCCTTTCGAAGCGAATTCCAGAGCCGCGGCAGCCGCCAGGTGGCACACTTGAGAGTAACAACAGAGGGCATTGGTCTTGTCCTTACGCAAGCCCTCGAGCGTCTGCCATTTATCCTTGGGAAGATTCACGGCCCCCGGGATGTGACCCTCGGCATAGTCCTCCGCCGCGCGCACGTCGACAACATTGACCTTCCCTTGTTTCATCATGCGTTCCAGTTCGACTGGGCCGGTAGTAAAGGCCATCTTGGCTTCGAAGTATTCCTTCGCTTTCTGCGTGTTCCCCGTCAGCGTGTTTGTATCCATGGTTGCTCCTCCCCGGTTATTTATTGAAGACCCGTATCCATCTCCCAGATCAAGACTTCCGCGCCGGAGACTGCATCCGCGGTGAGCTGGGGAGAACCGGCAGCCGCCAACCGTACAGCATCGCCGCTATTCAACAATCCGGCGCCTTCCAACTGCGCCGCACCCCGCGCGATGAAGATATGAGCGTAGGGCGCATCCGGGATCAGTATGGTCTCGCCCGGCTTGAGTCGGCCTCCCCACAGGACCGCCCCGCGCTGACGGATGGAGATGGCCGCGTCGTGGCCCCGACCCGACGCGATCGGCACCAACCCTCCTTTTTCCAGATGGCTGTTGATATCGACCTGCTCATAGCTGGGGCTGATCCGTTCCGTGTCCGGAACGACCCACATCTGCACCAGGTGGACCTCCTTCTCCTTACTGGGATTCATCTCTGAATGCCAGATCCCGCTGCCCGCGCTCATGCGCTGCGCGAGTCCGGGATAGATCACGCCGGTATTGCCGACCGAATCTTTATGCTCCACCTCCCCGCTCAATACCCACGTGATGATCTCCATATCCTGGTGCGGATGGGTCCGAAATCCGGTTTCCGCAGCAATGACGTCGTCATTGCTGACCAGCAACAGTCCATGGTGCGTATTCTGCGGATCGTAGTGATCGGCGAAGCTGAAACTGTGGTACGAATCCAACCAACCGGCGCGTGTGTGAAACCGTTCGTCGCGTCGTCGAATGTCCATCATGGCTGTCTTCATCACATGCCTCCTTTCCGGTCATTTCCAATAGTCGCGGCGAGGCTCATATCCTGATGCCCCGCGCCACCACCCGGTCCACCGACGATCGGCCGGCACCCCAGATCATAAGGACAATGGTGATTCCAATGACCAAAAGGTGGTACTCGAAGCCTTCGCCCGGCTGGTTCCCACCCCAGTTCATGAAAAACCCGTTGGGCCAGTGCACCATGGCAATAGCGACCACCATAATGCAGAAAATGCCGAATGCGGCCAGTCGGGTAAGGAAGCCGACGATCAACCCAACGCTACCCAACGACTCGGCCATGATGACAAGGAACGCGAGTACAGCAGGGATCCCCATTTTTTGCGTGAACATGTTCATCGTTCCGGCAAAGCCATAGCCGCCGAACCACCCCAAGAGCTTCTGAGCACCGTGTGGAAACATCACCAGCCCCAGCGTCACCCGCAAGATGAGCTGAGCCCAGTCATCGGTGGTTTCAAAAAGCTTTCTCATGACCGTTCTCCTTTCGTCATTTCTGCGAAAAGCTTTCCTTCAGGCGGAGAAGAAGCGTTCGTAATTGGTCCATGTCGCGGGCCGTCAACGCCTGCTCAAAATACGGCTTCATATACGAGATATGCGCAGGGAAGACCCTGTCAAATACAGCCTTACCCTTTGATGTAAGCCGTATAATCGTACTTCGCCGATCTTCTTTTGAGGGAATTCGCTCAATCTCCCCCCGCGCCTCTAACCGGTCCAGCACCCCGGTGAGGGTCCCCTTCGTGACCAACGTCTTCTCTGAAAGCTCCCTGCACGGCATACCGGGCGTATCGCCCAACGTCGCGATGACGTCAAACTGCGGCGATGTCAATCCCAATAACCGGATGTGGCGGTCATCCTTTCTTACAAATGCGAAATAGGTCTCCACGAGCGGCCGTAATATTTGCAAAAACGGCTCGTCACCCGGATCTTCGGCCTTTGCTCGATGGACCCTGCGTGCCCTTGGCATAGACAGAAATATAGTACTAGTTAGTACGATTGTCAAGCCGTAAGCAGGGGGCAGATTTAGGAGTTATGTGTAGGATTCAGGCAAGCGATGGCTGAAAGTCGATAGCCGTCTTCACATCATGCGGCTGGCGTTGGAGCGCCAGCGCTCAGTCTCTCAGCGGGAGGCGCCAACCGCCTGAATTCGCGAATCGATTTAGACCGCAAAATGGGGCATAGAGCGAAAGCTATTCTTCGTTCGAGATAAGAAGGCCGTTGTCACGTTAGTGAAAAAGTTGCAGCGCGAGATTCACGACATACGCCACAAGCCCCGCGCCCGGGAGGGTAAAAATCCAGGCATAGATGATCCGCAAACTTACACCCCACTTGACGGCGGACAGGCGCGTGACTGCGCCGACGCCCATAATGGAGGACGTGATGGTATGCGTGGTGCTGACCGGCATGCCGAAATGCGCCGTGCCCAGCAGAATCACCGCCGCGCTCGTCTCGGCCGCAAAGCCATGCACCGGCTCCATCTTGATGATTCGCATTCCGAGCGTGCGAATGATCCGCCAGCCTCCCGCGGCAGTCCCCACGCCCATCGCGAGAGCACATGATAGGATGACCCAGGTCGGCACGATCATGTGGTCGAGCTGCCCGGCCGAAACCAGCGCGAGCGTGATAATGCCCATTGCCTTTTGCGCGTCGTTCGCTCCATGGCTGAAGGCCATCAGGCTCGCCGATAGCAATTGCAGTCGCCGGAAAGATCGGTTGGCAAGGCCCCGCGGCACGCGAAAGACTGCCCAATACACACCGAGAATAAACAAATATCCAAAGATGAAGCCCATGAGCGGCGAGAACAACAGCGCTTCGAGGACGGCCCGAAGGCCGGATAACTTGATCGAGGTCCAGCCGTTTTGCGCCAATGCGGCGCCGATGATGCCGCCGATCAAGGCGTGCGACGAGCTGCTCGGGAGACCAAGCCTCAAGGTGAACAGATTCCATGAAATCGCTCCTACCAACGCCGCGATCACCGTGAATTGATTGATCAGCGTGGGTTCAACAATTCCGCCTCCTATCATTTTCGCCACGGCCGTGGACATGAACGCGCCGGCAACATTCAAAATAGCAGCCAACATGACCGCTTGACCCGGCGACAGGACATGAGTGGAGACCACCGTGGCAATGGCATTGGCGCTGTCATGCCAGCCGTTCGAGAAATCGAACAGCAGCGCCAAAACCACGACTAGAACCAGGATCAGGCTTGGGTCAAACATCCTCAGCGGCGGGTACTACGTGCGATACGAACACCGAGTCGAATCAGACATGCTTCAGCAGAATACGCTCCAGAACGTTCGCCACGTCCTCGCAGCGGTCGGTTGTTTCTTCCAGACTCTCATAGATCTCTTTCCATTTAAGGACCGTGATGGCATCCCGCTCATTTTCAAACAGCCTGGCGATTGCGTCTCGCGTAATACGGTCCGCCTCATTCTCGAGGCTATTCACGCTGACGAAGGTCGCATTTAAGTCTGTGACTTTTCCCAGTTGAGCGATGCCTCGTCCCAGCTCTTCAGAGGACCGGTAGATGATGTCGGCCAAGCTGATGGCTTCCTGGGTTGGCTTTTCGATTTTGAACACGACCATTTGATCAGCCGTGGCCTCGACCAAATCCAGCACATCGTCGATGCAACTGGCCAAGGCATAGATGTCTTCCCGATCTATCGGCGTAATGAAGGTCTGATTGAGGTTTCGGAAGATTCTATGGGTGATGGTATCTCCAGCCGATTCGATTCGTTTGATCTCGCGGGCCTTCTCTTCGATATCGCGAAAGGCTTCCAGCATCTCTTTGAGCAGGCGGCTGCCGACGACCATGTTCTGCGCCGCTTCATGAAACATGTCGAAGAAGTCCAGTTTACGGGGGAACAAGCTAAAACTGAACATCCGCGCTCCTGAATAGTAATAGTGAAGGGGGCTGGACCGGCCGAGTGTACCGATGTTGTTCGCACAAATCAATGACAGGAATCACAAAGCTTCTGCTATTCTACCGTTCCTATGACCAGAAGGGCCTTGGTCTATAATAAGACACGGTAGAATCATCGACATGCGCGGCTGTATTGTCCTCCTAGGCGCCTCAGTACTTCTGATATATACACATTGCACCCACCCCAAGCCTGCCAAGACAGGCTCTTCACCCGTAATCCCGTTTTCACCATCAAGATGTTCAAGGTCTGGCCAAAGCCACCCCGGTATGCTCGCTCATTTCCCTTTTGGGATCGATGGATCTATCCGTTCGATGACTCCCGGACGTATCCTTATTGGAGCAGCTATTAATCCGCCTGAAGCTCTAGCAGCAGTTGATCCGCCGCCGCCGTGAATGCGATCTTCCCCAACTCCGCGAACGGATCCCCTTCCACGACCGTGAATGGCCCGGTCGTAGTTTGCGTTCTATAGTAGACTCGGGGATAGCCGATAGTCCTCGGCACGTCCCGGCGTTGCGCGAGAATGTAATCTTCCTGGCCTGCCGCCGTGAGGAGGATCCGGCTGGCGTTAAGGTCTACGAGAACCGCGTCCATTCGGGCGAACAGCTGGGTCTCAATGATTGGGTACTCCTGCACGCGCTGCGCCGATTGTGAGCTGGGGATTAAAACCAGAAGATGCTGCAGGCCGGTCTCTTTGCCGATCTGGCGCAATCGCTCCAGCGTAAGAGCACCCTTGCCGTCTCCCGGAAGAACGATCGGCGACGCAATCGAGCTGATCGCAACCTTCGTGCTATGCAGGTTCGTTCGCACACGCTCCACCAACTCCTTCTGCGCAACAGGTATCAATGCGGTCGGCTTCGCCGCCTCGGTTTCGGGGATGGCCAGGACTACCGCAGCGGGTATCGGCGCCTTTTGGGGCGGGCCTGCGGGGGCTGTCGAAAACCCAGCGAGGTAGTCGCTCGCACGCAAGCCGGTTGCTGAGCATCCGGTGAGGCCCGAGACCGCGATCACGAGCATCACGACCGAGAACGTCTTAAGCCAGCGATCGGACATCCTATTCATAGGCTCCTCACATTACTCCTACCGCGTAGCGTAACTGGGCCTCCGCGATCTTCGCATTGTACTGGGTCTCGGCCAGGCGCGTCTCCGCCGCGGTGACGGCGACTTCGCTTTGTGTGACCTCGACAATCGAACTTAATCCAAGCTTATACCGCTGGCGCGCGAGTCCCAGTGCCTCTCGGCCAATCGCCACTTGCTGTTGCGCGACCTTGACCTGCTGAAGCAAGGTGACCACGGCGAGGAAGTTCTCCTTAACTTGCAACTGTATATCTTGAAGCAGCGCCAGATAGATGCTCTCGGCCTCCCGTTTCTGCGTGGTGGCTTCGGCGACCTGGTTTTGAATCAGAAACCCGGTAAAGAACGGCACTGAAACAATTGCTCCTGCGCCCCACCAGCCACCCTCTTGAAGACCCGGCCGGTCAGAGATGTGCTCGGTATTTCCTGCGCTTCCGACGGCTTGAAGAACCGGATAGTGTTGACTACTCGCCGCTTTGATGCGATTTTCCGCGGTCCGCACACGCTCTTTCAAGGCCAGCAACTCGGGGCGCCGAGCCTGCGCTTCGAACAACAGTGAGTCGAGGAGGTCCGGCCGTGTGACCTCGACGGAAACATCCTCCAATTCATATGACGGCACACCTTCGATACCCATGGCATGGTTTAACTCGGCGTATGCGGAGCTCAAATCATTGCGCGCCTGGATCACTGCAAACTCGGCATCCGACAATTGCACCTGCACCAGACCGAGATCCAGTTTGGATTTGATGTCATTTCGATACAGCGTGTCGACTTGTTGCTTGATCGTTTCACGCTCACGCACCGTTTGGTCGGCGATCTGAACCAACCGCCTGCGTTTCAGGACCGAGAGATAGCTTCGCTCAACCCCGAGGACCACATCGGCGCGGCGAGCCACGGCCTCCTTTTCTATCCTTGCCCTATCGGCCAGTTGCGATTCGACCCGATACTTCGTTTGCCCAAAGTCATAGATGAGTTGGCTGGCCGTGACGCCCACGGTCATATCGCTTTGATTGGGTTGGATCAGTGACCCCGACGGCCTTAGGAAGGCATTACTTCGGAGTGATCCATTGGTTTGTATTCCCGATCCGTTGACCTGAGGGTAATACGTCGATTGCGCCTGCTTCACTCGCGCATCCGCAGACTGCACAGCAAACTCGGAGGAGTGGAGCAGTGGGTGGTGTTCGAGGGCCGTGCGGATCGCCTCTCCCATGGTGAGGTGTGACGGTTGAGAGGTGCCAGTCGCCGGCTGACCGAATGCAGCGTGACTCAACGGCATAAGCGCGGTCGTCAGTAGGATGGTCATCGCAATGTATCTCATTCGGCGTCTTCCTCCTTGCCGTCCAGCGACGTTATCCATGGATGATGAGTACTGATGTGTGAGCTGCCACCATGATGCTATGGCTGAGCGTGCCTTCCAGCCAGCGTCTCCACCAGTCGGAAGCATCGGTTATTCCCAGGATGATGACATCACTCGCTTCTGTTTGTGCGCATTGCAGGATGCGCGTCGTCGGATCGCCGGTCAGCAGTCGCGCATCGACCGAAAACTCTCGAGATGACAACTCTTCTTTGATCCCTGTCAGCGTGGCGGCCGCGCCAGACTGGGATCTATCAAGGAAAAGCACCACGACATGACCAGGCTGAAACGCGCGCTGTTCGGTCAAGAACCGGATCGCACGCCGGGCCGCTTCTGTGTGGTCAACCACCAGCAGTAATTTCGGGACCGGCGGGAGCAGATGCTTGCACAACAGGACGGGGCACGGCGCTTGTTCAGCCACACGATAGCTCACACTCCCAAGCAACCAGGCCTGCATCCCGCTCAACCCCCGAGATCCCAGCACAATCAGATCAGGACGGAATGAAACAGCCGTCTTCAGAATGACATCGCTCGCGCGTCCTTCGCGCATTAAAATTCTCACACGACCAGCCACCCGCAGGAAGAGGGCCGCCACCTTTGGGAGAAATTTATTCGCCTCCGCCTGGAGGCGCGACCGAATCTTCTCATGATATTTGTCGATGAGTGCGGCCGAAAGATGAGAATGAGGGACGGCTTCAATGTCTAGGGCATAGAGGATTTCAACCTCCGCGCCGGGAAAGCACTCAGGCACCCCTCGCGCTGCCTCGTCTGCCTGCTGTGTATGATCGACCGCCAGCAGGATTTTCAGGGTGTTCAAAAGCGCTGGCTTGCCGGCTTTCCCTCTGGAAAGCTGTATGGGAATGCCTTGAGTTTGATACCATCGCTCAAGCGAGACTTGCCGGTCACCACAATATCTTCCGCGCCGGTCAATCCCGACGTAATTTCCACCCAAAGCCCGTCATCGATGCCCGTCTCGACCGGAATCTTTCGCGCGACGCCCTGATCAACCGCGAAGACGAACTTAGAGGCACCTTCCGAAACAAGGGCTGCAGGGGGAACCACCAGCGCATCATGGTGCCGCTGTAGTTCAACAATAACTTCCGCGAACATGCCGGGGGCAAGGTCGTGCCCGGGGTTAGGCAAATCAATTTCGGCAAGAAGGGAGCGTGTGCCGGGATCAAGCGCGACGGTCGAACGAGTAACCGTCGCCTTTAATGTTTTCCCAGGCACATCAGTGACAGCGATGGTGACAGGCGTTCCTTTTTTCACAAAGTGCGCGTCTTCCTGCGGGACATTGATATAGAACCGCAAGGTCGAGACGTCCATGATCGTAAAGAGAGGGACTGCTTGGGTCGCAGAACTTGTGGCTGCCTGGATGAGGGCACCCGGATCGACGAAGCGCGCTGTCACGGTCCCATTGTAGGGCGCCCTCACCTTCGTATAGTCCAACATACTGGCTAGTTGATCCAAAGCATGCTTGGCGCCCTGGTAAGTCGCTTCCGCCACATCCACATCCTGTTTCGCAATGACGTCCGGATTTTCTTTGCGGACGTTCGCGAGTCGCTCGTACGTGACCTTCTTAATCTGATATTCCGATTCCGCCTGATGGTAGCGTTCACGCAGTTCAGGATCATCAATGACGGCGAGAATCTGGCCCGCCTTGACGATATCCCCCTTGTCCACGGCAATGCTTTTCAAGTAGCCGGAGACCTTGGAATATAGGGT